>LRSK01000060.1 GCA_001563325.1 Candidatus Thorarchaeota archaeon SMTZ1-83
TCCAAAGACTAGCAATGCAGCCGAACCCTGAGGACTTCGCTTTGATCCGAGTATGATTCTGCTCGAGTCAGCTCCGTACCTGATTCCGATTGGCGCACTCATTCCGTCGCCAAACATCATTATGTGGATCGCGGCGGCTGCGACGAAGTACAATCTCTCATAGCCGGTGAACGTGAAAATGGCTGTAAGAATAGTGATCGACACTGCATACCAGAGAGGACCCCGTACACTCTGATTCTCCAAGTCTTCGGGTCGTGCCATGGCCGCGAAGAACCTGCTGAATCGTTCATTGTTGGCGAAACTGAGCATTATGACAAAGGCGAGTCCAACGAAGGTGGCGACCCACGGATGAGGAAAGTAAGGAACGGTCCAGATTGCCGCACCTGCGAAGAGATGGATAATCCTTCTTGTGAATTCGAGCCTAAGGTTGAACTTCCGCCGAGCAAGGTCTGCGATTGTGAGTACGAGCACCGCATAAAGTATAGCGACGAAGAAGACGGCAAGGTCGAGGAGCTCAATCGTGAACTCTATTTGCATGGCTGTATCACGTCTCCTAGCCATGGCCGCAGAACACATGCTTATAGTTGCCGGCTTTCATTGTCATGGGAATCGACTTCTCTCGGTTCCCGACCGACCTCTTTAGACAGACCTGCAATTGCAGCCTCGACTAATTCCCTCAGGGGGCCCTGTTGACTGCCTCTTGCTGAAATCCAGACTCTGAGGACATCAGTTGTACCATACTTCCTTGGCATCGATTTGATGTAGACGCCCTTGTGTCTGCTCATTACGGTTTCAATGTGTGGGGCGAACTCAGACTCATCCTTCCACACAAACTCCACTATCTTCTCGACGTACTTTGATGTCACGTTCTTTTCCAGCCATGGTTCTACTGATGAGCTAAAGATGTCCTTGAGTTCGGCCGGGACCCCGGGAAGACAGAAGATGACCTGATTCTCTGTTTCGATCATGACTCCCGGCGCGCCCCCCACGCGATTCTTCATTGGCACGCCTCCCTCCGGGAGGAGCGCCATGTTTCGTCTGGGTTCGGTGATGTCGGGGCTCCCAACAATCTCATGTTCGTGAAGCAGCCGGTATTGACTTTCTACCATGGCGAGTGCCTGTTGATTCTCGACCATTGGCAAGCCTAGGGCGGAGGCTACTGCGCTAAGAGTGATATCGTCGTGCGTGGGACCAAGACCGCCTGAAACAATGATGACATCACAAGTATCTCTCAGGAAACTCAGTCCCTTGGCGATCTCGTCCATCTCATCCCGGATAGCCACTAGTCTGTGTACCATGACAGATTGGGCCGTCAAGCGGTTCTCAATCCAGTTGGAGTTTGTATCCATCACATGCCCATCGAGGACCTCATTTCCAATGATCAGAATTCCCGCTCTCATGGTTCATCAGCCTCTGATTGTCGGTCCGTGTCTAACTCCTCGTCCAGACTCCGACTCAGATTCTGAAGTGTCCTCAGTCTCTCTTGTGCCATCTTCTTACCGGGTATAGTATTCATGCTGGCCGTCATCTTCTCCGCAAGGAGAATGAATTTCCTAATCTCGTGAGAAATACCGTGAAGGTCCAATCCTGGCTTCATCTTAAGTCCATTGACAAGGAAGTGAATCAGCCCCGTCACCCCCAACTTCGCTATCTTGTCCGCATCCCAGAGGATTTGGGCTTCCTTTGGTTGCACTCGCTCAGAGAGAGTGAGTCCAACGTGCCTTCTGATTGCATCGCAAACGCGCTCCACAGTTCTAACATCTATGCCCTCTTGAATGAGTATCTCCCGTGCAATCTCTGCACTTGCCTCTCCATGTTTCTGGACACCACCCATTCCGGGCTTGGCAATGTCATGAAGCCAAGCTGCCAGCGTCACTACCTTCATGTCTGCATCCAAGCTTGCAGCCATTTGCTTGGCTGTGGCTACGACCAGCCTGACATGGTCGAACCGATAGTCGTATAGAGCAACACTGTGTTTCTGCTGGATTTCGCTCCACTCTGTTCTGGCGGCTGGCTCTGTTCGAGATTGGACAATCTTGGAGAGTTTTGCTTCGAGTTCGTCTAGGGTCATCTGAGGGTCTCCATGACAATTCCGGCCAGACGTATATGATTTGTGTCCATTCAGCTCCGTTTGCTCTTTGAATCAAGGAGTAGTCTTCAGAGCTTCATGTTCAGCAGGACGCCGATTAGTGTCTTGCTCCCACCTTTCCAACACATCGATACTCGAAGCCCTTCTCTGCAACAATCACTTGGTCGAAGATGTTTCTTCCGTCCACAATTGTGTGAGTGTTCATGAGTCTCTTGATCTTGTCCAAATCCAGATTGTAGTATTCCGAGTGCTTGGTCACAAAGACTAGACAGTCGGACCCTTTCACAGCCGTGTCAATGTCATCTTCAACAGCATTTGTAGCTAAGTCCCATTTCCTTACATGTGGATCGTGGAGTTTCACCTCGGCTCCTTTGGATTGCAGGAGAACCACAAGGGGAGCTGCGGGAGTGTTTCTTGTATCATCGCTGTTCTCCAAGTAAGCCACTCCAAGGACTGTCACCGTTGAGTTGTTCAGTGACATGCCCTTCGCCTGAAGCACGTTCTCAACAAGATATGCCATGTGTACCGGCATGTGGTTGTTGATTCTTCGTGACAACGATATGATCTCAGGCTCAATCTTCCAGCTGCCGTACTCGTACAATCCATGTCGCAGTAACCAGGGATCTTTTGGTAGGCAATGACCTCCAACTCCTGCACCGGGGATGTGCATCATCCTGCTGGGTAATTCGTTGACAAGGTCGATTATCTCGTATACGTTAACACCTAGGCTCTCGCAGACTAGCGCCATCTCATTCGCAAATGCAATGTTGACGTCTCGGAACGCGTTTTCGATGGTCTTAGAGAGTTCAGCCGTAAGTGCATCTGAAGTTCGGATTGGGGCCTTCGTAATCTTAGAATACAGCTCTACGGCACGTTCCGTACTCTCTTTTGTGACGCCTCCAATGACCCTCGGGAGGTTCACAATGTTGTGTATCAGCTTTCCGGGCATGACTCTCTCATATGAGAAGACGAGGTCGAAGTCCTCTCCACACTTGAGTCCGGATTCCTTCTCTATGATTGGCTGGACGAGATTCTGAGTTGTGCCCGGAGCCACAGTTGATTCCACTATGACCATTATTCCTTTCTTCATCTTCTTCCCTATCTCACTACTAACCTCGCGGAGGGAAACATACTGGGGAACATTCTGTGTGTCGGTAGGTGTCTGAACATCGATGAGAATCACGTCGGCGTCAGAAAGAACACTGGTATCGTCGGTGACGCGAAACGAGCCCTTCTTGACAACTCTTGCAATGAGTTCATCAAGGCCTGGTTCAACGCCTTCAAATGGTGATTTGCCATTGTTCAGGACATCGATCTTCCACCCGGACCTTGTAGACCTTCTTTGAAGCCCTGTGACGTCGAACCCATCAACATCGGCGAGCAGTGCCGCCGCAGGGATACCAACGTAACCCATCCCGACAACTACAATCCTAGTGGTCATCTCAGTTTCCTCTGAAACAGCCTATCTAACTCGATAAGAACGCAACTTGCTCTTCTGAAAAAGGTTGTTCCTAGCAGACGATTCTGTTACCGAACACCCCGCTCAAACGATTTCCGCTGTTCGCAGAAAGAGAGCCATCTTGAGTGCCAACACGGTGGGCTTTGTAGGAAGCTCTGATAGTTTCCTTACTCCGTGGTCGGTAAACCATTCCTTGGCGACTGTGGGGTCCGGGTCGATGGCCTGCATGTAACTAGCGTCCTGAAAGTAGGGTGTCCCCGTTCCTCCCCAGCCGACTTTGTCCCACGTTTCACCCCTTCTTGCTATTTCCTCAGGGAAATTATATCTGGACCGCATCAATTCCCTGACAGGTGCCTTGTTAATCTTGGCGAGAGGGTGATATTCCAAGCACTTGCCAATGAGACCATTGTGCAAGTAAGGGAAGATTATTTCCAGT
The DNA here is from genome assembly GCA_001563325.1 of Candidatus Thorarchaeota archaeon SMTZ1-83. The sequence goes on from LRSK01000060.1 coordinate 3,985, forward strand.
CCGTTGGCATGAGCAGGACGCGCTATTAGATTCCCCCAGTTGTAGGCCATTGCATCTAGTAGGAAATTGTGCATTGAGGTCCACATCGTGCTGGCCTTCAGATTCTCTTCATAGAGTCTGGCAATGTCAACGTGACTATCCTTCACAAGTCGCGTTGCGTAATGGGGTGCTACGTGAGCTAGGAACCAAGCTTTGTCGCTTCCGTACCTTCTTGCAGCTGCTTGTACAATTCGATACTTCAATAGGAATGCTGAGTATGGAACAAAGCGGAACCGCCTTCTCTCGTAGTAGCTTCGGTGAAACGTATAACCCGCGAAGAGCTCGTCGAGGCCCAGCGCGTTCACAGCCACATCAATGCCGTCATCCGCCATCTTCTTGAAGACCATGTAGACCGGTACGGTTGTATATGAGATAGTCTTGGTCCTCGAAAGTGCTTCATCCAGGTGAGGAATCTGTTTGTCGGGACTCACATCAACAATCTTCAAGGGAACATCGGTGAATTCTGCGGCCAGCTTGGCGAACTCGAGCTCTGACTTCGGAGGATAATTCCAATCGCTGTGGTAGGCCACAACATCCGCATTCTTGCAGCATTGTCGCAAGAGGTACAGAAGTAGACTCGAGTCTACTCCGCCCGAGAGCGCGAGCCCGATTTTCTTGTTCTCGAACGCGCTCATGCTGTCGGTTACCGCCTCGAATAGCAAGTCAGAAAGAAGACTAAGCTCTGCATTGTCCAGCTGTGTCGGTTCTGATGCAATCTCATTACTGAGCTTAGGAATCTCTGGAGTGAGATGTTCTGTTCCGAAGACAGTTCTGCCGAACATCTCTCCGCCCATCTGCAGAACTATCTCTAGCGCATTTCGGTCAATCATGGTAGTAGAACCTATCTGTTGTAGTCACTTAATGCGCTGCAAAGAAGGGTTCACATATCTTTTTCCATTGATGGTGGGGCGGAATGAGGTCCCAACAATGTCCAATGAGCGTTCTAAAAGAGTGCAGCAGTGGCTTTGCTGTGTCAGTCGTTGTGATTCGTCACTGTGCGGCTCTTTCAGATCAATAACGAAGTGGTTTCATGACCCTCGAAGATAACAGAGAACCAGAATATATAGGTACGAATGGCGAACACTGAGATTCTGAAACAAGTGGGATTGAGAATGAAGATACTGGGAACTATTTGTGCACGAGGCGGCTCTAAAGGAGTCAGAAATAAGAACATCCGAGATCTGAATGGAAAGCCTCTCATCTACTACACAATAGATGTCATGAAGAAATGGGGAAAGGCAGACAGAATTATCTGTTCAACTGACTCGCCCGAGATTGCGCGCATGGCCGACGAGTATGGAGCAGAGACCCCATTCATGAGGCCTCCCGAACTAGCAACAGACACGGCTCCGAAGATACCTGTCATACAGCACGCACTTAGATTCTGTGAGAAGGAGTATGATGAGATATATGATGTTGTTATGGACTTGGATCCGACATCACCGATTAGAACAACCCATGACATAGACGCCGTACTGGACGAGTTTGTCCGAAGCAAAGCCAAAGTGTTGTACAGTGTCACAGAGGCCAAGAAGAACCCGTACTTCAATATGGTTGAGCTTGATGCCGGTGGGAACGCCCATCTATCAAAGGCGTCGGCGGGAGAGGTCTTCCGTAGACAGGACGCTCCGAAGGTCTATTCGATGAACGGCTCGATATACTGCTACGACAGAAACTACTTAATAGACGCCAAAAGCCTGCATTGCGACCGAGAGAGAGTCTATGTTATGGACGAAGTATCATCTGTGGAAATAGACAGAGAGATTGACTTCAAGTTCATAGAATTCCTCTTGAGCTCCGGGTCGTTCAAGTTCGAGTAAATCAGTGAGGTTGAAGCCATGACGAAGACGGTCAGTATTGAAGGTAGACGTGTTGGTCATGGTGAACCGGTCTTCATCATCGCCGAAGCCGGAGTGAACCACAACGGTCAACTCGAACTGGCAAGGGAACTCGTGGATGCTGCATGCGAAACAGGAGTGGACGCCGTCAAATTCCAGACCTTTAAGACAGAGCATCTGGTCACTCGAAAGGCTGGTATGGCTGAGTATCAGAAGAAACAGATGAAAGAGATTGACAGTCAGTTCCAGCTCATAAAGAGTCTGGAACTGGAATATGACATGTTCGTTGAGCTAAAGCAGTATTGCGACGAGAAGGGGATTCTCTTCCTTTCCACTCCTCATTCACCTGATGCTGCTGTCTTTCTTGACTCGCTACTGCCGGCTTACAAGGTTGGGTCTGGAGACCTCACTAATCTTCCCTTCCTCCGACAGGTCGCGGACTTTGGTAAACCAATCCTTCTATCCACTGGAATGGCCACTCTAGATGAGGTGACTGACGCGGTACATGCGATATCAGATGCCGGTAACCAAGAGCTTGTGCTCCTCCACTGCGTTACCAACTACCCCGCCGACATCAGGACTGTGAATCTCAAAGCAATGAATACACTTAGGAATGCATTCGACCTTCCGGTTGGATTCTCGGACCACACCATGGGACTCGCGGCGGTTATAGCAGCGGTTTCCCTAGGAGCTTGTGTGATAGAAAAGCACTTCACTCTCAGCAGAGAGCTTCCTGGCCCGGACCACAAGGCGTCTCTGGAGCCGAGAGAGCTTCAAGAAATGGTCGACGCGATTAGAGATGTTGAGATGGCTCTGGGTGACGGAGTCAAGAAGCCTACTACCGCCGAGTTGGACCTGAAGGATGTTGCACGGAAGAGCATTGTGTCAGTTGTTAGGATTGAGAAGGGGACGATACTAACTGAAGAGATGATTGCAGTAAAGAGACCTGGCTACGGAATCCCGCCAAAGCATTGGAGCGAAGTCATTGGGAGGAGAGCAAAGAAGGAGATTGGAGAAGACGAAGTTCTTGAATGGAGTTCGATTGAGTAGTCCTACGTGATTCCAAGGTGTGTGTCTAGATGAGAAGAAGAGTGGGTGTCGTAACTGGGACAAGGGCAGAATACGGTTACCTTAGACCCCTATTACTTGCCATCAAGGAGAGCTCGGAACTGGAACTTCGGCTATACGTCACTGGGATGCATTTGTCGAAAGAACATGGCTATTCTATTCGTGAGATTGAGAATGACGGTTTCGAGATTACTGAAGCACCTTCTATG
>LRSK01000061.1 GCA_001563325.1 Candidatus Thorarchaeota archaeon SMTZ1-83
ATCTTCAGTAGAGAGGCCCCGCAGGCTCGACAATACTTCCGCATCGGATCATTTGCTTTTCCACACTTAGGACACGTTTTCAAATTCGACCGACTCCTATGCCTTGGTATAATGTCCCAGAATAAGTATCAATCTTAGATATACATTTGGCGTATCGCAACCTCTGCAGTTCTCTTGGTGGATAAGTAGGGAAAGACAGGAATGCTAGTATTCTATTGTTTCAACATTCCGATTACGCTGTCTTTGCTCACCTGCATTCCTCGACCTTTGGCTAGCTCTTGGAGAGGGTAGACCATGCCGCAGTTTCCACACTTCATTGCCGAGTAGACAACTCCACCACCAGGGACTCGAACCTCATGGATGACCATCTTCCAGTTCTCAGCGCCACACGATTCACAAGATATCTTCATAGTTTGGACTTGAAGTAGGGCATAATAAACTCTGTCACGATTGATTCAGCGAAAGAGAGAAGGGGAGCTGGCAGAAACCAGCTCGCATTCATTCAATTCTACTCTATGGATTCGACCAATTCATGCGGGTGCGAAGTGGTCTATGTCTGTCAGCCCGCCACTTCGCCTTGACTTGTCCTTCAGGACTGCCTTCACCTTCATACCAATCTTCACGGCTTTCGAATCGACTCCACGAAGTTGGTGAATGAGTCCTCCGTCGGTTCTGTCAATCCGAATGAAAGCTACAGGGACAGGTTCAGGAAGCTTGTTGCCGTCTCTGTCTTCGTGTACAAGAGTGAACGTATCAACTGTACCAGAGGGCTTTGCCTCAATCCACTTGTCGAGTTCTGAGAAACATCTCTCGCAATACATGCGCGGCGGTAGGTACGTGATCTTACAGGCTTCGCAGGGCGTCGCGAGAAGCTTCCCTTCATCTCTCAAGGCCTTGAAGAACTTGTCACCTGCAACACCAGGCGTATAGATGTAGTCGCATTCCATATCCCCAACTACATGATGAAGCTTCAATGGATCTGTGTTCTTGTCGAATGCCATCTCTCTAATCCTCCTTCATTGGTTCAAAATACGCAATATCCGTCACCGAGCCTTTTCGTTCCTTCTCGGGCTTCCACACTGCTTTGAGTTTCATCCCAACGTACAAGTCCTTCGGGTCAACATTGTCAACATAGTGTAGGATGCCAACGCCCTCACTTGCTCCATCGAGATCAATTACAGCCACTAGAATTGGGTCCTTTATTCGGTTTGCATCCGCATCGAGGTATGACACCGAGTAAGTATTGATGGTACCTGTATCCTTGACATATACCCATTCATCAGTGGCACGGAAACATTGGTCGCAAAACATTCTTGGCGGGACAAGAATTCGGTCACACTCGCTGCAATGTCTAGCAATGATTCGACCATTCTTAAGCTCCTCTAAAAACCGACTGTATGCAATTCCGCCAGCCCAGATATACTTTGCATTTGGACGCCACTTGAAAGTGATAGCGTCTTCAGCCTTCAGCTCAGCATCTCGGAGGTATATTCCAGGAACTTCTTTCATCTTCTCACTCATCGTCATCATCTCCTGAATACTGTTACAGTGCCAACCTGCATGAGATCTCCCCATGCCTGGCACACACCAGTCTCTGCTCCGTCGACCTGTCTTTTGCCAGCCTCGTTTCTCAATTGCCAGAATGCTTCGCAGCACTTCATCAGTCCAGCAGCGGCTATTGGGTTACCAACTCCAAGAAGACCGCCGGACGGACAGATTGGCAGTTTCCCATCACGCTGTGTGACTCCCTCTGCAGTGAGCTTCGGTGCCTCTCCCTTCTTTGCAAGGAGAAGTCCCTCCATGTGATGAAGCTCCTTGTACGTGAAGGGATCGTATGGTTCCGCAAACGACACTTGTTTCGGTGGGTCATCGATCTTTGCCATTTTGTACGCCATTTTCGCAGCTTCTTCAACGTACTGAGGGAAGTAGAGGTCTCTATTGGTCCAGTAAGAGCTATCGAGAGACCAACCCACACCATCAATCCAAACTGGAGAGTCTGTGTACTTCTTGGCAACCTCCTCTGAGGCCAGAACCAAAGCAGCTGCGCCGTCGCTAGGAGGACTGATGTCCAATCGCTGAACTGGCCAGACCATTGTTTCAGAGTTCATGACATCTTCGACTGTGATCTTTGCCGCCAGCTGTGCACTGGGATGGTCCAAAGCATTCCCCTTGTTCTTGACCGCAACCTCAGCAATATGCTCCTTGGGAATGTTGTGAACCGTCATGTATCGGTTCATCTCCAGCGCGAAGATCCAGACAAGATTTGGGAGAAGAGGTCTCGTTATGATTGGATCCCAGATGGTACGAAAAGCTGTCTGTGGATGAGGCTGACACGGACTCATCTTCTCCTCAGCAACAACCAAGCATGTATCAAACAAACCCGAAGCAACGTGCCACCACCCTGCGATTGGAGAGAACACTCCTGTGCCTCCTCCAACAAAGGGCCGCATGTAGGGTCGACCAGTACCACCCGCTACATCAAGAAGATTCTCCGATTTCATGTGAATTCCATCGAACGCGTCAGGAGCAGTGCCCATGACAACGCTCTCAATCTCGCTTAGGTTCATCTCAGCGGAATCCAACGCCATCTTGGAAGCATGGTAGGACAGCTCCTTTCCAGTTTCCTTCAGCCTGCGTCTGAAGAGTGTGATTCCAGCCCCAATGACCGCAACGCGCTTCTTTATTGTCATCTTTCATCTTCTCCTACTCGTTACCAAGAACCAACATGCTACCGGTCGCTGTGGGAACACCACGCCACGACTGTGCAGCTGCTGTTCGAGCCCCCTTGACCTGCCTTTTTCCTGCATGTCCTCGGAGCTGCAGGACACACTCCAAAACAGATTGAAGCGATGATGCTTCGAGGAGATTCCCTGCTCCGAGTCGCCCACCTGACACATTGACGGGAGTGTTTCCGTTTCTGTCAAACTCCCCTTGTTCAAGAAGTTTCCCTGCTTGACCCTTATCGCAGATTCCGATAGCTTCTAGATGTTGCAACTCCTTGTATGAGAACCAATCATCGACTTCTACAAAATCTAGTTGCTTCCTAGAATCAGTGATATCAGCCATCTTGAACGCCCTTTTCGAAGCAAGCTTGGCGTAGGTTGCTTCGCTCCAATCTCGCGACTCCAACCAGGGTGTTTCGGAAATCCAGCTCATCCCTTTCAACCAAATCGGGTAGTCTGAGAGTTCCTTTGCCTTCTTCTCTGATGCAAGTACAATGACAATAGCCCCATCAGCAAGAGGGCTTATGTCTCGCCTCGATAACGGATCTGCAACCATATCCGATTTCATGACCTCGGAAATAGACATGTTTGCTGGATAGGCAGCGAGTGGATTGTCCAACGCGTTCTTCTTATTCTTGGTGACAACTCGCGCACATTGCTCCCTGGTAGTCTTTGTTTCAGAGAGATACTTCTTCATCTCAAGCCCTGCAACAAAGAAGGGATTCACGTTCATGCTTCGATTATACACAGGATCAAGACCATGGCTTACGATTCCAGTGAATGAAAGCATGTCTGAGGCCTTACTATGAGATTCAATTGCTACAACATCGAACAACCCCGTTTCAATTTGCATAGCTCCTGTAAGCAAAGCTTGCAGTCCATCTCCGCTAATTGTACAGACTGGACGGAGGGTCGCCCCAAGCTGGTCAGGCACAAACTCGTCGAAAATCGAGTAACCTTCCCAATAGTCCTCTGCCCCTGTGATGAAACTACCGATGTCCTTTCTAGGACTCACTCCGGCATCATTGTAAGCCTTCACCGCAGCTTCAAACATCTGCTCCTTGAAGGAAACGTCGGGGGTTGTGCTCCGAAAATCAGTATGTCCGACACCAACTACAGCAACGGTCATAGGGAGTACTTCCTTCAATCAATTCTCCGGGGGTGACCTTCATGTCCCGGAGGGTTCGAGATGGAATTGGGCCTCCTATAAAGCCTTCCGGCAATTCAGGCAGTCGCAGAATGAGAGTCTGGTGGAACGCAACTTCCGCAGAAGCATTCATTGACTATACCAACCGAATCACGCAAGAGTCTCGTTAGATTGGCGAGAGTACCAAGATTAGCGTGACCAGACCAATGGCGAAGGTAGAGAAAGCTACGACACTCCTGAGTAGGTTCTGTTCTAGGCTAGCCGTTGTAAGTGCAGAAAAGGGAGCCGCAAGAAGCGCTCCAACAGTAATGGCAAAAGTGAGCAAAAACCCAGGATAGACGGACAGGACGAAATAGATTCCGATTCCTAGCGCGCAAATGACACCCTCAACAAGGGCCGTAATTGCAATAGCTGCCCTGGGACGGATTCCGCTGATGATTTGACCGGACGTTGATATAGGCCCGTACCCACCACCCGAGATTCCTTTGTTGAAAGCCGCAAATATGCCTATTACAGCAAGACGTGAACGCGAGTACCCTGACTCTCGCCTGACGTTCGCAATCATCAGCATCCCCATGGCCATCACAGTGATGGCAATGTATGTCTTAACGTACTGAGCTGGCAGGTTTATGTTAGCAAGAGCGGCTGCCAAGACGCCCCCGATACCCATCACCGAGAAAAGAAAAGCTGCCTCCCTCTCATCTATGTGTTCTGCAAGGTTCATGTTGCGGAATCTGTGATGGAAAGCAGCTGAAGCGAATCCTGCAAGAAACTGACTAGACAGTATAGCTGGAACAAGAACGAGTGGTTCGTATCCTATTATTATCAGGATGGGGGCAAGGGTCGTGCCGTAACCCATTCCAAGTGTGGCTGCGAAATACTCAGCTACGAAGGCAAGTATGGCCAGGGGGATGAAGATCTCCAACATACGCCAACGTCAACTCTTCTTGTGGAATCGAATCAATATGGAAGCAAGGAATTGCGATAAATGCTTTCTGACGTGTCACGAAATGATAGAAACACTCTCTAGAATTCCTCCGCTAGAGATTGTGCTACGAATGCGCGAAGTACACGACTATCTGAACGATGGCATTACCTCTTCTGAAAACTTGCGGAGAAATTCGGCGCCATCACCTTCTCGTGGGAGGGCCACCAAATGATACACATGACCTGACTCTTCGGCCGACTCGATGGCCTCAATGAATGCATCCGTTCCAGAAACTTGCTGTCCCATCATAGCCCCCGCCATGAAGTCGACCTTGTCGGCACGGTTGGCCTTCTTGGCCGCCTCTAGCACCTTCCTTTTTGCGGCCTCGGCGTCAGCCGGCCCACCACCTCGTTGCCAGGGTGGAATGTAGATGATATCGCCATACTTGCCTGAAAGTGCGAGCATTCTATTGCCCCTGCTTCCGAATAGAAGCTTCGGATACGGCTTCTGAAGAGGCTTGGGTTCTAGTATTGCGCCTTTCGCCTTGTAGAACTTGCCCTCAAAGTCCACCTTGTCTTTTGTCCAGAGTTCGAGCATCAGTTCGAGACCTTCATGTGTCTTGTCCACCCTTGTCTTCGATCCGTTCCATTCACTGTACCCCTCAAACTCTGCCTGTGACCAACCAGCCCCGATTCCAGCGATGACTCGTCCTTTCGACAAGACGTCAAGAGTGGAGATCATCTTGGCAAGCATCCCGGGAGGTCGAAAGGGGATTGGAGTGACCATAGTACCAAGATGGATTTGCTCAGTTTTTGCAGCCAAGTATGTCAGCGTGATCCAGCTCTCCATTGTCACATTGCTGTCAGGACGATGCATCATTCCGCCCATGTCGCCCCACATGTAGTGGTCGGGGATAAGTGCTGCATCAAAGCCAAGCCGGTCTGCTTCGAGTATTCCTTTCTCTACTTCCCCATAGTTCTTGTACCAGTTTCCAAGGCCGCCTAGAATGAATCTCATTCAAATCACTCATGAGCTCGAGTAGTATTCCGCTCATAAGTCATTACATGTGTTACGTCCTCAGACGGTAATCCAAGGGAATAGGGGAAGTGCCATCGTAATGGACACGAGAAGATTGCAACGTTCGGCGGCAAGAAACCGTACGACACAAATCATACCTCGGAAATAAGGTAGGCGTCGCACATCCTTACGGATGATGCGGTGCATAGGAGGTGAAGATTTGAGAAGAGCATACATACTTGCGACTCTGACGATTCTGCTAATCTCTGGAACTGCTTATGTCGCAGGAACCCTCCAAGAGGGCTTTTCCTCGACGGCTGTCCAGAAGGAGGATGAAGCCCGAGAACTGCAAGCTGATCTCGAACGAATGGAGTCGCGGACATATTATCTCATGGAACGGGATATCACGAGGGTTAGAATGTACGGAGATCTCCTCAGTGATGTGTGGCACGTCGACATGGAGTTCGAGCTTCTGAACAATAGTCTTATTCCTGAAGAACGAGAAGTCTATGTTAGACGAATCGCGGACATGATAAGCCAGCTACAAAGCTATCAGAGCATGCTGCTCATACTACATTTGTACAGGCATTTCAATGGGACAACAAACACATACTGGATCGCTAGTGAAGAAAACGAAGGCTACGACTTCTCGGTTACGTGGGAGATGTGGCAGGCCTTCACAAGTGAGCATGGCTCACCTGTCGCCATTCAAACCCCTCTGCAATTCTATGGAGGGTTCTTCGCCTACCCAGCGATTCAAGCGTTGCCGTACGCATTCAGACCCGTGGACCACGAAACTGGAGCAGAAACCTTCATCATAGAGAATACTGGAATCGAATTCTTCTTTGAGTACTTCTTGTTGAGCCAGATACAGGTGGTGCAGGACCAAATCGACGAGAAACTGCAGGAAGCCAATTCTCAATCTGCGATAGCCGATAAGGTCTCTTTGGCAGTAGCACTGACGACAGTGGCCATGTTGCTTGCAACTGCGATGGCAAGTCGTATCAACGAGAGAGAAGTAGTGAGCGAGGTTGTGGCGCTAAGAAAGGAATTGGGTCAAGACGCAGGTCTTGTTCGAGACTACGGAACAGTGCCAATACTCATAGTTGCGATAGCTTTGGCACTCCTCGGGCTATACCTCGCATTGTACTGATTATATCAGAAGAATGAGTTCCTTCATAGTGAGAGTGTGCAGGATCAGTTTCGAGTAGCCTGCCACGCAAAGGATGGAGTCTGCTGCTGGAAACGTGCGGTTCTCACTTCTTGGCAGAGCCGATGTTCCACCTATCTACCGGATTCCCGGGATGACCCATCTTA
>LRSK01000062.1 GCA_001563325.1 Candidatus Thorarchaeota archaeon SMTZ1-83
ACTCTACAATGTAGGGGTGGAAGTTTCAGAGCTGATGGAAAGTGCTGAACAAATACGTAAGAAGATGGAAGAGGTCGCTCAGCAAGTTGATGGTATTAGAGGGCAGCAGCCAGGCCCCTCAACGAGCGGTTATGAGCGAATGTATGCATAATGCTTCATTTGTCAGAACAGGTATCATACGCCTCTTTGGCACCCGCAGAATTTCGTGTACCTATTTTGCCAGGCCAGTTATCACAGATGACCTTCTGTATGCTCTCTAGCTTCACCAGCTCAGTTGCCTTGGCGAAAGCTCCGAGCATTGTCGTGTTGACAACAGGAAGACCTGCAACTAGGAGATTGTGCTTCAGAGCAATACCAGTCCCATCGTACGTATAGACATGACCTTCTATATTCATCTCAGAGGCGCTTTTCTGAGTGTTGACGATGACTTTTCCATTCTCTTTCAGACCCTCAGTGACATCAACTACGTCGATGATTCCGGCATCAAGCACTGCAACAATATCTGGCTCGTAAATCTGACTCCTGACGTTGATAGGGTCGTGAGATATCCTCGTGAACGCTTTTACAGGAGCTCCTCGTCGCTCGGACCCGAAAAATGGGAATGCCTGCACTCCCTCATAGCCATCCAAGTAGGCTGCCTTAGCTAGAAGCTCTGCGGAAGTCACTCCGCCCTGACCGCCGCGACCATGCCACCTTATCTCAATCATCTTTCCCATCGCTTTGTCTCCTATGTTCCTAGCTAGGTCGAGAACTGGCGCGCATCGCGAGGATAAAGGAGTTTCGCTAAGACTATATGCAGATTGGATTGGATTCACGGAATCACAGGTGGCGGAATTATTGGACGAATTCATCCAAGCTAATAAGGACATGTGGGAAAGACGCGTTGATGTCCACAAGCAGAGCAAGTTCTATGATGTAGATGGCTTCCTGAAGGGAAAACAAACACTCGACCCAATTGAGCTGGATGAGGTCGGAGATGTTTCGGGGAAGTCATTGCTACATCTGATGTGTCACTTTGGAATGGACACTTTGTCATGGGCCAGACTGGGGGCCAAGACGACTGGTGTGGACTTTTCGGAAAAAGCTGTCAAACTGGCTGGAAACCTTAGCAAGCAAATCGGAGTTGATGCCCGGTTCATTGCCTCAGACATCTATAAGCTGCCTGAGATACTCGATGAGGAGTTTGACATCGTCTTTACCTCGGGAGGAGTCTTGACTTGGCTACCAGACTTGAAGAAGTGGGCCCAGGTTGTGGTCAATTATGTGAAGCGGGGCGGATTCTTCTATATTCGTGAGTTTCATCCATTCCCTTATGTGTTCGATGATGACGAAGGAGTGGAAGACCTCCGATTGAGGTATCCCTACTTCACACCGGAAACTCCTCTGAAATTCTATGATGGAGCTACGTATGCGGATCCAGACACAAAGCTCGAGCATACGGTGACGTATGAATGGAACCACAGTATCTCAACACTCATCAACTCACTCATTAATGCTGGGCTCAGAATCGATTTCTTTAACGAGTTTCCGTTCACAACGTGGCGTGCACTGCCTTTCCTGCAAGAACAAGAAGATGGCAGATGGGTTTTGCCTTCGCATCGGGAGAGTATGCCACTGATGTATTCACTCAGAGCTACGAAACCCTAGATACGTCCTTCTAGAGCGCGTATAACACCCTCAGCCGAGTTTGCCGCCTGCTGCAAACCAACTCCTGACCCTGCAGTATCTGTTCCCACGATGTAGAGACCCCTAATTGGTGTTCCAGGACCGGGACGGTCAAGATTGGTTTGACCAGGTATTAAGGCGGCTCTTGTCGCGTAGGAGGATTGGATGTGTTCCATTTCAATATGGTTCAAGACTTCAGGATGGTATATTGCAAGCCCATTTTGCTTCACTGCATCAACCACTTCTTGTGGTTTGCTGCTCTCTGGCAGGATTGCAGCAATGGCAATTAACTCCTTACCTTTGGGAGCACATGAGGGATCAAAACTCGAAACTGAAACCATCCAGAAATTTGGGTTTGGATGAACAATAACCCGAGATTTTCTATCTCCTATCACGATTTTGTCCAGTCCTAGCCACAGTGTTACTCCTCTTGTCGGTTCCATATGGCTCCATCGTTCAAAGAAGCTAGATACTTGGACGTCTTCGGTTTGAATGATTTTAGGCATCGACCATAATGGAATATTGCTGACAATCAGGTTGTGTTCTAGTGTCATTCCAGATACGACGATACTCTGGACTGACCCTTGTTTTTCAACGAGCGCTTCAACAGGTGCATTTAGGACATAATCACCATTAATTGCATCACTGACACGATTGACCAATCCCTGCATTCCTCCTATTGCCAAAGCTTCGTCATATTCTGATCCTCCTAAGAGAAGCCGCTTTGCTGACTGAAGTTTTGTACTCTCCTTGTCAGTGTCCTTCAATGTGCGAAGAGCTTCGTATGCCGAGGCTCTTGTGATGGGAACCCCTGCAGCCATGTAGATAGCACTCTGCATGACATCTAGCATCACTTGATTAGTAGCACCTTCTGATTCCATGTACTCTTGGAAAGTGATGTCCTTGTATTTCTGCATCTCCTCAAGCTTCATAGTCTTAATCTTGGCACCAATCCTTGCTAAGATGAGTCGTCCTTTTACTCCTGTGAGCGGCCATCCTAGAGTTTCTCCAACACTTGATGGAATGGTCCCCACTTTTTCATGAACTCTGAAGAACCAACCCTCATGCAGGACAAACTCAGGTGGAGGGTCGAGGTAGGTTCTAAGGAATCTTGTGAAGGCACCGCTTTTCACCCTAGTGATGACGTGCAGACCCTGATCCACGCGATATCCATCGACCCTATAACCATGCCAGACACCACCTAAGCGATCAGCCATCTCCAGAATCAAGACCTTCTTCCCTTTGGCAGTCAGCCCAAGGGCTGTGAGCAGGCCTCCAGCTCCAGCTCCGGCGATTATTGCGTCGTATTTTGATGTGTCAACCTGGTCGATTGTGATTTCTCGCATACTCTCGCTCAAGTCAGCTGCAGGTCATCACTACTTAAGATGTGCGCTAGAGGTTTGTAGCTTAGAGCAAGTCAATCACTCGATTCTTGTTGGCTGATTCATATGCTGCATCCACGACATTGTGCGCGGCGATTGCATCTAGGAGATTTGGAGAAGGATCCTCATCTGCCTGGATAGCCTTAATGAAGGAATAGCTCTGAGCCGGAAATCTCTCAGTGCCCACTGTCGTAAGAGCATCCAGTGCCTCTGGCGCTATATTCTTTGAATGGACTCCGAGATACTCCAATAAGGCTATGTTGGCCTCGTGCACATTAATCCTGACTGGAAGCATATTTTGAAGGTGATATTCCAGCCAACGATTCTCTGTTTCAAGACGGATGGTTATGAAACCATTTTCGAAGAAGAACTCGATGCTGCGTTCATTTTGACGATCAACTTGATGCCAGATAGAAACAAGCGTACTCACTGCTCCATCCTTGTGAGTCATCAGGAGGGAGGCCTGATCCTCCACTTCCCTCTCAGAGAAGAAGCCAATCTTGGCATAAACGCTTGTAATATCCCCAAAGAACCAACGCAGGAGGTCTATATCGTGAATACTGTGTTCAATTAGAGTCCCGCCGCCTGCAATAGACTTGTCCCCACGCCATTGCGTATAAAATCCATAATCGACAGGAAATCGTTGATCATCTCGAATGCTAGCTTGCATTGGACGCCCAAAATCCTTGGTTTCAATGAGTTTCTTTGCGTAGAGTAGAAATGGGTCAAACCGGAGAACAAGTCCAACTCCCGCTTTGATATCTTCGCTCTTGGCCACAGCTAGTAATTCCCTCGCCTGCGGGCAGCTGTGAGCCAAGGGCTTCTCACAGAAAACATCCTTGTGTGCTTTTGCAGCCGCCTTTACGATGTCTATGTGTTTGCTTGTTGGCGTGCAGACATATACAAGGTCAACATTCTCATCGTTGATTAGATCATTATAGTCATCATAGATTCGGTTGACTTCGTAAAGGTCTGCTGTGCGATTTAGTGATTCCTTATCTATATCACAAAGTGCAGCAATCTCTACATTAACAAGTCCGGCCTCACGAAGTGCCGCAATCCCAAGAAGATGCATTTGGCCAATGTTGCCGGTCCCAATTAAACCCAAGCCAGTCTTTGCCTTGCTCAACGGGTTTCAACTGCCACGGTTGATTGCCAACGTGTGTATATGAGTCTTCTGAGATTCATATTATCTCGGTAAAGAGAACGACTAGAATTAATAAGCATCAAAGATTCGAATCATGTAGCAGGAGCCAGTTCAGTGACTTCAGTAGACGAGCTATTATTGCAGGCCAAGAGTGCCCTCCAAGAGGGCAGAAGGGAGGCAGCTGCAAAACTGCTTGACGAAGCCGCAAATGTCTTCGCATCTCAAGAAGTCAATGACAAGGCCGCGATTCTATATGAACGTGCAGCTCTAATCTATAGAGAAGTCTATCTGGCCTACGAATCGTTCAAGGCATTCGAGAATGCCACCTTGATGCTGATTCGGCAACCCACCTCACTTGAATTGCAGAAGAAGATTGTTGACCTCAACACACAGGCTGGAAAGACAGCTGAAGAAACTACGGACTATAAGAGAGCTGCAGACTTCTACTTCCGTGCGGCGGACTTTGTACGTGATGATGAGGAAAAGCAACAACTCACGATGAAAGCAGCAGATGCACTTGAGAGCTTGGCGGATATAAGAGAGGAGGAAGACGATCTCGAGAGCGCAGTTAGTCTACTCAAGAAGGTTGGTAGACTCTATTACACATGTGCAGATCTTGAACTTGGAAAGAGGATTAATGATAGAGCAGCCAAAATCTCTCAGAGATGGGCTCAGAAGGCCAAGAGTGAAGGCGACCTACTCTCAGCTGGCAATGCCTTAGCAGAGGCTGCGCAGATAATGCAGACCGAAGGCGAATCACCTGAAGCAACTAGACTCATGATGGAAGCAGGTGAGCTTTACGAGGCGGTGGGTCTCTTTGAGAAAGCAGGAAACATCTATGATGCGGCACAAGAGTCCTATCAGATGCTAAGACAGACAACAGGACGTAGAACAGCAATTTCCAAAGCAGCTGAGGCATATCTAAAGATGGAAGGAAAGCCAGAAGTCATTGCCCCCTTGTTGATAAAAGCTGGAAATCTCTTCCTCGAGATTGGACTTGATGTTAAGGCAAAATGGGCCTTTAAGCGAGGCAACGAGCTCTTTGAAGTCCTCGCAAGGAAAGCTGGTGATGATGAGGAAATAGATTCACAGATGAAATATTTCAGATTTCAAGCAATGTGCCTAATGAAATGGGGACGAGACGAGGAGGCGAATGCGCTCTATACTGATGTGATTGACTACTATCTTGGTCAGGCTGAGCTCGAAAGAGATAACAAAGAAGCATATGGTCTAGCCTTGGAATCTGCGTCGGAAGTACTAGAGGAAGCACAACGTCCACAAGAGGCCAAGAAGCACCTCGAACGAGCACTTGAGATGTATGTTGGACTTGCAGAGGATTTTGCGGCATCAGACACGATTGATGAGAGTTCAAGATTGTACAGCAAAGCAGCAGACTGTGCTAAGAAACTAGGTGATGACGATAGAAGCATTTCATATCGGGAGATTGCCAGTGCTAAGGCCGAACAAGCAGCTAAGTCCTACGAGGAGATGGATGTCAAAGAACTGGCTACTATTTGGCTGAGGACAGCTGGGGTTGAAGCCCTTAAGACTGGAAAAGAAGATCTAGTGGACAAGGCGATAAGACTTCTGAAAGAATCAGCTGATGGGTTCAAAGGAATTGATGAATTAAATGATGCGTTCGAAGACCTCTTCGCTGTCTTTGAGGCCCTCTTTCTGTACCGTTCAGAGAATAGAGATGAAATAGCCAAAGTACTATCTGAAATGGATGAGTTGGCTCGAACAACGCAGGACTATAAAATGCATTCACTCATGACCGTCATCAATCTCTTGGAAAAGGGAAATCCAACTGCAGCTCTCCTTGCACTTCAAGAGAGAGAGGAAGAGCTATTGCAGTTGCGTAAGAGACTCCTTGTATTAGTCAAGCAATCGAAGATAGTGCGAGCTCCGGAGGATGTTGAAACAACTGGAAGAACCCATTGGCTCTACAAATAGATACATACTTGAATTTGAAGTGCACTCTTGCAGTAGATTTGATGGATAAGGTGAGTAACAGATGGCAACATTTCACAAATCAATCACATTGAGCACGAAAGGAAATTGTGACCTAATTGATGTGACAGGAAAGGTTGAGGACATCGTTAGAGAGAGTAGCTTTGAAGCAGGAATCTGTACCCTGTTTTGTCCTGGTTCAACAGCTTCTATAACTACCATTGAATATGAGGACGGCCTTCTGAAAGATTTTCCAGACGCGATGGAGCGACTTGTGCCACAAGACATCATATACAAACACCATCTTCGTTGGGGTGATGGCAATGGGCATTCTCATGTGAGAGCATCTATATTGGGGCCTAGCCTTACTATTCCATTTGTGAATAGCTCCTTGACCTTGGGTACATGGCAGCAGGTAGTTTGTTGTGATTTTGACAACAAGCCCCGGGATAGAAGAATCGAAGTAATGATTATAGGTGAGTAATCAGAATAAATCAGACTTATCGTCCAGCTCCCATTCAAGCTGCATTGTACCGCTGGGAACAGGGCTTGAGTCTCGTATTCTGTAGGCCAAGTAATGAATACGTAACGCCCTTCTGAGTCTATGAAGTTGAAATGGAGCATTCCAATGAGGATTCTCCTTTCTGTATTCTAGTGTGTCCATGATGTTCTTTATAGTGTCCAGCTCACGCTTAACCTGCGCCTTCACATCATCAAGGTCACGATCAATCGTGAGTGTTCCTCCGTGTGTCATTTGGAAACACCTTTCCAGATACTCTCTGGAACCCATTAAACTAGGAGTATAACCAAGGTATTACTTAGAATCTCAAATCTTTGCCTTTCTCTTTGGTTTCCTTTTCATGTTAGTCCCGCACACTGGACATTCCAGATTGGATGCGCCTTCTGGTTCCTCGTTCCCACACCCAGGACATTTTAGAATCCACGTAATCCTCTCCTTCATTCGCCCTCTTAAGTC
>LRSK01000063.1 GCA_001563325.1 Candidatus Thorarchaeota archaeon SMTZ1-83
CTTCTGGAATTACTTCCTTACCTATCCCATCTCCAGGTAACACGGAAATCTTGTACTTCCTCGTCAAATAGCTCACCTAGTAGCTTCCTAACCATCCTAAATCATTACCCTCATCGTCCAAGAGGTTTACCATGGTGTCCATCCTTTTACCATTCGCATATCGAATTTGGCATCTTATTATGAAGGGTTTCTTGCATTTGTTACATTCAACAGCCCAATTCTCAACTACATTTTCAATGTCCCTGCCAGTTATCTTCTCCGGCTCTCTATTCATTTCTATAAGTGTAAGTTCCTTGCCATCACATGCGTATGTGCATTCCTTCAGAGGAATTCCTTCCATGCCTCTTCTCCCAAGGGCAACGAACACCTGATCTGGAAGGTCGTCGAGAGTTGGTTTGCTTGTCAAATGAGAACACTCCTTAGCACTGACTCTACTGGTATCGGATAAATCAGATGGTGCAGCACCTGTATCAGTACTACCGCTAAAGATTAATGATACCACAGAGTAATAGGCTTCATGCGGCTTTTCACTTACTCACGGCTCGGAGTGTCATCAATTGGTGTTGAGGTTGAAGGTGGGATTCTCGATCTTCCGGACGCTGCTCGATATTTTGGCTCTACCTACCTCACGGATGGACAGAGATTTCCAACAACCATGAAGGACCTTCTCACTTGGGAGACAGGAATAGATGCCGTTAGGTCTATAGTAGAGAAGTTTGAGAAGCTCCCCGTGCTTCAGCGCCCTCTCGTTTTTCCTACTTATTCTGTAAAAATTCTAGCCCCAATATATCGGCCTGGAAAAATAGTAGCTCTTGGTCTGAATTACAAGGAGCATATTGAAGAAACAGGAAGAGAAACACCCGGATTTCCATTAATTTTCGCCAAATTTTCATCTTGTGTAGTGAACCCTGATGATGTAATTCCTATGCCCAAGGTTTCAGATAAACTGGACTGGGAGGTAGAGCTTGCGGTTGTTATTGGAAAGACCTGCAAAGATATCGATGAAGAGAATGCTCTGGACTACGTGGCTGGCTACACAATAATCAATGACGTGAGCGCCCGAGACCTTCAGAGTGAGGACGTTCAATGGATAAGAAGCAAGTCTCTTGATGGCTTGGGACCTCTAGGGCCATGCATCGTCACAGTCGATGAGCTGGGAGATGGTTCAGGTCTGACGATGCAGACAAAGATCAATGGTGTTGTAAAACAGGACTCAAGCACATCCCTGCTCCGTTGTGGTGTACGTCGGATAGTTTCTCATCTGTCGCAATCCTTCACCCTTGAACCAGCTGATATAATTGCGACAGGTACACCATCGGGAGTAGGATTCGCAAGAGATCCGCCTGAGTTTCTCAAGCCCGGTGATCAGATGGAGCTCTACATTGAGAAAATCGGTTATCTAAGAAACAGAATAATTTCAGCCAAGTAAAACACCATATTATGTGAAATTCACTCTGATCATCTGACCTCGACGAAACTGCGCTCTTATCGCTATGACTTCTGGAGCAACAAGATGCAAGTTGACCTCCTCATTATCTACTAACGCCTTCTTAGGTGTCCACTCTGAACCAAAGACTATGAACACGGATTCCATCCTTCTCGCATCTCTGATGACTGTAAGCTCCAGTTGATTACGTTCACTGTCCCATAATTGGTCTTTGATTTCGACGGCTCCTTGGGTGAAATGCATGCTTGTGCTTAGAACCGATGGCACAAGAGACTCTGGTCTGATTGCAAGCAGCTTTACAGAGTGAGGTTTTAGATCCGCTATATTCACCATCTTCTCGACCATCCCTTCATATTGCTCAGTCCAGAACTCAAAGAGATGGTGAGGAAGGTCATCATCTAGTCCGATTTCTCTCAATGAGAATTTGACATTGATAGGCGCCTCACCAAAATTGAACACTCCCACAGCTGCCCAACTTCCCATGGGGGTCTCTATGGGGAGTGCAAAAAGTCGAGGGTTTGCTTCCACCAATGAATCAACTGCAACTGCACTCCTGGAATATACCGGGAGGAGCTTGTCGAACATATGGAGGCGATCTTCAGAAAGCTCCTCAATGCGGTCGCTCATCAATAGCATTCCTCCACTAAGTGCAATAGCTGTCATCCATAAGCGCAGCTCTTCCAGCGTTGTATTGGTGTCTTGATGACGTAGCATCACACAATCGGGGTCATTCTTCCACCATCTATCATGCATGAAAGCTCTGGTCAGTGTGTTAATAGCAGCCGGATACGTGCCAAGGCCGCCCTCCCCTTCATACATCCAAACTGGTCCTATGTCCGCACCAATTCTCATTCCATTCACAATTCCAATGCACGGTCCTAGGGGTGCTCCACAACCCAGAATGAAAGAGTCACCCACGGCTTTGCGGATGGCTTCAAGTCCATGTCTAATCGCCTGTCCTCGTGTCATGAAGGGGTCCTGACGCCTTCCCTCTACTGCAGCGTCGTATAGGAAATCAATCTTGAAATACTCATAACCATCAGAACGGAAACGCTTGAAGGTCGCCTCCAAGAATGATATTACTTCTGAGTTGGTGAGGTCAAGAGCATAATAGTCGCCAAGCCAAAGAGGATTCTGGCCAGCTACTATTGGCTTATTCTCATCATCTTTTACAAACCAATCGGAATTTTCCTTGAACAACTTGGAATGTTGAGATGCAATAAATGGTGCAGTCCAGATTCCTGCTCTATATCCTGACCCATTAATACTATCAACTAGAGCACTCAATCCCATCTGGAACTTATCATTGGGTTCCCAATCACCAATTGCCCTCTGGTAGCCATCATCCAATTGAATCCATTCAAGTTCCTTTCCGAATCGCTCAGAGAGCAGCTTTGTATTCGCCTTCATCTCACCCTCGTCAATGACAGTGTAGTAGTAGTACCAGCTACACCAACCTGTAGGAACATTTTCACACGAAATAGCAGTCATAGTTTTGCCAACGATTTCCGCATATTGAATTAGATCTGAAAGCCCGTCATCACTTACCAGCACGACGAGCTCCTCCGAAGCAAAACTCTGGTTCTTGGGAACAAGGGCCCCATCTCCGAGCGAAGATGCAACAATTCGTGATAGCCTGCTTGTTTCTTTCTCTCGTCCGTGCAGTGCTATTTCAGAAAGCTGGTTTGCCATTGTAGAAAAGCCTACAGTGAGGGCACGTTTAGACTTGACATTACTGAGCACACTGAAGAAGTGGCTCTTGTTCTCTCCTACTTCCAATTGCCGTGCCTGACTAAGGTCCCATGACTGGAAACCATTCCTAAAGAATCTAAGATCTTGACCATTCCATCCAGTGTATATCCTGGATTCATTTTCGATATCAATCGCAAGTGGATTGAAGGCCAGTATACTCACATCTTCAGACTTGTTTCTGAACATCAAAAGACAGTTATACCCTCTCTGATTCCTATTTATACTGAACCTCACATTGAGTTCCGTTCTCTTGTCAGAGTCGGTCAGCTTCAAGACTACAACCTTTCCTTCTCCTCGTTCATCCTTGTAATCTACTGAACTGAATGACCTATAGATCATCTTTCTGGAATCTAGAGTCTGTAGCTCTGTTTGTATCTGAACATACGCGTTGGAAAAATACATTATTTGGTCATCCACTGAGGCCAAGGAAATCGTACCTAGTCTCGTATTGAAATTAAGAGTGACCAAATCATTGCTCAAGCTGATTGATTCCTCGCCAACCTCAAGCTTGCAGTAAGGGCGATCTTTCTCCATTCAACTTGCCTCCTAGATTGTGATGTCCAAGGCTTTCCCTCTTATTCTTTGCCCGAAGTGTCTAACTCTAGGATTGCATAGTGCAGAGAGCTGAATGAGTCAGAGCTCTGACGCCCTTTTCATGGCATCATCCGCCTCTTCATACTCGAAGAGTCGCTTGTGGGCGCTAGCCAACATCTCCCAAGCTTCCTTGTCTTTTGGCTGGAGTTCCAAGTATCTCTTCATGTATCTCTTGACGCACTCCAAATCCTTGAGATTCTCACAGCATTTTGCACCGTAGAATAGTGCTCGCTTGTGGTCCATCTCAGGACCCATTTGTTCCCGGAAGATTTTAAGGGCTGCCTCCCATTCCTGATTGTTGTAGAACTCCATCCCTTCTTTAAATCGAGTTTCCATTGCTCCATACTGAGGCATGCGAGCAGCAAATCGCCCGAACACCATCATTGAGGAACAGCAAACGAGAATCATGGCGATGAGAACGGTGGCCCCTAGGATGATTCTAGGGTCTAAAAAGGGTAAGCCCAATTGACCTACGACCCATGCCAGAAGAACGCCACTCACAAGAATGACAATAGCAACAACCGATATTATCCGGATATCCAGTTTAAATGGCTTCCTTGTTCTCTCAGGGTCAGTCGGAGCGAACATAATTCCTCAGCTGTACACTTGCTCCTTTTAGGTGTGATGAATCAAACATTGACGAATCCAGTCAGTCACCTGGTTCCTGTTTCCTTCTTTTGCTCCTCTCCAAAGCGGCTCTTGTGGATTCAAGTCTGTCTCGGGAAACATGAATCCATTGGTTGACCCGTTTTTCAAGGGATGGATCTAGTTCAAGAGCCGCTTCCGCACATGCTATAGCTCGCTCATCATCACCCTCTATAAAGTGGGCATTTGCAGAGTTATAGAATGCCTCGGCATAATCTGGTTGTATTGCCACCGCTCTAGTATATGCCTCTATTGCACTCCTTGCATCAGCAAGTCGCGAAAATGCGTTCCCCAAGTTATTCCATGCTTCGGCATCCTCCGGGTCAATTCTGAGCGCTTCTTCGTAGCACTTCTTGGCTCCTTCGAAGTCTGCCATGTCATAGAGTGCTGTTGCTTTGTTGAACCATGTCTCGAAAATCATGTTATCGATAGCAAGGGCTTCATCATATGCTATGATAGCTTCTTTCTCCTTTCCGGAACTTGCCAATGCAAATCCAAGATTATACCATCCCTCGATGGACTCAGGATGCTTATCAAGGAAAATCCTCAGGAGGTCTACTGCCTTATCGTAAAGCTCTGATTCTATTAGACTCACCGCACGGACTAGCTGATCCTCATTATCCATTGCCATCTTAATACCAATCCGTCATTTTCTGGATTTCCTCGTCATGGCAGGTGTTGTTTGTGCTGACATTGATTCTTTATTCGTTCAGATTTTATTCTGGCTTCCTAGCTGTCCGCCTTGCAATAATACTCAGGATGATTCCTATGCCAGTCGTCGTCATTGCTGTGGCTAAGAATAGGTCCAGAGCGGCGCCTGCACCTGCAGTATAGACATTCTGTGCGATCTGTATAATGAGACTGATTAGGCCCATTCCGGCACCAATTCCGATTAGGAACTTGCCAGTCCCTAGTCGGTCTGTGGTCATTAGCAAGCCGCCTCCAATGACGGTTATGCCGCCTAGCCCAGCAAGGATAAGCAGGATATAGGAAATCAGATTCAGAATATCGACGAAGGGGGCGAGCTCAGGTATTGATGCAAGTATCTGAGTGATAGTACCTACAATGCCAACGCTGCCTGCAGCACCTGCAATCCAAAGTAGAATACCACCAATCAACGCAAGGAGAAATGGTATTTTGTTTCTCATATCCACACCAATTGATTACTTCTGAAACTAACCTATAATTCTATTTGAAGGAATCAAGTGGTATGCTTTTGCTCTTTCTCTTGCTGAATACGGACACCTCAGAATATCCAGATTCCTGAAGGAGATGCAGAGCTTCAGAGATCCCTTTTCCTACCTCGCTCGGTTGATGAGCATCTGAACCTATTGTGACTGTCTGGATTCCCCTGTCGTGCAGGGCCTTTACAAAATCTCTTTCCGGCATAGTTTCCGAGAGACTTCTCCACATAGAGGAAGTGTTTATTTCATAGCCAACTCCACATGATTTCATCATCCTGGAAAGATCGTCTATATGTGACTCCCACAGTGAGTGGACTCCCGATCCTAAGAATTCCTCTCCATATCTGCGGTATATATCGAGATGCCCTAGAACGTCAAAGAGCCCTGTAGTCAGAGATTCCTTGATACAGTCATAGTAGATGTTTCCAACTTCTTCTAGTCCGTATTTCTTGAAGATACTATATGCCTCTTCTTTCACTGACATTGCCTTGTGCTCAATGAGATGTACTGAGCCAATCACAAGATCAAATTCGGTTGAGTGAAACGCGTCCGGGAGGTCCTCAACGACTCCTGGATATAGATCGAGTTCCGCTCCTAAACGCACATTGAGCCCTTTGGGGAAGTATTCCTCGCCCAGAGTTCTTACATGATTCTCATAGTCCTCGAACCAGCCAGGATCATGTACGCTGATTCTCTCCCCTCTGACCATCACAAAGCCATCATCTCGCATTGGGTCTGAGTCAAGGTGTGTAGTGAAGCAGATCTCTCTCAGTTTCTTATCCACAGCAGCTCCGCAGAACTCTTCCAGAGTGCCTTTTGCATCCGCGGAATAAGATGGGTGGATATGATAGTCCATCATCGTTGCCTGTGAATCTGCTGCCTACTATATGATGTTGACTAAAGAGCTACCAATGTACTACTCAGGCACTATAAAGGGATCCAATGCAATTGCTACGTCTTTCGCTGCGCCTTTCTTCTCTCTCAGCAGAAGCGAGAAGACAGCCGCTAGAAGTGATGTTATGACCAGAAACATGACCGAGGCTTGAAGCCCATAGACGTCTCCAATCCAGCCAAAGATGATTGGAGAAAGAGCTCCCGGTATTGCTCCAATTGAGAAGAGAAGTCCAAAAGCTAATCCCTGTGAATCTCGGGGAGTGACCTCTGTCTGAAATGCTGTATTTGGAGGTACACCAAGATAGAAGAAGAATCCTATGCCAATGAGCACGAGGAGGAGCGTAAGCTGGTCCATTGGCGCATTAAGGAGAAACAGAAGCGGCGTTGATACTACTGTCGAGATGATGATGAATGGAACTCGTTTTCCAGTTCTGTCCGAGATGGGGGCAGCAACCATCTCACCAACCAGGCCCGCAATGAGCATTATTGTAGTGAAATAGCCAGCTATAATAGCATCATAATGATGATGACTGGCCACGAGGTAGAGTGGCATGAGTAGGGATGTGCAGCGAA
>LRSK01000064.1 GCA_001563325.1 Candidatus Thorarchaeota archaeon SMTZ1-83
GAGGATATCAACAATGGACGCAGTACCTGCTATTGAGTCCGTCGAGTCTTCCTCACTTGGC
The DNA here is from genome assembly GCA_001563325.1 of Candidatus Thorarchaeota archaeon SMTZ1-83. Next base: position 62 of record LRSK01000064.1, read on the forward strand.
GCAGGTCCTCGACTTCTCAGTCGGACTCTCTACTCCTACAGGCATCACGTCTTCTTTCTCCTGGTCAGGTAGGTTGAAAGTCCAGCAAACCCCAAGGCAGCCCATGAAGAAAAGGGTACAACCCAACAAGAATATGTCAGTAGAGGGGACTATACTTCCAAATACCATCCCAAGAAATGTGCCGATCACCATTGTACCACAGCCGACCAAGCCAAGCATAGTCGAGTATTCTCTTGCTTGGGATGGCCTTACATCTCCCATAGAACCGCACCGCCTAGGTATAAGTGGTCAAAGGATGCCTTCCTTCTATCTGTTTCTCATTTGAGTAAGTATTCCTATAAGCATTGGCCTGCGTTGGCACGAAAATGAGTGGTGGTGGACCGGGCGAGATTTGAACTCGCGACCTCCTCCACTTTGGGAATCACGCCAGAGCGTGAAAAGTGCCAAGGAGGCGATCTGACCCTGTGACTGCGGAAATCGAAGTCACAACCGGGCTGATCTACCGGCCCATGTCGTGATTGGCTTTTCGCTGTTGAACGGTTAAAAGAATTGTGGAGCGGGGTTTATTCAATGTCACGTAGCACGTCCTCTGACAGGGAAGTCGAGGAGATTTGGCCACCCAAAGACTTCTGCCTGTCTATTGAGCGGTCTAGTCCACGACTTTGTCTGACACCAGGACAGAAGATAGGTCTAGGTTCTTGCGGCATCAAGGAAGTATATGCCTGTGACTATGCCATTCGCTAATTGGAACCAATACCACCAGCCACCAATACCACCAGATCCGATTAAAAGGGCCAAGAAGGTCGAAGCGCCAAAAGCTACAAACACCAAGGCAGCAACCATGGAAAACTGACTGAATTCCTCGCGAAGCAACCATGCAGCAATCCCTGCAACGATCCAGCCCACGCCTCCGAATATATACCCGATGCCATAAAAAACTGCGGGGTCGAACCCAACAGGCAACAACAAGGTGTAGGTCACCAAGTATGTTAATAGAGGACGGGTGATATCCATCAAGATGATGAATATAGCACTGACTAGCAGAATGACGTTCCCGCTCTTTCGCCATAGTCCAAAGAACCCTATACTGATTAGGATCAAAGCCAGGATAAGTATCTGGAAGTGAAGCTGATAAGCATCTGCAGCCTCGGTCCAGCCAAGATTTCCTGGGATTCTTAGTAGTGCGATGATGAAACCACCAATAGCACCGATTACAAACGAAGCTTTTGTTCCACTATTCAACGATTATCTCCTCCTTACAAATAATTCTCATGAATTTCCATTCTTCGGAATCTCGCGGACGCAATTACCGAAACCACAATAATCATTCCACAACCTGCAAGGAACCACACAGACTGCTTGGCCACATACTCCCTGCGTGCTAGCTCCCTGAGTTCAGACTCATCGACCATATCATGTTCAGTGTTGCCCGAGAAGGTGTTGTTATCCCCGGTGTCAAGATACGATTCTTCGAGATAGATGCCAATTCTGTTGTCGGTGCAATTGTTGTTGGCCACGGTGTTGAAATCAGATTCATGGAGGTAGATGCCTATGTCGTTGCTGTTGCACGTGTTGTTCGCCACAGTGTTGGAATCCGACCACTCTAGGACGATGCCAATTTCGTTGCTTCGGCAGGTGTCGCCACAACACACAGGGCCGAGGAAGATGCCGTCCATGGTGTTGTTGTTGCAGGTGTTGTTAACCACGGTGTTGTAATCCGACCACTCTAGGACGATGCCAATGTCGTTGCTGAGGCAGGTGTTGTTCACCACAGTGTTGGATTCTGAGCCCGAGAGGGAGATGCCGTCCATGGCGTTGTTGTTGCAGGTGTTCTTCGTTATAGTATTGTAATATGGTCCATGGAGGACGATGCCTTGGTCGTTGTTGTTGCAGGTGTTGTTGACCACGGTGTTGTGACCGCACTCACCTAAGAGTTGGATGCCGTTCCAGGTGTTGTTGTTGCAGGTGTTGTCTTTCACTGTATTGGATTTTGAGTTCATGAGGTAGATGCCACATCTGTTGTTGCTGCACGTGTTGTTAACCACCGTGTTGGAATCTGAGCGAGCTAGCCAGATGCCATCGCCATTGTAGTTGCATGTGTTGTCGGTGATGCTGCAATTGATTGAGTATACTACTATTAAGCCGTGGGAGGTACCATCGAGTATGTTATTCACCAGTTCTCCATTCGTGACATTTCTCAGTCCAATCCCTGCCCACGCACCAGTGAGCTTGCAGTTGCGTATGATGAAGCTCACTCGTGTATTGTTGATGAATATGCAGGATCTGCTTCCAGTGCTAAGGTCAATGTCTAACCCATCAATTATGTAGGGATTCCCAGGAGAACCATCACCAGGCCATCCCTCTAGCAGAGCTGTGTCAGAGAAGTTCGCATCCCCATCAATCGCGATGTCGTTCCCAAACTCCACGAGTATGTCATGTTCGATGTTGCCAAAGTAGGAGTTGTTAACCACGGTGTTGGCAGTCGAGTCAGTGAGGTAGATGCCGACATTGTTGTTGTTACATGTGCTGTTGGCCACGGTGTTGGAATCCGACCAACCTAGGACGATGCCAATGTTGTTGCTGAGGCAGGTGTTGTTCACCAAGGTGCTCGTATCTGAGTAATAGAGCTCGATACCAGAGTCGGTGTTGCTGAAACAGGTGTTGTTGACCACGGCGTTGGAATCTGATTCATGAAGGTAGATGCCAAACGTGTTGTTGTTGCAGGTGTTGTTCGCTACAGTGTTGGAATGTGTTACCTCCCTTCCTCCTTTATCCCACCATATCTCCCGCCACGAAGCCGGTATTTCATCATGAGGTTGGCCGGTAATAGGATGGGTTGCACCGAGGAGGATGCCAATCTCGTTGTTATTGCAGGTGTTGTTAGCCACAGTGTTAGATTCTGAGTCCCAGAGGCAGATGCCACTTCCCAAAAGATCATCTCTATCGTTGCCATTGCACGTGTTATTGGCCACGGTGTTGGAATGCGCTTCATAGAGGGCGATGCCAGATAGTTCATTGTCGTTGCATGTGTTGTTGACCACAGTATTGGAACTGGACTCACTAAGGTAGATGCCGGAGTCGTTACTGGTGCAGGTGTTGTTCGACACGGTATTGGAATCTGAGCCAACTAGATTGATGCAGGTGCAGGTGTTGTTCGCCAGGGTGTTGGAATGCGAGTTTCCTAGGAACGCGGTGTTGAAGAAATTGTTGACTATCAAACCGCTGGTTACATTGTCTAGAAGGATATCCACTGCAAGTTCGAAAATCATATGAGTTCCACCCCCAGTGATCTTGCAGTTGCTAATGGTGAAGCTGACTCGTGTATTGTTAATCAATATGCAGTTACCCTCATCGTCCAATGATCCACTGCGTGCAATTCGCAACCCGTCAATCAAGTACGGGTTCCCAGGAGAACCATCGCCAGGCCATCCCTCTAGCAGAGCTGTGGCTGAGAAGTCGGCATCCCCATCAATCTCTATGGGAGCATGTTGTGTGAGTTGCAGTGGAGGTGGTGGTGCCCACAACAGATAGGTCGAGAGGGCTGCTATGGACAAGACTGTGATTAGACCCGCAGCCACGATTATTTCTCTACGAACGGTATTCGTACTCAATCCTATCTTTGAGCTAGGTGTCAGTGGACAGTGAGTTGCAATCTCTATTCCTTCTCCTTGATCCATTTCAACCGCCTCGTTATCTTATCGAACAGATAGGTGGACAGAACAGTAGGAGGTCTGTCATCTGGAATGGGAATCTCCCATTCCTCAGCAAGCTGTTGAAGTGTGTCTACGCATTGGTTGATGTGGTCACATGTGCCGCATTCACCCTCATGATTGAACCATGTCTGGACCCCAATCTTCGGTGAGTAGAGAATATACGTTTCCATGCCGTAGGCTGGACAAAAGCCCGCGGCGATACCATAGCGTGTATTAATGTGTCTTATCTTGATCCGGTTTATTGATGCTGCATGGCGAAGTAGTTTGTCGATTCTCTCTTCTGCAATTCGTTGAGCCTTGCTCACAAAGGGTCTTGATACGTTCAACTCATTGGCTATCTTATAGGGACGGACATTCTGTCTCCTCTTCAGCCAGATGTATGCCTGTTGCTTTGTTGGATAGACCAATGGAGTGAACGTGTCGCTCTCCTCCTAACTTGAACATTAACCTAACTTTGGCAACTATACTCTAACGGCCCTTTGATATATAAATTAACCGGTTGGAGGTTAACCCAATGACTACAGCCAAAAACCAATCAATTAGCCACCAGGATTCACTAGATAAGACTTCCAACTTCCAGAGCCGGTTAATGACAATTTCATTGACCACAATATGACAATCAAATCCACCTCTCAGAAGATGGAGTCCATATCGTGGTTGGCTGTTCGCCGTTGAACGACTGGGAGAATTGTGGATTGAAACTGTCAATATCCTGAAGTGGCTCTCTCTTCTAGTCTTTCAAGTTTGAAACAGACTGGCTTCTTTCCGTCGGTGCAGGAAGTATATTGTATGCCCGGCCCCATGGCAAAGTTTCCCCCAAAGAAGAGGACTGCAATGTCCTTGTATAAATCACGCCAGGCCCAGCCGCAGAAACCTTCGGGCTGCTGCATCACGCTGTCAATGATGAACTCATCACCTTCGTTGAAGAGAGAGCATTTGCTAATCTTCTGTCCTGATGGAAGATGTAGCTCGTGCCCAAATACATCCTCTGGACTAAATATCTTGATCACCGTAACTCTGACTTTCCACGCTTCAAACATGTCAGTTCATCCTCTGGGAACGGCGGGCAATGTGGTAAAAAGAAGCCCAATAACGCAACCACTTCTGATTCTGTATCAGGCCGCGCCTCTTCTGCGGACTGCGTAGAGTGCAATTACGAGAGCAATAGCTCCGCCAACACCGGCTATGATGACAATTGAGTAGTCCAATCTAGCTATCGAGAAGGCTGAATCCGACACATCCTCCGCTACTAGACCGGCAGAACTCCTTGCAGCAACCCGTATGAGGTATTCCTCTCCGGGCGAGAGTCCGCGCACGTTCCAGTGAGTTTCAGTCCCCTCAGTATCACGAAGAATCTCAGTCCACGTTTCTCCACCATCCGCAGAGAAGAACACATCGTAGGTAACCTGAAGGCCCCACGATTCCTCGGACTCCATCCAAGTTATTGAGCAGTCATCGACTATTGTTTCTCCCCCGTTCGGTGTCAAGACAGTCGGAATTGACAGAGTGTGACTTGCGACTTCGTACATTGCACTAGTGACATACTCGGACACCAAGCCGCTGCTACATTGTGCAACAACCTTGAACTTGTATTCAGAACTCTCTGCGAACTCTGAAGAGTTCCAGTCAAGCAGTGTATCAGTTAGACCGTGAGCAATCTCAATCCATGAAGATCCCATGTCTGTTGAAACTGACACGTTATAGGTCACATCGTGGCCAAATGTGTCACTAGCAATACTCCAGCTAATCTGTACAGGTCCCCAGAACTTCTCTCCCGTCATTGATTCGTTTGGAAAAATCAGTCTTGGCTTTGTGAGGATATGCATCAAATCCGTCAGGAACACTCTGACATGTGGCTCACTGTCACTCTGGGCAGCAACAAGCCCGTACTGGTAGGGTCGGTCAACAATGTCGTTTTCATCCAAATCTGGCCATGTCCAGACGTCGTAGTAGTTGCCTGCAATATCATTGTTTGTACCTGTGTGGTCAAGATATGTGGCGCTCCCTGAGAATAGCAGATTGTTCTCAATGAAGTTGTTCTGGGTAACATAGTTGTCGTCTGATTGGCAACGGAGCCCCTGCATCTGACTCCTGTAGAACGTATTGGCAACAATGTCCGTATATTCGCCAGCCACATCCAGAGAGTATCCTCCACTCTCATACAGGACATTATCTTGAATGATAGAATCAGCTGAGGCCTCTATCGAGATTCCATCTACGAGGCTATGACCCACCAGATTCCTCTCTAGTCTGCATCTATGCGAGTTACCAAGTTTGATGCCACTCATGTCGCTATGCGTCACTACGTTGAGCGTTATGTTGGTCTCAGAGGAGTCTCGCAGACGAATACCATCATTTGAGGACTCATATACGTCGTTTTCAGTGATTGAGCAGTTATCTGAATAGTCAGCAAGAATGCCCCAACCGTCTACACTCTGTATTGTGTTGTTTGAGAACTCGCAATAGTCTGAACCGAGAGAGTAGATTCCCGTAGAGTCTGCACCAGTGATACTGTGAATTGAATTATTGGTTGCCAGTACATTATCCGACACTGTGACTAGTATGCCGGAACTCACTGAACTCTGTATTGTGTTATTCCAGATCTTTGCATTCGTCACATTCTGTAGAACGATCCCTATTGGCCCTCCAACTAGAAGACACCCTCGAACTTCAAAGAATACAGTCGTATTCCCAATCTGAATTGGAGAAGTCGCCGACACTGTGATATTCAACTCTTCAATGACATAAGGATCAATGAGTGAACCGCTGCCGTTCCAAGAGTTTGAAGCCGCTTGAGCAGCGAAGTCATCATTATCTGTGATATGAATAGGTAGGCTCTCTTCATACCCGGATTCAACAGAAACGAAGCCATCTGCAACATCTGGTTTGTGGAAGGCAGTCGGATCGCCAGGGCAACAATGAGTCGCCGTTATCGAACAAGAAACGAGTACAGCCAAACATAACAGAGCAATTGACTTCACCCTCATATACAATCAGACCTCCTTGAAGCATCGACTCCCTCGTCATCAGGTTTCGACGGTGCCTCGCATCCTAATCACAATCACCAAGACAACTACAATGGCCGCTGCCCCAACCCCCACTCCAACCAACATTAGAGTCATGTCACCGTCCCCTCCAGTAGTTGTAGTAGTAGCATCTTGAATAGAGAACGTCACAGAAACTGCTTCAGATGTCAGCCCCCCGTCTGCTGAAGCTTTTAGTTTGACGACATAGTCCTCGCCAGCTTCTAGCTCTGAGATATCCCATGGATAGCTATTCCCAGTCAATCCAGAGGTCAAGTCAGTCCAGCTTGAA
>LRSK01000065.1 GCA_001563325.1 Candidatus Thorarchaeota archaeon SMTZ1-83
TCGAATCAGACAAGATGAAAGCAGAAAACTCGCTACAAACAGAAATCGAAGAACGTCAGAGAAGAATCGATGCGGCTAGGAATGAAATGGAGCTTAAGGCGAAAGAGCTTGATGACCTCAAGGCTCAGGTGGATGCGGCAATCAGCAAGTCTGAGCAGGCAATAGAGAATAGAGTCTTGGAGTTCCAACAGGAGTTTCTTAACCTGATGAATTGGACACTGGACAACGATTCGATCAGAGAACTCGCCCCACTGACACTATTTGATGTACATACGTATGTTGTCAAGTATGACGACGGTTCTCATAGCGTCCTCACTCCGTGTTTCTTACCTGAAGAGAGTATATCGACCATGGAAGGAGATACACTGAGCACGGAGTTTGATGATTCGTTTCTCGCATCCGTGGACAATCTGCTCCAGAAAGACCAATCCTTCAAGGAGTCCTTCCAGCGCGCCTGTACGAGAGGCAATATGTTGCTAGCGGCTGAAGCTGAGGAGTTGCTAGTGCAAGGGCTAGAGGAACTTCTAAGAAGAAGACTTCTTCAGCGTGATGAGATAGAGAGGTTGCTCATGGTTTGGAGTAGATACTCAGGAAAATGCCCCAAGTGCGGCGCCGCTGTTGAAACAGGCGCCCAGTTCTGTCAGAAGTGTGGAATGGAACTAACAGAGTGAGATGACTCTCATCCAGAAGAGGTCTTGATCTATGTAGGTTCATCTGAGATCCGCCTCAGACAACACACATGATTGAGGTTCACCTCTACTGGCTTTTGAGGAAGACGGTGCCAGAGAGGAAGATGGTGTCCCAAAGGGATTTGCTCAAGCCGAGAGATTAATCTCATCCCTCTTTCCAGGTTCATGCAAAGGAAGGCTGAGAATTGACAGGTGTGGTTGATGTCCTGATGGACAGTTTCATTGAAGAGGCAAGGCAGGCCAGAGTTGTCATTGACAAGGCGAGGATGGTCAATTCTGATTTTGTACCAAGAGAGGGGTTGAGGACTCTCATAGATCTCGTAAATCACCTCGTACTGATTCCCCTTATGGATCTCGCTCTCTTTTCAGGTGAACTGGATTCTGAGGTAGCCCTGCAAAAGAAAGAGACGGAGCTGCAAAGCGTGGACATCGATGCTGCTTTGGCTTTGTTCGACGAAGGCATCCAAAGCGCGGAGAAACGATTCCGCAAGATGTCTGATGCGGAGTTGTTTGAGAAGAGTCTACTGCCGTTTTATGAATCTGGAGAAACAAAGAACTGGGCACACTATATACCGGAGATGACGAGACACATTGCGATGCACAAGATGCAGCTGTGGATGTATCTTAAGCTGAGTGGATTGGACGTCGACATGATGACATACTACGGTGTTGTTACTGAGTGACTTTTCTTCTGCTCTCATCATCCCCTTGACTATGACAATCATGGGACGATGGTTTCAATGGAAACAGCAGTTCGTCCAACACAAGAAGAGTGAGGAAGAGAGGCTCGGAACCTCTGTCAAGTTGGAAACTGAGCCTACATCTGCTTCTCTTGTCCACGGGACAGATGGTCAGAGCCGAATATCTCACGTGACATGACTATGAATGAATTGCATTCCACGCAATCTCACATGCCATCTCAATATGCTTCTCGTCCATCTCGACGATTCCAGCATGATGGTAATTCAGAAGAGTGATGATGGGGACATAGGAAAAAGCTGTCAAGATTGGTAGAGGTAGGGCCCTGATTGTCTTCTCCTTGATGCCACGCTTGAGTAGACTGTCGACTGTCCGGAAAAGTTCAAAGTCCTCAGCCTTGATCTTCCTCATCATTGTTGTCCGTTCAAACTGCTCTCGATATGCGAGATACTCAGGATGCCTGAGGTTGAATGTGAATGCGTGCTGCCAGATGGACTTGAAAACCTCCACTGTGGTCATTCCCTCCTTAAGGCCCTCTAATGCCCCCTGACTCATCTTGCTCCTGATATCGCGGTAGATCTTGGTGAGGAGGTCCTCCTTGTTCTCAAAGTAGATGTAGATAGTCGCTGGGGAAACCTTCGCCTTGCGCGCAATCTTTGAGATAGAGATGCCATCAAAGCCTAACTCGTTGGTCAATTGGATGGATGCTTTGACAATTGAATCATATTTGGCTTGGTTTCGAGTTCTCATTGTGAGCTATTGCGCGGCAAGAAGGATATATAAATGAATGGCCATTCATTTTATGATGAGTGAATGAACATTCACTTATGAGGTTGACTCGCACATGATGAATTCGAATAGTGAAAAAACGGAGTCTGACTACCGTCAGAGAAAGCGACAGTTACGACGCATCGCAGTTGTAAGTGGCTCATTCATGATCGTCGCTGCAACGCTTGTGATTGCACTACTGCAAATGTCAGGCTATGCAGGTTCAATGGAAGACACTCAGCTCGGTTTCAATGCAGAGATCATTAAGAGCTACTTCTCACTCATGAATCCTACAGAACTGGGGCTCTTCATTACAGCAAACCTTACAGATTATCTGTTCATGCTGTTCTACGGCATCTTCTTCTTCAGTGCCGCTAGACTCATCTCGTGGAACTACAGGACAGGTTTCCCGAAGAGGATTGGTCTATCGCTTGCATGGGTAGGTGTCATCGCTGCTGTTCTAGACGGGATTGAGAATGTGTTCCTGCTCTCAATGGCTGTTGACCCGGTTGGGTTCGCTGGCTGGCTCGCGATTGCTCACTCAGGCTTTGCCCTTGCTAAGTTTCTTTTCATGTATGTAGCAATGGCTTGGCTCATGGTGGGTTTTGTGTTGAACAGGACCCCTCTGGCTACACATCTAATGTCAATTCAGATTGTTTGAGATGAAAGGAAGGTAGAGGGAGCTTGAAGCTCCCCTCAATTCTATGAGTTTTACATCTGCTTCTTTTTGCCTGTACTGAAGACAATCTGGTCCAAAGGTCTCACGTTCCGTGACGACAACAAACCTAATCTTGACGTTTCCTCGACAAACATTTTAGTCCGGAGGAGTGTGTAGTCCTTTATGCGAATAGACAGCGGGCTCTTTGAGGATTATTACTCTGAACTCATCTTCACTGGCATTATACTGCTGTTTTTCATTCAACTCTTCTCTGACTATGTGGAATCTACCTACATCCTCCTTCTCATGACTTTGTCATTGAACCAGAATGCCCTAGTACTGCTGTTCTTGTTCTCACCCATCATTTTTGTTGCCTTCAGCAGATCCATCCCCGATAGACTACTGATTGCTGCCGGAGGTGTTATGATTGCAAGCAGGGTGGTTGAGCCTCTAGTTGATACTCTGGCGAGAATGGTAATATCCGCACTTGGCGTTGGCTGCTTCCTAATCCTGTTTCCCGCCCTCCTGCTGGTTGGGAGATCTGATGAAAGGGTACAACGTGCCCAATCGCTTGGGATTGGTTTGGCTCTAGCCTTGGCAGCATCAGTCATGCTGAGGACGCTGAATTTCACAATCGATCTCTCTACGTATGGGTGGGGCCAAGTGATAGGATGTGTATTAGCTGCCATTGGGGTCTTCATGCTGGGAGGCTTTTGGAAGCGAGTACAAGATAAGCAACGGCTTGAAATTCAACCTAGTATAGATGAATCAACAAAGGCGTTTCGACCGATACGTAAGAGAAGTCTAGCAATAGCTACCCTTGGTCTGACAAGCATTCTCTTCTTTGTCAATTTTGCATTTAGTAGTCCTGTCGTGATTTCTAGGTGGACTGAGAGCAGCTATGTAGCTGTTGTGTCCGCTGTCGCATTGATGACTGTGCTCTTTGCGCTAATTATGCTGTACCGCCCATACCTCATGAGTAGATTGACAACAAGAATGATCTTGATTTGGAACCTCCTGTTTGTGGCCTTGTTTGTCCTGACAGTCATCATCAATCAGATGCCCTTTCCTGATGTCCCCTCTCCCTATCCAATCATAGCTCCTCCAACAACGTTCCTGCATCATATACCGTTATACCTGATGATAGTCACATTCCCAATCATTCTGATTGATTTCATTCTCTTATCAAACAAACTAGCAAGTCTTGAGTTGGTGCCGACTTCACGAGCCGCAGGTATAGCATTCACATTAGGAGGCGGACTGTACATGCTTGTGTTGTTATTCACATTAGTCCTCACTTCTGTTTGGGGTTTCGTTCCAGTGATTGGTCCGTTGCTTAGAGATATGTTCTGGCTCATCTTTCTCATTGCAGGACTAGTCCTCCTATTTGCTACCTTCAAAGTAAAGGACGATATGCCCTCTTACAGTGTACCCGTCAGACTCCCTCGAATAGAAACCATCATAGCAGGGCTCTTGATAGTCATGTTCCTGGGGACTCTCAGCGGATCGTTAGTTTTCGAGGCTCATCCCGCCACACAAACAGGTGACCCGGTTTCTCTGAGACTGCTGACATATAATATTGCACAGGGAATGAACGATCTTGATGTCAAGAACTACGATGGCCAACTAGAACTCATCAGAGAGATCGACGCTGATATAATTGGTCTTCAGGAAACGAGTAAGATTGCAGGAAATAGCGATGTAGTGAGGTATTTTGCAGACAAGTTGAACCTCTATTCATACTTCGGACCGAAAGGAGTAACAGGAACGACAGGGGTTGCACTGCTATCAAAGTATCCAATCGAGAATCCCAGAACCATCTATCATTATAGTGAGGATGTGGATTGCAAACAAACAGCCACCATCGAGGCCGAAATCATTGTCGGATCGAGAACATACACCGTCTATGTGACGCACACATATGGAAGGACATCCGCTAAGATGATTCTACAGAATGATATTCTGGAGTTATCTAGTGGGAAAGACAATGTGATATTCATGGGTGATTTCAATTTCAGACCGAACAGCGAGCCGTATAACCTCACAACCTCTATTCTAGAAGACTCATGGTGGGTCAGGTGGCCAACAGGTGTGAACAGTTTTGGAGAGAACAATACTCGAGAAATTGACCATGTTTTTCTTTCTCCTGGAACATCCGTTTTAGATTGCGAATATGTCAGAGACCCACAATCGGACCATCCTGCTTACTGGGTTGATATCCTATGGTAAACTGAGAGAGGAAGGTCCTCTCTCTTCAATTGTGAAAACTTCATCTGTTTCTCTTGCCTGCACGGCAGATACTCAGGTCCAAATATTGCCGTGCCATGACAGAGAGCTATACTCGCACAAAAGAAACTCATTCGAGTCTTAGTTCATCCTCTTCGATCCAAAGTGAGGTCTTGAGAGAGTCTGGGACAATCTGGGACATGACATTCCCCAAAGCTGCCTTGAGTTCGTCGTCCTTCTCAAGCATGTCCCAGTGTTCTTGGCAATCCTCGAGATTCTCAAAGATGTCTATGTACATCCAGTGTTCGGTAGACGTCTCATCATCAACCTTAGTGTAGAATCTGACCTCCTTGTAGAGCATCTCCTCTCGCTTGGCCCTCTGCACTGCTATCAGAGTCTGCGCCGCTTCCAGGTGTTTCTCCCTATTGTCGCTTCGAACCTGCCATGTACCTATCTCTATGAGCAATTCATTACATCTCCCTATAGCTTCGAAAGGACTACTGCTTTCTAATCAGACTTCTGCTGAACTAGAGTCATTGACGAATCCTCAGAGGACTGGTCCCAAGAAAAAGTAGGCAATAGAGGCTCGACACCTCTCTCAAGTTGGAAGCTGATTCTACATCTGCTTCTCTTGCCTGTGTGGCAGATACTCTGGTCCACAGTGAACAGTGTTCACTGCTTCACCCTCTTCAGTCTGACCATGCCTCCCTTGCTTTCGACAATGCCTTCGCCCACAAGCCCACGAAATGCGGCAATGGTAAGACTTCGTTTTTGGTCCACTAGCCCTCCTCCATCGACGAGTAGCTCACGGACAATATCCTCCCGAAACCGCCAGGCGCCGCCATCCAGAATCCTGAGAATCTCCTTCTTTGTACTCTCTTTCCAGGTGACTCTCTCTTCGAATGTCAGTCTCCTTCTTCGTCCTTTCATTCTTTTTCCAGCACACTTGCTATAGTATAATCCAAGACCGCCTAATATGGACTGCTTTCTTCTCTTGCCTGTAGGGCAGATAGTCCAATACAGCTGTCTTATTTGCCTGTGCGCTATTACCATCTTATGCTGGATTGGAGTAGGTCTAATGGATTTTCCCGATGATTTACGATCTGCAGAGGAGTCTTTGAAACAGGCGGAGAAGGAATTCCTGGCTGGAAATGATGGAATAGCTGAAGCACTGCTAGCAAGACTGTCTACGGGCACTTTCTCTTCTGATGTCAAAACAGCAAGAGAACGAATGGAGAGTCTGGATGAGTCTCGCTATGTGAAATGGAGTCGATGGGAGAAGAGATTTGAATTCTCAGCGTCATTCTGGAAGGACGAGGGATATCCAAGCATTGATACCACTACACTCCAAGCTAGTCATCCTGATTGGTATTCGAGAAGAACAGAAACTACCGCCTTTGTAAAAGACCTGATGATCCATCGTAGTCTATTGGCACCTACTGTTGATGGTGGTCGAAAAGGCTCTCCAACCTCTTCAGGCAATCCATCAAACAGATGGTTGCTTGATTTTGTAGCTCTGTCCAGTCTGCGGCTATCTTTCAAGAGCCATTGGGAGCAGCTAGTACGAGACATTGTGAGGAAGAGGTCGCGAACGGACCTGACGCTTGTAGCTGAACGACTAGGCCTGACGATTCAAGAGGTCCTCGATATCGTACGTAAAATCAGGAATCTTGATGACCAGGTGATCGAGCGTGACGTGAGCGACTCCAGCAAGAATCTAACATATCTATGCAGAAGACCTGACTCCAGTCTGACGCCTCTAGTAGACATAACCGTGTGATGTTAAAAGGCGGTGCCAAGTCTGACTAAGTGCTGAGGCTGTTTTTACATCAATTGAGAAAAGAGAATCGTTGGTGATTGCTTGGCTAAAGGTAAGTTCTCACAAGACCTGGATAGTCTATTGGACCAGCTTCGACCATCATCAAATGGAGAGGTTGTGGACCAACTTACTCGAATACGTGATCGCTTGGTGGAATTGAACAAGAAGCGACTTGTCAAGATTAATCACAGTGTGATGCAGGTGCTCTGTGCAAGACACCTCATTGAGCAGGGTTATGATGTGGGATGTGAACACCCTCTTGTTGGGGGTCAGCTTATCGCAGATCTGTTTGCAGTGCGCGATAGAGAGCCTGAGCTAGAACATGATATTGAGAACGTCATGATCTCTGAACGTCTTGGACTTCCTGTAGAAAAAGAGGCACTAGTTGTAGAGATAGAAACAGGTTATGTTCCACCTAAGGCTGCATTATATCCCACTCGCTATCGACAGACCAGAAATGCAGCAAAGATTGCTCGTTATTGCAGATACAGTCATCGATTTGCTCTTGCAACACCAAATTACCATGTACTACAGATTCCAGAGATTCTGATCAAGCCTCCAGAACTTCGAGATATGGATGAGATCCGGCAGATTAAGAAAGAGTGCGACCTATTCTATAAATCCCCTCCCATACCCCTGGATGCTTTCACTATATCAGAGATCGACCACATCTATGTAATCAATGTTGACCATGCCGGTGTGACTCAGATTCCGCCCCACGAATACCTCGATACGATTCTCCGCGCTCAGGGCCTGCTATCATAGCAATTCGAGTCGCAGGAAGCTTTATTACAAAATTTCGCTAATATTTTGAAGGCCGTCTGAGGAGTACGCTCACGATAGCGTCTGGGCTTGATGTGTTGAGCGGAGCCATAAACACATTCGAAAGTTGGCCGAGCGATTAAGACAACACGCAGGGCAGAATGACGAATGGTAACATTGAGTGATGATATACCTGTTCGATGGTATTAGTCACGACAAAGACCCTGTTGCCAGACGAGAGAAATTGAACCACTATCGAGGCTTAGACTCAGACGGCTTTCTTGCTTTCTGCTGACCATGAAGTAGCAACTGCTTCCCTTGCCTGTATGGCAGACAGTCTGGTCTGAATATCTTCCGTGCCATGACGATTTCTCTCTACTGAACAGAATACTAATATCCTCGGTTCAATTAGCTCCAGGCGTCATCCTCGGCTGCTCCAGCGGATGCGCGCAACTGAACAGGGGAGGTACTATGAATGTCTTCTTCGAGGGTCTTGGGATATGCAGCAAGGGCGGTGGGACAGCCGCTCGAGGCAATCACCTATGAGCCACCCAAACTGGGGGCGCATGATGTCCAGGTTTCGGTCACGCACTGCGGTGTGTGCCATACTGACATCCACGCCATCGACAACTACTACGGAATAACCGCCTTTCCCTTTGTCCCTGGTCACGAGATTGTTGGGTACGTGTCGGCTATGGGCCGCGAGGCATCCGGTCTGAAGGAAGGGGACCGGGTCGCCATCGGCTGGCAGGGCCGGTCTTGTATGCAATGTGAGTGGTGCTTACAGGGTGAAGAGCAGCTCTGCATGGACATTGTCCATTCGGGAACGTGGGTCCCCTATGGCGGCTTCTCGTCCTCCGTCATTGCGGATAGCCGCTTTGTCTACACACTGCCTGGCGCCATGCCCGCTGAGGTGGCTGCAGTGCTCATGTGTGCAGGAATCACGGTTTACTCCCCACTCCAATCGTACGCAGCGCGTCCCGCGCAGAAGATCGGCATCATTGGCGTGGGGGGGCTTGGCCATCTCGCACTGCAGTTCGCCCGGGCCCTCGACTACGAGGTTACTGCAATCTCTTCCTCTCCAGAGAAGAAACAGCAGGCGCTTGCCTTCGGCGCAGACCACTTCATCGCTACGGACGACGAAACCAGCTTGCAACAGGTTGGGTTTGAATTCGACCTTCTGCTATGCACCGCCTCCGGCATCATCAACTGGGAGGCGCTGTTGGCCACCTTGAAGAAGAATGGGAAACTGGTCCTTCTCGGCTTCCCAGACGTGGTGTTCAATTCGACTGACCTCGTGGCACACCAACTGTCAATCACTGGTTCCTTCCTCGGCAATCGGGCCACAATGCGGGAAATGCTCTCCTTCGCACAGGCGCACGACATCATGCCCCAGGTGGAGTTAATGCCCATGACGCAGGTAAATGAAGCGATTCGGAAGGTGAAGGAGAACAAGGCACGCTACCGAATCGTCCTGTTCAACGATACCGCTGAAGTTGGAAAGTAGAGTGTGTGAGAGGAGAAACCCCTCTCGATTTGAAAACGATTACACATCTGCTTCTCTTGCCTGTACGGCAGACACTCAGGTTGAAAGGCTACACAACATCAATGTCTGAGGTCTACCTCACCTCCGTTTTAGAAAGATGACCACAACTGCAATTATCACAACAGCGGATGCACCCATACCAATTGGCAACCAATCAATGGGTGGAGCATCGTCTACTACGACGTTGTCAAGCAATCCTTGACCAGCCCACAACGAAAACAGCTCAGATGTGCCGATATCTGTGTCCGTCCCCTGAAGGATAAGAGAACCGTTGTTGTATACTGAGAACAGACCAGTCGTAGTCCTAGTCACATCTATGTGATGCCAACCTGCAACAGATAAAAGGGTTTCAGAACTATCCATTGTTGTGAAAACGCCATCTTTGGCCTTTCCAAGACGTAAAGCGAGACCATAGCTTTCTGCTGCCATAGAAACCACGAAAGCTAAGAAGTAACAAGCCAAGTCGTCAGTAGCTCCATCCAAATTGCTACTAATGAAGACGATATCAGCCCATGATCTAGTTACAACTTGGGCCTCATCGAATTTGAAATCCAAGCTCCATGTCCCATATGCTACATTACTGGGATGGCTTATTATACCCCAATCTGATCCGGCCAATTGTAGATAGCCGTTGGTGGCTGACCAATTTGAAACACTATCATATACCGGGTTTCTACAGATGGTCCATCCATCATGGTTTCCATCATTGAAGTCATCAGACCAGACCACTGCGCCACTACATGCAAGGGGGGAGAATCCCATCCAACATAGTAGAAACAGAATCTCTAGTCCCACTATTTTGTAATCTAGATTTCTCTCTCTCAATCTCTCTCCTCCTTTTGCGGAGCTGAATCATAAGAACAAGGAAGTCCAAGTAGGAATGGGCCAAAAGTAGACCCGTATCTATGATTCCATGTAGTCACGCGATCATAGGCATGTAATCTCTGTCCATATGTTCGGCATGCATTAAGTCTTCTCTATTTGCTGAATAGGATGACGAAGACATTCCATCCCTCCCTCTCAAGGTACCCCTCCTTGTATCCTCTTTTCCGGCAAAGGGCAATGGCCGCGGGGTCTTCACTGTAGTACACTATCCCGTCAAGACCTCGCTCACGAAGGGACTCCTCGAAGAATGAGAAGAACTGATTTCCATACCCCTTTCCTCGGTGCTCTGCCTGTAGCCAGACCTCATGGAACTCGGCAAGATTATCTCTTCTTCCTCCAAAAAGCCTCTGGAGGGTTTCCCTGTCGTCGTCTTCTCTCGGGTTGCCTTTTGTCATCTCGTCTGTGCTCGTTTCATGCCAGATTGCATGGCCAATGATCTGGTCTTGGTCCTTCCAGATGATGAGGTGTGAGGGGCCACTTTCTATGTGGCCCCTCTCGTCGTCACCAAGGTCGTTGAAGTTGCGCTCCACTAAGCTGCGAGTCCTGTAGTAGGCATGGAGGTCGGCGAGTCTTCTATAGTATTTCCCAAACCTCCTCAAGTCGTACCCAATGATGAACTCCAAGACTGGCACCTCCTTCGAATCTGAGCGCTAGACCAGTAATCAGTCATTCGTCGAGAAGATATTGTGAGGGAGAGAGGCTTGGAACCTCTCTCAAGTTGGAAAATGAATCTACATCTGCTTGTCTTGTCTGTAGGGTAAGAACTCAGGTGCAAAGAAGACGTGGTCTATTTTGCAGGAACATAGTGCCTAGACTTCAGACTACAATAGCAACTCAGAGAATAAACCATACATAGCTGCAGACTGCAACGATGAAAATGACGCCGCCTAGAATGACAGTCGCCCGGTCTCCTTCTTCAGTAATGATTTCCTTTCTAATCATAAGACCAATGATTGCCGAAGTGATGCCAGCTATGCTACTCATAATCCCCAGCTTTGTGGTGAGGGCCTCTATGTCAATTCCCGACGTGGCTGTTGTCGTAATCGTGGTGGTCGTTGTCGGTGTTGTAGGTGTCGTGGTTGCTTCCTTTACGAGAACTACGATGGTGGCTGAGAGTTCATTTCCATACGGATCATACGCGGTGATCTCCAAGCCATAACGACCTGGGCTCACAGTAGCATGATTCGTTAGAAGACCTGTTTCGCTGATTGTGAAACGGACTGTGTCGTTGACGGTCCAATGGATGATACCGGACAAGTCTGAGGCATGGAGCTGATAGTCAAGCGCCTCTTCTGCCCAAATGGTCTGATTGGTTGGTGGTATAGTCCAGTCAGGTGCAGTCGTATCCTGAACCGTAACGGTGAATATGGCTGTAGCATTGTTCCCCCAGACATCACTGACCCACACCTGCACATCGAATACAGAAACAAAAAGCACTGTTTTGCTTGTGACGACACCATCGTTGGAAATCTGGAAGTAATCCGTATCGTCCAGCCACCAGTCGTCGAGTCCAGACATATCTGTGGCATTTAGGTCGTACTGGAAGCTTTCCCCAAACTCTACGATCTGATTAGTTGGTAGATCGACCCAAGTAGGTGGTGTGGTTTCCAACACAGTAATCGTGAAGTCAGAAGTGAGAACCTGGCCTTCGGTGTCGTTGACGTTAACCTCTACTTCGTAAAAGCCCAACTCCAGAATTGTGGCGTTGCTCACAATGCCCCATTCGTCAACTACGAAGTGAGCTGTGCTACTTAGCCACCACCTATCAAGACCTGGGGGGCATGCAGTGGCATTCAGGTCATACCTGAAATCACTGCCATATTCCACGGTTTGGTCTTTCGGGATTTCAATCCAGTCTGGTGGAGATCCAGGAGGGAGCATCAAAGGGTGAAGGTCGGAATTGCCAGCCTCTCCCAAAACGCTATGTGGAGTGTCACCAATCCCATCTTGATTCAGATCAGTACCCTGGTAATCTGAGAAGTAGTTATAGCTGAAGGCGTTCCCCATCCCATCATCATAGGTATTGCCTCCATTGTCTATCAGAACATTCCACTGAATGCTGTTGCTACCACCTTTTGAGCCGAAGCCGATGCCATAGTTGTTGTTTGAGGAACAGCTGTTGTTACTTAGTGTGTTTAGACTGGAATCATACAACCAGATGCCTGCATTGTTGCTGACGCATGTGTTGTTTACCAAGGAGTTCGAGCCCGAATGATTCAGGAAGATGCCTTGTGCATTGTTGCTGGAGCAGGTATTATTGGCAATTGTATTTGAGCTAGAATCAGTGAGATGAATGCCATACGCATTGCCATTGCAAACATTATGCGTCACGGTGTTCGAGTCTGAAGAGTCAACTTCTATGCCATTCTTCTGATTGGTTGTGAATGTGTTGTCCGATATGGTGTTTGACCCACTATCGGAGAGGTATAACCCGTGGTCTCCATTGTTGTTGGCGATATTCCCGGTAACATTGTTGTAGGCTGACTCCGAAAGATAGATTCCATGCAGGTTGTTGTTGCTGAAAACGTTGTCAAACAATGTATTGAAAGAGCAGTGTACGAGTCTGATTCCAATGTGATTGTTGGTGCCTTCATTGTCGGTTATGTGGCCATTTGTGACATTCCCCATGTAGATTCCCAGCCTGTAGTAGCTCGCACCGTATAGCAAGCAGTTACGAATAGCGAAATGAGCTCGAACATTCCGGATGTCGATGCAGGTATTCATCGTATTGCCATCAATAGTCAGATTCTCTATTCGGTAGGGATCTGTGGGAGTTCCGGCGCCAGGCCATCCCTGATTGAAGAAATCGATATCTGATTCGATGACAATCGGACTATGTGGAGTGTAACCATTCAGACTGCTGCGTTCGAAAGTCAAGGGGTCCTGTTTGTCGATTTCATTGCTCCTGAAGAAACCATGTGGAAGGACGGCAGGAATCTGCAACTTGGTGTCCGGATATCCTACCAAGTCAATACTTCTCGTCATCCTAGGCTTTGAAGCAACACGAATCCAAGAATACATCTCCCATGCGGCATGTATCCGTGATGGCTGTCGTGCTGATTCAGTGGCCAGTACTGGAATGGCTGTGGAAGTGTGCACATGTGTAACCGGTGGAGGGAACAGGATGGCAACAAGAAGAATAACGATCATTCCTAGCAGTCCTTCCCGAAGGACGGTCGAAGGATTCATGATGCTTGGTTCCCTCCTCGCGGAACACCAACGAAGGTGTCCCAATACCGATTTGACAATATAAACCTTTGAATCAAATAGAGTACCGGCTGCATCATTGAAGTTGAGTTGAAGAAGAAGGAGAGAGGCTATTCGATAAATATGGATACACATTGGATGCTCGTAACATAAGAAGAATTGTCATGGGGATGAAAAGGAAAAAGAAAGAGAAAAGGGGAACCTGATCCCCCTTTTGCCGATTTATTCGAACTGTCCTTTCTGTCTATAGGGCAGATTCTCTGGACCGAATAGCTCTCTAGATATGACCACTAATTGAATGTGAGCTCCACCTTCAGCACCAATTGTATAAGAGCGAACACCTCTATAAGCAGCCTCGAGTGGACATTCCTTGGTGTAGCCAAAAGCACCATGCCAAGTCATGGCCATCGATATGGCGTCTAAAGCATCATGAGGGGCTCTATACTTTGCTGCTGCGGTTGCCTGGGCAATGTCGAGCTTAGTGATGTCTTTCCGGCCTTCCCCATAATGTTGATCCCACATCCACGCTGCCTTGTAGACTAGTTGTCTGTCTGCCTCAAGCGCCATCCATGACTTAGCTCCTTCAAACTGAATTCCTTCAAAAGCTGCCAAAGGCCTACCAAACTGCTTCCTCTGTTTTACGTAATCCACACCAATATCGAAACAGCTTTGAGCAGAACCTAGGCAGGTGGCACCAATCAACACACGAGCAGCTGAGAAGCCCTCCATGGCCATGTAGAATCCACGACCGCGCTCCCCGATGATGTAGTGCTTAGGAATCTCAACGTCCTCGATATTGAATCCGCCAGTAGAAACCCCCATCCTTCCCATGTCCTCGAACAGGGTGGTGGTAATGCCGGGATGAACGCCGTCACCCATGTTGAGTGGAAGAATGAACGCATCGAAGGCCTTGTGGTCCCCTTTGGGATCAGACTTGGCGAGTGTCCAGTAGACTCCTCCGTACTTCTCGCTCTCATTGACACCTGAGATGTAGACCTTCTCCCCGTTGACGACAAAGTTGTCACCTTTTGGCTTGATGATGGTCCTCGTGGTGTTCACTAGGTCAGAGCCGCCGGTGGGCTCTGTCGTGGCGATACCGAAGAATAAGTCGCCCTTGGTGACTCTTGGAAGAATCTCACTCTTGGACTCATGGGTTCCGTACAAGTCGTAGATGAGTGCCCATGACGCCTCGACCAGATACATGACTGGAAGCGCAATGGAAAGGTCTGCCTTCGCAAGCTCTTCCGCGGCGATGCACGCCATGGTCATTGAGAGACCTGCACCACCATACTCTTCACCGACAGTTGGTGCCCAAAGCATCTGCTCTCCCATCTTCTTGATGATGTCCCTCGGGATCTCGTGATTCTTATCATAGTCCTGCCAGGCCGGGACTACATAGCGCTGAGCGAACTCGCGAACGGCCTCGCGGAACATCTTCTCTTCATCTGATTCCTCGAAGTTCATGATGAACATCCTCTGCATGTGTAATCATGCTATGCGGGGTGTCGGGGGCGGCGTGTTGCTTATAGGTACTTCGCATCAGGCTCTGATCCTAACATCAATCTGTGCAGACAGAATTATCTGGTTTCCAGATACAGAAATCATATGAGTTGAGGTTGAAGATGGCAAATCATAGGACTCCCCCACCTATTCGTTTGATGGTGCCTGTGATAATCATCCTCTTCTCTGTAATCTCTGTCGTCATCATCTATCTTGTTGGCCTGCCGTGGATTCTGCCAATACCCTTTCTATGGTCTACGGGAACTGGTCTTGCTGTCTTAGCGATAGGGTTCCCGATTATGATCATTACACTGAGAAGCCTCAGCACGCATAGAGCCTTTGGTGATGAGCTTTACAGATCTGAAGAAGAGAGTAAGTTGGTCACTACGGGGCCCTATGCTTATACCAGAAACCCACTGTATCTCTCATCTACAATCCTTTTCATAGGCTGGACTCTTCTGTTGCGGTTCACATTTCTTCTCATTGCCACACTACTCTTTCTTCCGCTGTTTATACGTGCCGCCAAGTGGGAAGAGGAAGAGCTCACAGAGAGGTTTGGTGAGGAATATCTGTCATACAAGGAACGAGTGCCCTTCTTCCTTCCAAGACTTCGGAGAGAATGATAGGGCCTTTAACACAACCGGAGTGACTTCGTTTACTTTCCGAAGTCTGCGAGAAATCTCCCCCGCATCTGGAATTATGCTATGCGGGGTGTCGGACCTGGTGCCCTGCCTATATCCCTTCGTATGAGGCCTGTTCTGCATCCTGCACTCGAATTGAAACCACATGACTTCTTCCTAAGATCTACTTGATGACATCCATTCGTAGTTATCCTTATAGCCGTCCAACAGTCAAGGTATTCGGAGGCGGAGATTGAGCCCGAAGAGCAATTTGGATCACAAGGGTACAATGTCAGCTGCCCTCCTATTTACTGGATTATACTACTATGTGTCAGTTCTATTTGGTTTGCTTTGGATTCTAATTCTAGCACTCACAGGATTTCTCACTCGTATCGGGTACGACATATTTCAGTGGCTTGGCATATCCTTGGTTGCTGGTCTGGTGACGCAGGTCATTATCCTGGGCCTTAGTAAAGTACGACTTTCCAAGCCAGTGAAGAATGCTGACTTACTGGCTCTATTTGAGGAGGTCAAGACAGATCTCAGCAGGGGTCAGGGCATCGAACTCTGGGCTTACAATGCTGGTGGTGATATCTTTCTGTCAGATGTGAATCTCTTTTACAAGGCCATTCTCCTGTCTGAGAATGCTATCAATGACATTCTTGCTAAACGAGAGAAAGGTAAGATTGTACTTGCAAGAGAAGTTCTGGTGATGGGAAAAAGTAGTCCCAAGCTTGCATTTGCAGTATGGCTTCTTATGTTCGCACTCATTCCCTATCTTCTTCTCAGAAACCCTCTTTCATACCTCCCGGTTGACGGATTTATAATGCTCTTAATATTCACTATGATTCTATCACTCCCCGTCTTCATTGAAATTCTACCGCCCTCTCTAGGTAGAACACATTACATTGACCAGCTCCTTGAAGACATGTATGGGACTTCTCCTAGAGATGCGGTCACCGACATCCTCAAGGACTACACTGTAGCCAATGATCTAATTGCAAGGCAAAAGTGGGAAAAAGCACATGGTGATCCTGTAAGAAGAAGAAAGGCACTAGAAGAGAGTCTGTTCGCAGCCGTTGTAGCCTCTCTGGTTTCATTCGTTCTCATCGTCAGGTTCGTGCCAGACATGTTCTATTCCATCACGATTCCAATCCTGTTCTCATTCCTGTTTGGCTATCTGGCATTCTTGATTGCCTATGCTGTTTCTTACATATTGCCTTTGCATATTGAAATGACTAAGTGAGTTGTCAGCGGTTGATGTTGGAAAGCGGTCTGCCTGTGGTTCCTTCGTATGAGGTTTGATTGAACCATGGATAAATCACAATCTTCCCATGACATAGAAGATGTAATCCTGAGGAGGCGGTGTGAAACGAAGATGTCTTAGCACGGCTCCGATTTGAGCCCGATGAGCTATGCCATGATTGACAACATGGAAAAGAACCTGCCAAATCATCTTGGGAAGATGTGCATACGGAGGATTCCTCCAAAGTGCGAATCTTCTCAATGAATCACCATCTCTCTGCTTTTGAGAGTAGTCCAAAGTCTGAGCCTGAGGAATCATCGTTGTCCTCGGGTGGCCTATGTTTCAGGCGGGCTGTCAGATTATGTGCGTTGCTTTGATGATACTCTGCATAAGGAGAAATCTACATCCAAGACAAGCTCGAACTCGATGTTCTTGCACAAACCTACTGTGATGAGAAGACATAAAGCTCAATGAGAGGACGCGAAGTGACCAACCATGTCAGTTTCTAACAGGACTGGAGAGAAGTCTGAAATCAGCAGAATACTTCATGATGCCTTTGGTTGGGCCCTGACCAAAGATCGAGCACTCTTTGAGCGCATCTTCGCACAGGATGATGACTTCTTCACATTCTATCCAGACTCCAAGAGCACTGTCAGAGGATGGAGCCAGTTTGAGAAGTCCCTTGATGGGTGGATGGATCCACGGAACGTAGCTAAAGGGTTTGAGATTAGAAACCTGAGAATTGTGGTTTCAAGAAGAGGTGACAGCGCGTGGTTCTCAGCTATTGTAGACGATGAAGGCGAATTCGATGGAGAGCCGTGGGGAGCAACGGATATTCGATGGACAGGTGTTCTTGAGAAGAGGGATGGAAGCTGGAGAATCTGTCAACAGCACCTGTCAGATGCCAATGATAAAGAGGCACAGTATCGAGCGGGGGCGTTCAACGCGTTCCAGAACTAGACTATTTCACTCGGGAGTGCGCTTTGATGCCACGCGGGCTGTCCGGGAGGGGGGGGCGTCGCATCGTTCATAGCTACTTCGCATGCTGCCTCACGCAACCAATTGCGTTTATGTGATAGTTATCAGTATGGTTACAATCAAGACACAGGTTGTTGTGCATTGAGCCGGTTCGTGTGTCTAGCCTCTGGAACAAGGCCGAAAAGATGAATCATCCTTGTAGAAACAACCTCAATTGGCAGTCTATCGACTACGATGAAATGTCAGAAGTGTATGACCAAGTACGTTCTGGCAGTCCCGAGATGATACGTCACCTGGTTAGGGGGGCCCCATTGAAGCCGGGTTCATTGGTGCTCGATGTCGGTTGCGGAACGGCAAACAACACAGTTCTCTTTGCGGACGCAGTGGATGCGTTAGTGATCGGAGTGGACCTGTCTGGTCAGATGCTGGCGAAGGCCCATGAGAAGGCGCCAGTGCTTGACTTCATCCAGTCATCGGCTGACTCACTATCTCTTCCCGGCGATGCCTTTGATTTCGTTTTCATGAGTGACGTCATACATCATATAGTGGACTTGCATTCAACCCTAAGTGAGATTCATCGTGTCTTGAGTCACGGGGGTATGACCTGTATCGTGACTCAGTCTGACAAACAGATAGAGGAGCGGATGACCTCGAAGTTCTTCCCGTCTACTGTGGATGTTGACAAGGCAAGATATGCAGGTATCTCAGAGATTGAGAAGGTGATGGTTAGTGTTGGTTACACCAACGTCTACTCCCGTGAACTCACTTTGGCTGCTTTTCCACTCACTCCAGACTACCTCGCTATTGTGGAGAAGAAGGGCTACTCATCGTTGCACAAGATCAATGAAGAGGAGTTTCAGAGAGGTCTTCTTGCTGTAAGAGCTGCATTGTTCCGGGGTGATGAACCCCGATTCTTAACGAAGTATACCTTTGTGTGGGCTACCAAGACTGTATCGTGAAGCTAATCTTTGCTGACTCTAGGACAGGTGCACGTAACTACAATGGCCGCCGTCATGACTGACCAGATTGACGTGCCTTTTCTAGATTCTCTTCTCCCCATATCTGACTCTTCGAAGATTACGACCAACATGCTCTTGGACTATCTCACTATTCTTTCCCAGTGCGCCGATTTGCTTCTGGATGCCATTGATTGCCACCCTGCAACTTAGCGGTCCAAGAATTTCATCACTTCTTTAAGTAGATAACATGGTGTCTTGCTCAAGGTCTTGCTGACATTCCCCTTTGAAGTCTTTACAGCCTTGGCAATCTCAGAGATGCGTTTCCTTTCCCAAATGTAGTAGAAGCAGTGCCGCAGCTGAGTTGTGCTTAGACCAAGGAGCGTTGTCAGGAAGAGAATGGAATTGACCACGGCATTGTACTCATGATTTGAGGTCTTCTCATCGATCTTGAAGCCAGCTGACCTATTCAAGTACTTCGTGTTCTTTATTTCATCCAGAGCTTCTCTGGCATTCCAAAAGGCTGGTCCATCACACTCATCTGCAATCTCTTTGTGGAGTGTTACTTCTCCTGTTCCAAGTCCTACACGGAACTCCAACTCTTCCATCAGAAGCCTTTGAAAGAGAAACACAATTGGCTGCCAACTTCTGACCAGCAGCTCAACACTGTCTCCTTGGGTCAGAGCTGGGATGGCAAGACAATACTCTTTGAAGCGTTCGTATGTCTGATCTAGCAATCCCCGTATCTCTTTGTCCAATCTCCTCCGTTCACGAACATCGGCATCTCTTGATGCCACGATGTCAATGATGGCTGCAATCATTACCTTCTCATCCCACTAGCAGGAATCTGAAGATTCCCCATGTCAATGCCAGAGCCAGTGTTATACTCATGAGCGTGCCCAGAATATACCAGTCAGCGCATGCACGATCACTTGATTCCTTACTCGAGTACCGGAAGATTGCTTTGCCAGCCACAATGACTGAGAGGAAGCTGAGAATCGATACATATGACAAGGCACTGTCATAATAGGATATCACAACTGCTAGGAATATCAGACTCCTTTCCGCATATCCTATGAGATAGCCTCCATATCGCAAACCACCGCATTTGGATGCAATGTCTTCCTCAAGTCCTTTTCCTACCCATCCAAAGACCAAATCAATAAGCAGGCCTGGCAGAAAGAGAGCCAATAGGTACCCGAAGAGAATTGTGAGGAATTCTGTATATGGTGGGGATATTGGGAAGATTCCAATTAGAAACAGAGCTATGGCACCTATCGCCGTTATCAGAAGACCCAGAATACGTTGAAACATCTTCATAGGAACACCACATATTGGATTGTAACACGTTCGCATTGCACTATTATAAGTCTACCCTTTTTGTTAACAAAGAACAGTGTTTACTCTTATTGTCAACAAAATACCATGTTTACTGATTCGGTAGAACCCTTTGTATGCTCAATCCTGCTATGTGAGCTGTCGAGGGCGGCGTTTTACTCTTAGATATCTCACATGAGGCTGACAATCTTGCACTCTTTAGCTGTTTCCTATTCACGTCAGCGTTTTTACCCGGGCATTCCATTGTCTGCTGCGGACTGATCTCCATGGAAGAGAAAGCGATCCAAGACAGGTGGCATGAGCTTGATAGTCATTGCTGGGGCTGCGGCAGAAGCAATGATCAGGGACTCCAGCTAAAGAGTTTCTGGGATGGTGATGAGGTGGTGGCCACATGGCAGCCTGAAGAGTATCACATGGCGTTTCCGGGCGTTCTCAATGGAGGCATAATTGCGACTCTCATCGATTGTCACTCCGTGAACACAGCTAACGCCGCCGCATGTAAAGCAGAGGATCGAGAGTATGATGAAACCCCGCTGAGTGGTTATGTCACAGGCTCACTATCAGTCAAGTATCTCAAGCCGACCCCAATTGATGGGCCCGTTTCCCTTCGAGCTCGGGTTAAGGAGATCAAGAAACGCAAGATTACAGTCACATGTTCGCTCTTCTCGGGAGAAACTGAGTGTGCGACTGGAGAAGTGATTGCGATAAGTGTCGACACGAGTAACCTACTGGGATAGGTGCCATCTCTATGCAGTGATACGACTGTGCATGCATCGAGGAAGGAGAAATATGTAGAGCTGTTTCCTATGGCACTATTCTAGCAATAGCAGACACTCTTGACAGAAGGCCTCCGGTTTTCTATCGGTATCATTCAGAGAATTAGAGAACTGCATGACACAGTGGTTTGTACAGTGGCGAAGTCCCATTACATGCCCGAGTTCATGGAAGACCTCCTTCGCAATGCGTTGGAAGAACAATGTATCATCATCAGGAAGACCATAGAAGGATTGACGAAGTCTAGGGAGTGCCACAATTGCATTGCCCCCGAACTGGGCTGTCCCGAAGATGAAGTTGAGGTTGGAAACAAATAGGTCGAGGTCGACCACACCAATGGCATGACTGGATCGATTGGAGTAGTTCTCAAGCATTTCTAGGAACGGTTTGGCATTGTATTGCTTCCGATTTGCTACATAGGCTCTCTTGGGCAAAGGAAGCTCTTCTGACTGGAATGTGACACCTGCGAAATGCTTAGTGAACCACTCTCGATGTACCTCGAGGAGCCTGGTGACTAGTATTCTTGGCGTTCCCAAGAAGACGAAGAAATGCAGCGTGCCTCTTTTCAATGTTCGGTGACCTCCATCTATGGCTTCTGCGTTACTTGCTGCTATAACTTCATAAGTAGCAGTTCTCTTTCAATCTCCTTCAGCCTCTCATTGAAGCGTTGATTGAAGTCCGTGAGCAGGTCGAGATAGCTCCCAAACCACGCTGAGAACACCGTGACGACTTCCTTGAGCTTACTACTCTCTGGCGTGACCCTGACCTCTTCTGGTAGAGTCTTCCACTCAGCCAATATGTGGTCCATGATCTCCAGTCTACTTTTGATGAATCTCTCTGCACTTTCTAGCCCCATCCTAAACCCATCAAGGAACGGTCTTGTTTCCCCTCCATACAACTGGGTCCTTGAGCCGGGCATGGAGTCCTTCGTGATCATCTGCCTCTGTTCCAAGTTGGCAAGGTAGCGAGAGATTTGACTCCTTGAGTATCCAGTGGCCTTAGCAATCTGTTCCTGTGTCAGGGGTTCTGGTGAGAGTACTGTCATGGCATAGATCCTTGCTATCATTGGGTCGTTTCCACGAAATTTCACTAGTTCCTCGAGAGTCTGCATTCTCGTCTTTCGCCATTTCTGTCATACCTCGCTTTGTCAGGACCATTCATGAATTCTCTTAATTTGCATATTTTGCATTGTAATGAAAATTTATAAGTCTTCATGTAGATGAATGAACTATGGATCAGTTTGAAGAGAAGCGACTTGACACAGGCGAGATCAACATCAACTATGTCGAAGGACCCCGGAATGGCCTCCCCCTTGTTCTTGTTCCTGGTCAGGGGGCAGACTGGAAGAACTACGAGAAGGTGCTACCATTGCTCTCACAGAACTTCCATGTCTATGCTGTTAATGTCCGAGGACATGGGAAATCTGACTGGACAACTGGGGGATATACATTCAACTCAATTGGTAGGGATATGGTTTCGCTTCTTGAAACTGCTGTGAAAGAACCAGCGATTATCTCAGGTAACTCCTCTGGGGGGCTCATCGCACTGTGGCTGGCGGCAAACAGGCCAGACCTTGTCCGCGGAATCATCATGGAAGATCCGCCCCTCTTCTCTGCTGAGTGGCCAAGAATCAGAGAGGACAGCTATGTCTACAGGGTCTTGGAGGTGACTGTAGAGCTGAGTAAGGAGCTCAATCAGTCGAGAAGCATTCGTGGACTTGCTAGAACGTTCATGAAGGTCAAGCGACCAGTTGAGGGGGGCAAGTTCCAGGGAGTACCCAGACCAGCTGCGTATCTATTTGCCTTCATGATTCGTGCATCCCAGAGGCTCCGATCAGGAGACCCCTCTCTCCCAGGAAGATTTGGGCGGATAACAGACATGCTAGTGAACTTCGATGTGGACTTCTCTCAAGCCTTCCTTGACGGCCGCGTCTACGAGGGTCTGGATCATGCTGATGCTCTGAAGCGTGCTGAGTGTCCGATGATACTACTCCACGCAAACTGGTTGAGGCATCCTGACTACGGTCTCGTAGGTGCAATGGACGATGATGATGCGACACGGGCTCAAGAAATCGCTCCGGAGATGCATTTCAAGAGAATCGATTCTGACCACGTAATCCACTCCGACAATCCAGAACTGTTTGTGAAAGAAGTCGAAGAATTCGCAGCGAAGCTCTCTTGATTATCTGGTTGGCGGTCAATCAGATGATGCCTCTACTAATATCACTGGATACTCAAGACTTATGAAGAACCCTCAAAGAATCTATTAGAACATGCCAGAGGAAGAAGCGATTTCCACAAGCTATAGCTGGAAGCGTGACCCACTCTTGTTGGCATATAGCATCATGATGTTCTTGCCAATCTTGATGGTCTTCTTCTTCTATAACTACTACGATATCATCTTCCTTGTCTACGCTGGGGGAGTTCTCCTTGTGCTCAGTTTCGCCATCATCTGGATGGCGGGTGGCGAATTCCGGAAGAGGGGTGGCGCGCCAGAAGGAGAAAGCATTGTTCATACCACAGTCCTTGTTGACACAGGAGTCTATGGAGTAGTTCGCCATCCACAGTACTTGGGCTTCATGCTGATTGTGTTGTCGTTTGTGCTGATGTCTCAACATTGGCTCAGTGTCTTATCCGGGGTCGGAGGATGTGTCTTGTTCTATTTTGACG
>LRSK01000066.1 GCA_001563325.1 Candidatus Thorarchaeota archaeon SMTZ1-83
CTCACGTGTTCTCACAGATGTCTTATTCAAGAAAACAGATTGGGTGTATGCGGCACCAGAATAAGCAGCAACAGTTCTTTGAAAACATTGGTCTATGGGAATGTTTCCTCCATCAGCAACAATCCCATAGAAAAGAAGCCCCTCTTCCACTTTGCTCCGGGGACTATGGCTCTCACCGTTGGGAGTTGGGGCTGCAATGCATCCTGCCCCTTCTGTCAGAACTTTGACATATCGAAGCGTAAGCCCACTCCAGAACTGACCAACTATGTAAGTCCCGAGAAGTTCGTCAACATGGCTCAGAAGAGAGGGAGCAATGGAACATCAGTATCTTTCAGTGAGGCTGCCACCTTGATGCTTGAGTGGAACCTTGAGGTATTCAGAATCGCAAAGAATCGGGGGCTCTACAATACAATTGTGACAAACGGCTACATGACTCCAGAGGCCCTTAACCTCATGATTGACGCAGGGCTGGATGCAGCGAATGTAGATGTGAAGGGGTGCGAACCTCAAGTCAGAAAGATGTGCGGGATCAATCTTCAACCAGTGTTGGACAATATCCTGCTTATTATTGAGAGGAACGTCCATGTGGAACTCACTACGCTCATCGTTCCGGGGCTGAATGATGACATGGAGTGCCTTGAAACCATTGCGAAATGGATACTGGAATATGCAGGCCCAAAGACGCCTTGGCATCTGAATAGATACCATCCAGCCTACGAGTACACCAGGCCATCCACTTCGCTTGGTTTATTGAATAAGGCGAGAGAGATGGCACGGAAAACTGAACTGGAGTTTGTCTATATCGGGAATGTTGGGATAAGGGGGCTTGAGGACACGGTCTGCCCGAGATGTGGAACCCTGTGCTATGAGAGGCTTGGATTCTCCTCACGAAACGTGGCTACTGATACAGACGGGAAATGTCGTGAATGCGGATATGATATAGGAATTCATATGATTTAGAAATTCATGACTTGAGAATGGGTGGATTCATATCTTCGCTATTGCATAGAGACTGCTGCTTAAAACAAAGCATATTGAAGACCACGGCAGGAGGGCACCATGGTGTCAAAGAACGCAATAGAAGCCGCGTCAAAATACTTCTCAGCCGAGTATAACTGCGCCCAAGCAGTCTTTCGAGCTTTCTTGGAACACAAAGATGCCTACATCGAGGATGGAACTCAGCTCGCCTCCGGCTTTGGTGGAGGCATTACTCACTCTGGCCAACAGTGCGGTGCCCTGTCAGGAGCAATCATGGCTATTGGTCGGCTAGTTGGGATGGGGATTCCTGACATACAGAAACACAAGTCAGAGACTTACCGAATCTCAGCTGAGTTGCTATCCAGATTCTCAGAGAAGTTTGGGACAATCATCTGCGATGACCTGACTGGTGTGAAGATGAGTGACAATGAGGCCTTAAGGAAAGCAATCAAAGATAGCCATTTCCAGGAGATCTGCCCCAAGTTCGTGACTGAAACAGTCAGCATTCTAATGGATTTATTCCCAGACTAAGACACCGAATCCTACTTCTTCCATTTTAAGTTCAGGAATTTCCCATCCTTTATCTGGGCAAGGTATCTCCGCCCCTGCATCACCCACATTATCTGATGGCCCTCCTTTGCCAGTTTCGCCCATCTGGAGTCCTTGTGCGGATTCTGTTCGATGTAAGTGTATCCTCCTCTCTCAACAAGTCTGACCTTGCTTTTTGAAGTCTGTTTGATTGGATAGACATTGCCATCTATCTCAACAGTATCAGCCCCATCAAAGATAGCAGCATAGACTGTAGTGGCTACCTCTTCTAATTCGTCGACCCGTTCCTCTTCATCAGACATCTTAGCTCAATAGGAATAGTATACAGTCTGCTTTAGTGTTTCCTACAAGAGTGATGATGTTAGGTAAATCCATTCGAAGTGGGGTAAAGAAACCATCAGAGGAAAGAGAAGGAGCGCGAAGGCTGATACTGCTCTATCGAATCGGTCCTCTTTTGCGGCTATGGGTCGAATTGCGATGTCAATGCTGACGACAATGGAGAGCAATAGAATCGGAACGAGAGTGGTGATTGTCGTGAAGACTTCAGGGGTGTAGACGATATATATTGAGTTCATGAAGATCAGCACAAATGGTACGGCAACAACCTTTCTTGCAAATCCTGTGCTCTCATCATCCATTGATTTCATCCAGCAACCAAAACATCACACCAAGCGATTAGAAGTTATTCTTTTGAATCGTCTGTTTGTATTTCATTATAACTGGATTATAATCAATTGCGGGGGTTTTTTATCAAACCACGATTATACATTATAGCTGGAAGTCTCAAACTTCCAAATCGGAGCGATAAAGGAATGGATAAGGAAAGCGAGAAAGACATCGCCGCGGTAAAGGACATGTTGAATCAATATGCCATAGAATGCAACACTGGAAACTTTGAACGTTGGCTCTCCCTTTGGGCTGAAGACGGGACACAAATGCCACCAGATGCTCCAGCCAGAAAGGGGATAGATCAGATACGAGAAGGAATGAAACCTGTCTTTGATGATATGAAACTAGACATTGTCATCAAGAGTGTGGATGATGTTGAAGTCCATGGCAACTTAGGACTGACTCGATGTAAATACTCATTGAAGTTGACTCCAAAGGCAGGTGGAGATACGCTTGATGTAATGCCTGATGGAAAGGCATTGACTCTGTTTGGAAAGCAGAAGGATGGATCTTGGAAGATCGTATATGATTGCTTCAACTCCAATATGCCTCCAGAATAAGCAGAAACAGAACCCGATACAATAGAGCGAGCAATGTACCAAGTACTGCATCGGCCACTCGCAATATTCACAAGAAAAATGATTGAGTAGTGTATAGCATATAATTCGTCAGTGTTTGTCAGATGGAAGTGTCTTCTCCATAAAGATGCAATAGGGTTGATACCATTCTGGCACTTCACTGCCTGGATACATACCTCTCTCTTTGAATCCCGCAGAACGGTAGATCTTCAGAGCTGCTAGCATGAAGTCTGCGGTCTCAAGGCGCAAAGTGGAGTAGCCTAGTTCCTCTGCCCTCGTCACCAGCATTTGCATCAAATCCTTCCCATATCCCCTTCCGCGATAAGCTGGACGAATGAACATTCGTTTGACCTCCCCAATCCCCTCTCCTATCGTCTTTATGAGACCCATACCAACCGGTATCTTTTCATCCTCAAGAACAAGGACAAACCCCTTCGGTGGTTTGAGAGCTGCAAGGTCATTAACCATCGATTCCACGTATTCATGCGCATCCCCATCCCATTCGCTCATGTCAACTCCATGATGAGTAAGTATCTTCTCATGATCCCATCTGAGGAATTCTACATTCATCTCAAAGAATTGGTCCTTGTGAACGTCCGCGTTGAACGTGACAATCTTTGCGGTCATCTCGAGATTCGAACCACCTGTTACAAATTCGGGTAGCTCATGGCAAAGTCCAAAGCTTTTCGAAGTTTGTCAAGCGACAGATTACCACCTGAGCAGATGAGTCCTACCTTTCTTCCTTTCAAACGCTCCCGAATCTTATATGCCGCTGCAAGCGGGGCTGCTCCAGCTCCTTCAGCAAGAGTGTGTGCATGCTGTATCATCCAAACTATAGATCTCATGATCTCTTGTTCACTCAGAAGTATGAAATCATCTAGATGCTTCCGCAAGATTCTCTGAGGTAGCTCAAATGCAGTTCCAGTTGATAGCCCCTCTACAGAGGTACGATTGGGTCGCTCAACAAGAACACCCTGCTTCCATGAATCATGAGCTGCTGGTGATGCCTCTGACTGGACCGCGATAACTTCAATTTCGTGGTTAATAGACTTGGCTGAGATACATGCGCCAGCCGCACCACTTCCACCGCCTACTGGTACGATGATTGTTACGATGCCTGGCTCATCCTGAAGCATCTCAAGAGTGTGGGTTCCAACGCCAGCTATGAGCTCTGGTTCATCTCCCGAATGGATATAGCGATACCCCTGATCCTTTGCCAGAACTTCACAATGGGCTTTTGCCTCATCGTATGTTGCGCCATGGAACACTATATCTGCGCCCAGTGCCTTGATTGCTGCAATCTTTCCGGGATTGGATTTTTCTGGCACAACGACAGTGGCCTTCACTCCGAATATTCTTGAAGCGTAGGCAATTGACTGTCCATGATTCCCTGTCGAAGCTCCAATAACTCCTCTCTCCTTCTCTTGATCAGAGAGTTGTGAGATTAGGTTGACCCCTCCACGCACCTTAAAGGCTCCCACTGGCTGTGAGTTCTCATGTTTAATGTACACCTCGGCTCCGATTAGCTCATTGATAGCAGGGTAGGTATGCATCGGGGTGGGTTTCAAGTAGGGACTGATACGTTCCTGAGCCGCAAGTATATCCTGATACGTGGGAATTTTCAACCAGGTTTCATCTCCAGAATGGTTCATTCACGCAATTACTGCCTAATTGCCACGTGTATTTTCCTTTAAAATGAACGGGATTGTGATACTTGTTTGAATTCTCCGCCTAGCCTTGAAATAATCGATTGTGTTCGAAAAGTGATATATTCATCCATTGGAGTCCAAGAATTGATGGGAGTGCAATCATGTCGATAGAGGCCGGGAAGTGCGTGAATTCATGGCATTAGATACAGCGAGAAGGATTATACTGCTATGCACAGGATTCAACCTAATAGCTGAGTATTCTGCGAGAGGAATAGTGGGCTTCTTCTATCAGCTTCTCCCTGTTTGGCTCTTTCTAGCATATTTCACGTTCTTCCATATGATAGCTCATGTAGCTTCTGTTACCAAGGGTTCTGAGAGAGCAGTTCTGTTTGCAGCAATATCGTTGGGATTGCCCTTCATAATATTCTCCACAGGAACTGCATTTGCAACTGGAGAGATTATTGGCTATTTGACGATCATATTCATCATCATGTTTTTCATGTGGGGACTGACTCAGACTTGGTTGCCTCTGGCAGCGGGAGGTTATTTCTTCGGATGGGATATATCGGATTATCGCTTGAGTGACAAAGGCTGGATTCTCTGTATCGCATATCTCATCGCTTTCTGCGCCTTTTCATTTATTGGAGCAGTCAAGGGGCCACTGTACCTTTACGCTCTTTCAGTTGGCTTCATTCTCCTATTCGCATACCTCACAATTAGAGAGATTAGAACATTTGAAGAGGGACATCCAATAGGCAGAAGAAAAGAAAGGCCACACGTAGATTCGAATTATACTGAGCAGCATTCATTCATTCCACTCTGGTTCATAGTCACTGCTGTCGTTGGCCTATCAGTTGGAACAATCATACCCTTGTACTTTGGATATGCCATTGCATTCATAGTCATGACTCTATGGACAATAGTGACAGGTACTGCTTTACTTCTATACAGGAAAGGACATAGTGCATTTCCTTTGCCTGGCTAATAGGTTGGACTTTCACAAGCTAGCTTTGGCTATGCTATCAAATTGCAGGTCGATATCCACTTGGATATTCACTTTCGGGCTGGGAGAAGAAACAGGATGGCGAGGATTCCTACTGCCTCGACTTCAGGGTAAGTATAGTGCATTGACATCTAGTCTTATTGTTGGCATCATTTGGGCAGGATGGCACAGCCCCATGTTCCTATACAATGAGAACCTCAGAGCTCATGGACCTACAGGAACAATATTCTGGGTGATTGGCCTTATGTTTGGAGCCACATTTCTCACTTGGCTGTACAACAGCAGCAGAGGAAGCATCCTCATGACTGCCCTATGGCATGGAACTTACAATCTATTCACGGGGGCTGCCGGTCAAGCCGCAGGTCTTTTCGCTGGCATCATTAGTATGTTTGTGATGGTGTGGGTCATACTAATCGTTACGATATTCAAGCCACGAGACCTATCTCACTCGGAGAAACAGACAGTTACAAGAAGAGCTGACCGAATCATCAAAACGGTAAGAAGCAGCACTCAGGAGGAGAGTGGGAATGCTCTCCTCCCCTTGCATCTTCGTTAGGCTCATCAAAAGCCAGCGGAGAATCCGCCGCCTAATCTTTTCTACACTAGCCCTTTGCTCCGAGGGAGTTCTAGGAGCGCCCTCGAATCACGTCACGCTATTAGATTGCTGCAGGAATTCACTTGCCCCAATATGTCTGAAGGAAAGCCCAGAAACCTTCGTAGGGAAATTGCATTGCAAGGTAATCTTCGGGATTCCACCAGATTTTGCTATAAAATGAGGCATATGAGCTTGGGAAGAAGATGCCCATTCCTTCAGCTGATTTCATAGCCCAGCTGGCTTTTGAATAGACTGCATCCTTTAGGGTTTCATATACAATTGTCGCCTCATGAAAATCAAATGTGCCTAGCGTATTTGCAAAAGTGGGCAAATCGACGTATGCCTCCCAACCATACTCAGACCACCCCATATTGCCTGCTCCTCGCGCCGCTGCAATCCACCCATGATAGTTTTCGCTATCTGGGCCAAGAA
This sequence comes from Candidatus Thorarchaeota archaeon SMTZ1-83, assembly GCA_001563325.1. The sequence continues at coordinate 6,454 of LRSK01000066.1, forward strand.
GACCCTCCTCAAGTACATCTGTGAGACTCCCAAGCTGTTCCACGATGAGGTCAACGTAAGTCATGTCGATTGCTCCCATCTGAACAAGCCGGGAGGCTGGCCGCTTGGAATCATAATAGGCGATGTACTCGTCCACCATGACCATTGAAAGGTCAGACGAGTCCATATCCGAGTTTGCAGCAAGGGCGTTCAAGACTGCTGAATAGGGATATCCTGAGTATGGCACATAGCCTTCAGTGGCAACCACATAGTCAATCTGGGACCCGTAACATGCATACTCATAGACGACCTCAATCATTCCCTCCACGCAGGTGTCGAATGCGAGGATATCAAGTTCGACTCCTGAGAGTGCTCCGGCGATTTCTTGATGAGTCAGACCGTCTTCTGGGACTTCTGGATCTCCTGTATGGTCATCCCAACAGCAACCACTAAAATCATCTCCATGATCCCACAGAACAAGTACATAGTGACTTGCGCGAAAGCTCCTCATTGTAAACTTGACAAAGCTCCGGAGAGTATCAGGATCACCCATGTT
>LRSK01000067.1 GCA_001563325.1 Candidatus Thorarchaeota archaeon SMTZ1-83
AAGCCGTAGAAAATTCACAGGAGCGGTCACATAGTGAACTCGGTTGTACTCACTCATGGAGACCTCGATGGCATCACATCCGGAGCAATCGCACTCTTGGCGTTTCCGGGGTCCGACTTCTATTTTACAAGGCCCTCCCAGGTCCATCAGGACCTCTATCGGGTAGCAAAAGACCGGCCCACAGAAGTAAGTGTCAGCGACATTGCAATTAACAGCAAGAAATTCGATGATATTCTGAACGCCATCGATCGCTTTCCTGAGTCAACCACACTTTACTGGATAGACCATCATCCAATCACCCCGAAACAGAAGAGAGAGCTCGCAAGGAGGACCGATTTGGTCCATGAAGTGGGTCCTTGTGCAGCAGAGCTGGTGTATCGGGAGTTTAAAGATCGGCTTCCTGAACACGCTCTCCGCCTTGCACTGTATGGTGCAATTGGCGACTACTGTGATGACACAGAATTCGCCAAGCAGCAGTTTGATAATTATGACAAGCGCACACTCTATCTAGAGGCTGGCCTGCTAGTACAGGCTCTTCAAGAGATTGACTATCGAAAGGAATCCAAAGACATTGTTCGTCAATTGGCTCTTGGGATCGAGCCAAGCTCCATGAATGATATTGTAACCCTTGCACTGAAGGCAACTAGAATAGAACATCAGGTGTTTCGCTACGTCCAGAGCAGTGCTCGAAAGCTTGGGCCTATTGGGTATATTCTTGACATGCCAATCAATGGCTACCGGGGAAAAAGTGCCAAATTTGCAGCGTATGTCACAGAAGCCAATGTCGGGATAAGTGCAAGATCCACTGATGATGAGGTTGACATGAGCCTCCGACGGAGACAGTCCCGTATCGACCTCAACAAAGCACTTGATACCATTCTGCCTGAGATGGAGGGCGCTCAGGGTGGAGGTCATCCAGCTGCTGCCGGAGCAAGCATGTACAAGGACGACTTTCCAAAGTTCCTGCAAAGACTAGCCGAGTATGTTGATGAGAGAAGCTAGATTCCCCGTAATAAGACACTCCAAATGACCCATACAATTGTAATCACAGCCTCTCCTGCAACAACGCCGCTGAGGACCTGAGTCACCCTGCTACGTACCTGTTCAATTGGAGGCTCGCATCCATCAATTGGACTTGCTACAGACCCATACCTCTTCTCCGTTCTATATTTGATATACGCACCGAAGAGCATGGTTGCTGCTGTGGCTGGAGGAATCAACACGCCGACTCCTAAACTGATTGCACTATAGCCTCGTTTGCCTAGTTCTCTGGCGGCTAAGAACCCAGCTATTGCAAAGATGAGAAGGTAGAGGAAAGCGAGAATTGGATGCACCTCTGGAAGGTCTCCGATACCAGGAAGCTGGAACTCTCCTAGCTGAGTGAGGCTGATGACGAGAAACCCAAATAACTGAGCTGCTGGACTCGGCAGCTTGCTACCTCCAAATCCTGGATTCTTGAACAATCCATATGTAACCACTGACCCAAACAAGCTTCCCAGTATTATGCCAATGAAGACCGCTTTGACAATATCACGCCCCCTGACGCCTGTTAGTCTCCCAAGTTTGAGATGCATAAGAAGTGCAAGAGCCGCATCTTGAAGACCTCCGAGCATTGCCATAAAGGTCGTAATCGCTTGGAAGGTCACTCGAAAGAACAGGATAGCTGGAATGGCTACAATATCCGAGATATACCCAGCGATCATACCTGTTTCACACATGGCCCTGGCAGTGAAGTATGCGGATACCATTGCTAGAGGCGACCCTAGTACAAAGAGTAGCCAACTTATGCGAAGCTGCGGAAATGGTGTCAAAAACCAGAATATGATGATGCCAGTCAGGATGAATAGACCAAGAGAAGCAAAGGCTACCCATGCTGGTAGCTGCCCTCTTCTACTTCGAAGATAAGCCCGAGGGTTTTCAACAATCTCTCGAATCTCCTCTTTCATCATCTCGATCGAGAATATTTCCTCTTTTACTCTCATCAGTCTGGGAATCTCTCCAGTTTTATGCGGCCTATCGATGAGAAATTGGCTATCCTCCTTTTCTTCCGTACCATCGATTTTTTTCTCGAGCAGCCTACTGAACTCATCAGGATTCAACTCATCGTCCCTGCTTGAAAGAATGTCTTTGACAATGACTGCCGCGAATATACCAAGGACCATGTATATAATCTCAGCACGATGAAGATGGTCACCGTATTGGATGGGAGCAGCCCCTTCTAATAGAATCCAGACAAGGAGAGAAATCACCGAGCCTCCTGTTATGATGAGCACTCTTCTCCAACCAACAAAAAATCCGACTCCTGCAATGAGCGGAGAGTTTGAAACTCCTATCCACTCCGGCACAGCTCCTGCAGCAGGAATTGCAGGAGCGAGAGCGTTGGGCAAAGCCTCAAGACTAGCTCCAGTGACTTCCTCGGCGATCTTTGTCACTCCCATCCATGCTCCAGAGGCAGCCATCCCCGTAAGAACCGCTTTTTTTGATGATGGATCTGAGCCCAAGGCTAGAATGGTTTCAGCCTGTGGTTGAACCTGGGGCCATCGTTCTTGCTCGAATGTGTCACGCCATGGCAGAAGAAGAACTATTCCAAAAATCCCGCTCACCGCAATTACAATCATGATGAACGGAATCGTGATGATCTGGTCCACAAGCACGGTCAAAGCGGGGTCTATGGTAGGTAGCCAGATAGCAATTGCTGGAAAAGTGACTAGAACACCGACTGAGATTAAGCCCGAGCTATTGGCAATTGCAACAACTATTGTGTTTTCTTCTGGTGTATATCTTCCCATAGTACCAAGAATAATAGCTCCAAGCATCTCAGCACCTATGAAGTACACAACGCCAATCTTCAGATTGAGGTAAATTCCTAGAAACGTGATGATGGTCCCTACCACTATACCTGTGACCATTGCTCGTTTTGTCAATGGGAATTTCGGCTCACTCATACCAAAGGCATACAGAGCCATTCCTCCAATGGCCATTATGACCATCTCGGTGAACGCGCCAAGAAGCATCGTGGTTAGCAAAATGCCAAGTATTCCTACACTAATATACATCAGTCCCTTTTTGTCAATGGGATTTCGGAAGATGGCACCCAGTATCAATACAATCTCTACAGCAATCGCAATGAGAACATCCAGGTCTGCCAAGCGACCCTCGGCCGCTACAACAAGAGCATAGAACAAGCCAGCCCCAAAAAGGCCCCCAAGAAGGCTTCTTGTTGCTCTGGGAATTCTGTTCAATGGCAGTCCTCCATATAGCGGTCATAGACTACTGAGTATGAGCATGATGTGCCAATAGAATGAGCCAAGATTCCTTCTAGTATTAATCGTTTGCGAACTCAACGATACGTAACTTTATGGGTCAAACGCTTGAGTCTGTGAGCTTAAAGAGGGCACTCTTTACATCTCCAATTGTCTTTCCCTTGATGACTAGCGTCTTCTCTCTTGACTTATGACCTGAAATCAGTCTTATATCTCCTGTTGAAATGCCCAGGACTTTGGAGAGGCGTTTCAGTAGTTCCGTGTTTGCCTTTCCTTCTCTTGCTGGAGACCTAAGGTTCACGACCAATGCGTAGTCAGAAACACCAGCAACAAACTCCTTCGAGGTCGATTTAGGCTTGACGAGCACTCTAAGATGAGTGCCTTCTTCCGTTTCCCAGAGTGCATCCTTATGCATGGATGGAATTGTGTCAACCTGCCATATGAGTGTGCCTCATGCGTGGAATGAGAGCTATCAAGAATTCCTTTTTATGGAATCATTTCCCCATCTCTTCCTAGAGACTGTGATAAACACAGGGTGAATGATCATGTCAGATCCAGTCATGGATGCATACACACAGGCGTACAATAGTAGTGGGAAGATGGTTCAGGCATTTGGAGTGATAACTGCCAGCGGACAGGTTCTCTGGCAGAGTAACAATTGGGATCTTCAAGCTGACGCAGCTGAGCTCGGAAGAGCAGTCAGTTCTGGCGCAACTTCAGTTACCCAGAATCAAATCAAGTACTCCACAATAAGAACCACACCAGACAGTCTTGTGGCTCGAAATGTAGGAGGCAACGGGACTCTTGTTCTGGCCAAAATTGAAGGTGACAAGTTTGTGGTTGCCTGGGCTGCCGCAGAGGCTGCTCCGGACGGCATTTATGTCGACGTCGACCGCGCGGCAAAGTCACTCAAAGGTAAAATCTAGCTGAATCCTCGATGGACTTGGGGATTTCACCCCCAGTCCCTCCAACGACTACTTCTTAACGACCAATGAGAATATTCTGGTGATTGTGAAATGGATATGACGATAGACAACGAATGGAATTTACTGTACTCATACAATCCCAAGATACAGGCATTTGCAATTCTAAAGAATGGCGAGATCATCTGGCAAACAAGTAATTGGGATTGCGTTCCAGCTGTTGCTGAACTCTCAGTCGCTCCAGCCTCAGCAAGTGAGAGTGTGGAGGTTGGTGGAGTCAAATACAAGAGAGTCACATCAAGTAAGGAGTCATATGTCGCCACTGCAGACAAAAACCAGGGTCATCTGTTGATGTCACGTATTGAGGTGGGCATTTGGGCAATAGCATGGGCAACACATGACTCGATTCCCGAGCTGACCCTTATTGACCTCTCCAAGACAGCAGTCCAGCTCATGCGCAGACTCTGACGTTTCGGAAAGGATAAGTGGGGCCTGCAGTCTGTTTTCCAGTTCCCTAAGAGGTGCTAATCAATGATTACGGCGTTCATTATGGTCAAAGTCGAAGGCATGACTAACAGGGAAGTTCTTTCAGCAATCATGGCTTTGGATGAGACAGAAGAAGCCTACATCATCTTCGGGGCCTTTGACATTATCGTGAAAGCTATTTTCAAGACTAACGAAGACATGAGTGTCTATGTAGTTGAGAAACTAAGGGACATTGATGGTGTTGGTGAAACCCAGACAAACGTCTGTGCTACATGTGATTAGATGAAGTGTAGCTCTTATAGGCTTCCTGGGATTAAGACCTCGCGCATCTTTTTCTGAATCTTTAACCATTCATCATCGCCTAGAGCATAAAGCCTTACAAGGTCTTCATACATGCTGAGGACTTCCTTATCAGCAACATCTCCCTTAATCAGCTGACCGATTTTTGAGCGCCCTTGGTGCTCTATTCTCATTGACTCTGCTATGAGCCGCATGAGATTATCCTCATCAGCATCTGAGAGTTTGATATCAAACACCCTTGTGTATAGGTCGATATAGTGTTGGGTCTTTTTCTTCATTAGTTTACTATCAATTCCAAACTCGCCAACCGTCAATACAAAACCTTTGGCAGTGCGACGATAATAATCAGTGGTCCTTTTTCCTGTTGTCACAGTTCCAAACTTAACGACGTAACCCCCCTCGATCAGCTTGGGGAGATGATGATAGACTTGGTTCTTTGTGATATTGTCAATGTCATCATGCGATTCTGACATCCTGACAATCTCGACCACTGACATGGAATATCTCTTCACATCTCGCTGGCGGATTATTCGCTCGCCGGTTTCGCTGTCAACATCCCTTGTGGTGCATGTATCATCCATACCCCGTCTGAGAACCTGAATAATCATGTACCTTACTTGGTCGTCAAGTATCTCTGCTCTCTCAGGATCGTTAACAAAAACAATCTCGTTCATTGGTTCCGGAAACTTGCCAGTTTCCTCAGGGGCTTCAATCCCCGCTAAAGCGTCAGTAATCTCGTCTGTCGTCAATGTATCACCCGAATTCGTTTTGTTCTTGTTCAAATCCCGATTTTATTTGACATCTTGACATATTTTAACGTTTTGCTCTTATACCATGTCGATTATATCAGTATAATTGTTGTACCTAATTAGTCTTAATAGAGTGAATAATTAACCGTAAATAACAGAATGGTTTGGTTCGCAAACCTTTATATACAATTAAGTGTGTCTCATACATGGTATCAAACCAATGACTCATGACAGGACTGAACACGAGTGCTCTGGTCATGGGCCTGACACACATGAGTCGCTTTACTACGACTACTGTGCTCGGAGGTAACAAAGGTTGGCTGTGGCTGAGATCACTAGGAATCAATCAGTGAAGAAGAACGCGAAGATGGTGCAGGTCATGTCGACCCAATTCATCGGATTTGCCTACACATATAGGAGGTAAGCAACAAATGGCTCTAGCAAAGAAAGGTATCAAGAAGAAGAAGCTTCGAAGGAAGATCTCTACAAGGGCAATCGCCCACTCATATCTGTACAGGTAGATGACCATGGCTCACAGGAAAAAGGCCACAGATGTCAACTGTAAGCAGTACAGTTCACACGATGACCAGGCCAAGAGTCGTCGAATCACACGTGAAGAAGTGCTCATGTGGGAAGCCACATGAGTTACTCTTCATATGCTCGCCTAAATCACACTTCGATTTCTAAAACACCAGTCATTTCCTAAACACTATTTGGTAGAATGTCCCATTGAGGATGTAATCTATCTCAACATTCTTTGCTTTGTCTGGAATATGCTCAAGAGGGGGTCTTGCTGCGAAGAGGGAATTTGCATCAATGATGGCTTTGCCCATCTCGGTTTCCCTCATCTCTGGTGACAGTCCCTCATCGTTCACAATAACAACGCCGCCAGGTGATGCTACTCTCAACATCTCACTAAATGCCAAGCCTATTTCCGAAAAAGTATTGATTCCGCCGCTATGGTTGACGATGTCGAAAGCCTTGTCCTTGTAGGGAATGTTAAAGACGCTCCCATGAACAAGGCTGACATCAACTCCAAGAGGAGTCATTTTTCTTTTTGATACATTGAGCATTCCGAGAGAAAGGTCCAGCCCATGGAATTTGAAGCGGTCCATTTGTTTGCCTTCGAATGCATTGTACAGTGCTACGAAATTGGCTGCGGTGCCAACACTAACATCCAACAGCCTCACTGGTCCTTCAATAGGTATGAACTGAGCCAGTTTCTCTCTTTCTTTCATTAGTTCAATACCGAGCCATTCGTC
>LRSK01000068.1 GCA_001563325.1 Candidatus Thorarchaeota archaeon SMTZ1-83
CTCAACGGCGGTCACGTTTTCGAGGATATCCAAGGTCACATTGTCAAGCAAGGTCTTGACTTCAATCTTGATGTCTGCACCCGTTTCGAAGTAGAGTACGTCCCTCAAATGCGTGCTGGCAGTGTGGGCCGATAGGGACGAGAAGATGCCGGCCGTAAATACCATGGCAATGAACATCACTCCCAACGACTCGCTCTTCTTGAATAAACGAAGATTCCCGGAGATTACTCTTGATCCCGATTGCAGCGACTTGCTCTTCATCCTGGCTAGGACCCTTGATTTGATGCGTGCCGTCGGTCTCGACAACAGACGCGTGAAGGCGACTATGAATATTCCAAGCATTGGAATCACAATAGCGGCAAACATCAAAGAACCGAATGTACTCAAGGGAATGTATCTGAAGGCCACCAGCAGGGGTGATAGGAGATATCCTGTGATTCCTAAAGCAACGAGCTCGTAGGCAGGAGTTCCCATGCTTTCTGTTTCAAGCAAGGCTTGGCTTTCGATGATACTGTGCGCTTCAGTTGCAGTCATGAGAAGTGCCTTCACTGCAGAAGGTAGAGAAACAAGGAATCCCACTGCAAATGAGAACATGAATACTGCAATCACGGCCTCTGGTTGTAGTAGTAGGGTGAATTCCGAGAGGCGCGTCAGGTCGAAAGACAACAACTCTTTCACAGTGCCAGAAAGAACGGCAGAGAGTCCTCCAACCAGAATGGCTCCTAATCCACCGATGATCCCTGTTGTAAGGGCGCTACTTAGAATCCATCGAAACGCTTGCCATCCTGAAGACCCTCGTGTCTTCAGAGTTCCTACGTCACGACGTCTTTCATCTGCGAGTAGATTGGAATTGTACTGAACCAATATGATTGCCATAACTATTGTGGGAATGGAGAACGCTAGAGCAATTGCCCTCATGCTTATCCCCCAAGCCACGAACTCATAAACTGCAGAGATCAGTGCGAAATTCGTTACAGAGGCGAAGGGGAGAGTCCTCTGCTCTATCCAATGTTCCAAGTCCTCCATTGCTCCTATGGAATCCGGCTCATAGATAATTGAGTGGTCAACGGTCGTCCAAATCTCCATACGTATACCGTACCATTCAGTGCCCAGTTCTTGGAAACGCTCCACTATTCCTTCCATAGATGTGACCATGAATAGCGAAGTCGACAAAGGAGCACCCCACTCGTAGGAATACATGAACAGAGTGGTGGCAAAGGTGCCGACAATTGTGTAGTTTTGCTCAACCTCATACCATCCGCCAGTTTCATTGTAGGCCTCAACTGAAACTGTCACATTGTCACCAAGCTGAAGTCCCTGTCTAGTCATTCTTCCACGTTCTACGAGGCATGTTGTGGAGTTGAGCTCAGCACTGCCCTCTAGAAGATCAATTGCCTCTGAGAACGTTTCAAAGAACGACTCATTCACTCCGATGTTCACTCGATAAGCATCTCTCCAGTCCTCAGACTCCCAGTAGTAGGTTTCAAGTATAGCCAGAGTTTCTGTGTCCAATACTGCCGGTTGACTCACAAGTACAGAAAGTATATCGTCAACCGTCGTTTCATTCTGATTGTAGAAACTTGGTCTGAAGCCAACATACATGTCCACCGGGATATCTTGTGTGAGTTCGCCAAGGACATACGGGCTTGCACTGTCCATGTAAAACAGAATGCCCCCAAGAACTCCGGCAGAGAGTGAGAATATCAGAATCGTGGCCGCGACCTGAGGTGCCTTTGACATCAGCCTTGACACAAGGAACATTAGAGGTCACCTCCGTACGGACCAGCTTCAGCCCAAGCTGCGTTGAGAGCTGCAGAGAGGCTAACTCTTGATGAGAAGGCTGCTATGGCGGCGATGAAGAGGGTAATGGACACAACAAAGAAAATCAACACGGTGACCATCATTGGCCACGGAAAGACGGGGAAGATGACAACTGGGAAGAAGTAGGACCATGACCCATAGGTCCCTACTGCAGTCAGGAGAGAGTTGGCCAAGAACAGTGGAGCATAGGCTCCCAGGAGAAGAACGCTCAGACTTAGCAGCACAAGCAGTTCGGCACCTTGGGCCTTCACTATGAGCGAGTTTGTGGCTCCCATAGACCTCAGGAGAGCGATCTCTCTCCTTCTGGAGCGGACCCCCTCAACAGCGTAGATTGTGAAAGCTCCAACAATGACTCCTACAGTGACTGCGGTAAGCATAGTATCCAGAGACCTATCTATGTGATACACGACTTGACTTAGATAGTGTGACACCTCAAAGTCCACAGAACCCCATCTTCCATCTACGATGACCTTATTTCCACCAGTGCTCAGGAGACCCTCCGCAATAGCGGTTCCATTGGCTCCAGGGGTCGTGCTCACAACACAATAGTGGTCAAGATAGGTTGTATTGCTGAATAGGACTCTTCCTACGTCTCGGTGGACCCACGCCCTTCTCTCTCCGAATCCCCATTGCGAATACCAAGGATAGGGTCCAGGTGGGGGCACAATATAGTCTTCGTAGAATATGGGTCCTCCACCGCTTCTGCCCTGAGATTGTCTCTCAAGCAGCTCAGGAATAGCAGGCACGATTCCTATTATTGTAAACTCATAGACTTGGGGCGAGTCCCACTCTTCGAAGGCACGGATTAGATCGCCCTCCTCAAGACCATAGCTTTCAGCTATGTCGCTGGTGATAATCACACCAGATGGGTCATTCTCCAAGTCTATTAGGTATTCATCCAAGTCCGACTCATTAAGGCGCAACCCGAGGTGATCGTATCCAATCTCTGCGTATTCTGTCGGGTCGATTGCCACAAAGAAGGCTGTGCTTCCATACTCGTCGGCTAGAAAGAGTGTGGCAACGTCGACCTGAGATGCAGAGGCGATTGATTCATGCTGCGTCACGTTCTCAAGAAACTCATCCCAAAGGTCAATGCTGCCGGAGTTCAATTCGAAAGTGACGTCTGCGCCCATCGCAAATCTGGCTTGGTTGACATTGGTGACTGGAAGCGTGCTATCAACCACAGCGCTATTCCACGCAAGACTAATGGCTAGGACTAGGACCATAATCGCCGGACCCGCCGAGGATGCCTCTTTCCCAATCCTGCGCACACCCACAAACGCGGGTACTTCACCCAGTAAACGCACTAGGCCTCCTGATATGATGTGGGCTCCTCTTCGTACTCCTTTTATGACGAGGCTTGCAACGCCCAGAAAGAGCGGCAAGGGAGTAATCGAAGCTAGGAATCCAAGGATGGGGTTGGATTGAATCTCAGACCCACCGGAGTACATTGCAATCATCAGAAGGGATGCGAGAATAACGATTAGTGCATCCCATCTGACGAGGGTCAGTCCTCGAGATACCTTGCTCAGTCGTCCGCCACCTGCTTCGACAGTCTTCTTTGTCGAGTAGACGAGACGGTATGCAATGAGGGTTAGAACTGGCAACAAGGTTCCAGTGACGAGAGCAAGAATGATTGACTCAAGTGTGATTAGCCACGGCTCACTTATCATCAGAGAAGCGTCAAACTGAAAGAATCCAGTGGCCCCAAGGGCAATCCTACTTACCAACAAGCCCAAGAGCAGACCAGCCCCACAAGATACCACAGCAACCATGCCGATCTCTCGGTTGACAATGCTGTTCACATCACCTTCTGAGGCTCCCCGAGCCATGAGCATGTTCGCCTCGTACCTTCTTTCGTTCACATTGTGTCTGATAGCCAGAAAGCTGACCATCAGAATCAGCAGGATAACGGGGGCTGCGCGCCACAACTGCATCAGCCTGGTGCTTGTCTGCCAAGCGATGTAAGAATAGACTGCTGACTCCAAGAAGTTGGTGACATAGTAGCGAGACCAAGGGTTCTGTGGAGTGTAGAATGGGTCAAGGGACCTTATGGCCTCAGCGATGCCCGTAAGGTATGCAAGAGACCCTCCAGCATTAAAGGGCGTGACCCCCGACCGGTCCACGTTGGCATGGATGCTTGCCATCTCAGAGTCTTGATCCAGCAAGCTAGGAACGACTATTGCCATCCAGTTGGCGTAGTAGTATGAATACCATTCGTCCGCTCCCAACCTACCAATTGTGTACATACCGACCACGGTCACGTTCCGTCTGTCAGTCTGTTCAATTCCTGAGTAGCCAATCTCTGAGCCGAGTGTGATGTTCACCCATTCCCAATCGTCCACAACGGCTGAAACTGCAATCTCAGATTCGTTCTGGGGGAACCTTCCTCTCGTGATGCTAAACACGCCAGGATATGTGTCAAAATACTCCTGCGTAGGTGCACAGACACGGAAATGGTCCCACATCTCTTCACCCATATACTCATAGTACACATACGCCGAAGCCTCTCTTAGTAGAACCGCCTCCGAGATGCCATCAGTTTGGCGCACGCTGGAGATTATGCTATCTACGTCGTTTCCGTCTATGAACATCGAGACTTCTCCCACATCCATTACTTCGTCCCAATAATGGACTGAGTAGGAATCGACATACACTGCGATTCCCATTATCATGGTACCTGTTAGCAGGAAACATAGCAGCGTGACGCTCTTGCGTCTAAGACTGTGAAACGCTTCGTATCCTACTGGAACTGCTGCCAACAACGCACCCTCATGAATCGATTATTCTTCCATCCCTCATCTTCAGAACTCTGTCCATCTTCTCCCCCACATCTGGGTCATGGGTGACACAGATAAGAGTGCCTCCCTCACCTTTTGTCAGGTCAATTAGGATTCTCATGATCTCCTCGCCTGTGGCCGAATCCAGGTCGCCCGTTGGTTCATCTGCAAGGACGACCACGGAGCTGGCGGCACCCGGTGGTTTCGCCAAGGCTCTTGCTATGGCGACCCGTTGCTGTTCTCCTCCTGAGAGTTCATCTGGCCTATGTTCAGCTCTATCTGCCAAGCCGACCAAGTTGATGAGATGGTCGACCCTTTTCTTCCTTAACTGTTCATCCACACCGCTAATCAGTAGCGGCAACTCTACGTTTTCGTAGGCGGACAGGACTGGCAGGAGGTTGAAGAACTGAAACACGAAGGAAATCTTGTTCCTCCTAACAATCGTCAATTCCTTCTCGTCCATCTCCGTGATGTTGACACCATCGATTCTTACTTGGCCGGAATCTGGGCGGTCGAGTGCACCAATTAGATTCAGCAGCGTGGTCTTGCCTGAGCCGCTGGGACCCATGATACCGACTGCCTCTCCCTTCTTGATATCAAAAGAAACGTCTCTCAATGCGTGGACTTGTATCTCCCCCATTGTGTATACTCTGGAAACAGAATCTACACTTACGATTGTATCATCATTCAGCTGAATCCACTCCGTCTGAACTGAGTCTGCAGACTGTATGTGCTCGAAACCACGATTCTAATAAATCGCTCTCTCTCGGTACCTAGAAACTTCTGTCAGAGCTTTGTGTTGAAGACTACCGACACAAATAACTTTATCAAAATCTGTGAATTATACAGGCGTAGAATAGTGTGGATGTCAGCAAGTCTTGTCTGAAGATATCATGGTCATGAGGTACGAGTTCTTCAGCTGGAGGGGATTTCTTACTGGCGCTGCAGGAATCATCGCCGCACTGACGGTCCAATCCTTGATTAGTTTCCCCGCAGTTTGGTCTGATGGCGCATTATTGTTTGCTGCTAATCTGGTCTTCACTGCACTAGTGGTTGGGGTTGCGTCAGGAGGAGTACTAGTGTTTCTTTTTCCACCGAATCAAGACATCATAGGAGTGGCAGGACTTGGCAGTGATGATGCTACCCAATACATGTCACTTGCCTTAGTCGTATTGGCCTTGGTCCAACCCATTCTCTCGGGATTCCTCCTCTTCTTCGAATACTTTGCCAATGACCCGTTGATCGTGGTTTGGGTAATTGCCAGCTTTGCAGCACCCAGTGTAGGATTGACCGTGGCCATGTTTGACAGAACTGCTTCCATTGCATCTGACCTAAGACTATACTTCTCAGTACATGAAACACTCAACATGTCGAAGCTGGACTGGTTGCGGGGTGTGGGTCCTCGGACCGCAACTTACAGAATGGGAATGCTGGAGAGCGCCGCTCGCAACGTAGGGGGACTCAGACTGTCCGGACACATCATAGAGAGAGAGCGAGAGTACTTCCAACTGACAAAGTAGTAAAACTTCGTTCCTATTGCTTGTGCCGGTTTTCCACATGAGCCGTAAGGCCTTCTTCCGTCCAAGCAGTCCAGTCGCACTGTATGCAGCTGAACCTAGAGCTTCCGAGGCCGGACCTAGGCGCTGGTTTCTCCTGAAGCTCAAAGACCATGCCGCCTGTGTCGCTACGTTTCCTGCTTATAACGCTGAATCTCTTCCCAAAGCACTCAATGCAAATCGACATGTCTTTTCGAGTATTATTGATGAACTCTTCTTCCAATGTCTTGACGGAAGACTCCGGCTCAACAGGCCTCCCGCAACTTTCACATGTAGCAGCCGTCGTCATCACCTACTTGTTCCACGAAGCTAGCTGTGCAGCAGTCACGAAGACGTCAACAACGCCTTCACCTGTGAGGCATGAGGTACCGATAAAGGCAACTGGATGGAGATTCTCTTCGTCACCAAACCTCTTTGCCAATTCCTCGGCCATAGCAAACCCTTCTTCCTTGGTCACTGGTTGATCTCCGGTATCTTCTCCAGCATCTATAACGAGGTCTGTCTTATTCGCTGTAATCACAATAGGCGGAAGTTCTTCAGTGGTGATTGAGGCTTCTTTCAGCCAGAAGTCTATCGAGTCAAAGCTCCACCTGTCCGAGGCCGCATAGACGATGATAAGGGCTTCAGCTTCATCATAGAATTCTTTCCGACTTATCTGCGATTTGACGGCCTCATCGAAGGACCACACATTCAGTCGGACGCGGTAGTCTTCTGTTTCAAACACCTTTGTGTGGATATAGGGAACAAAACCAGCCTCATCATCTGAAGATGGGACAGCCTCCATCTCCGCCTTGTTCATCAGACTCTGTT
>LRSK01000069.1 GCA_001563325.1 Candidatus Thorarchaeota archaeon SMTZ1-83
CCCAATTTGACATTGTAGTAGAAGGTGATTGCAGAACCAAGAGCGATGACCTGTAGGAGGTTAATGGAACCTTGAGATAGACCAAAGGCCAATTTCGACCGAAAGGGTAGTCGCTCGTCGAAATCAACAGTGACCTCATCTCCCACATATTCTTCCGTGCCTGCCATTCAGCACATTCTCCTTGCGACTGTTTCTTGGTTGAGATTCAAACCATAGCGCCTTGTTCGAGGTCGTCAGTCTGGTCATCTTGTCACCAGGGTATCAAATCCATCGTCTAGCTCGTGTCTTGAAGCTTTGGTATTCGTCTCCGAATTCCTCCTCCAGGATAATCTCTTCCCTTTTGATGAAGAGGTACCTCAAAACAATGTAGACAATAACTAGGCAAAGGAGTGTCACAAGACTGCTCCATACAATGGCAAGTCCCAGAAGCATCAAGAGACCTCCCAGATAGATTGGATTTCGAGTGAATCTATATGGCCCAGCGAGGGCAAGAGTCGAAGGTCTCTGCATGGGTTCTCTTTTTCTCAATCCGATTTTCCCAATGTGCAGCAGAGCATAGTTCCCCCAAACGACCAGGAGCATCCCGACTGGAATCAGGAAGCCTCCGACGAGATTGTAGGGTTGGGGAATGAGATCTGCGGGAAACGTGAAGATGTCTTCGAGAATTTGCATATCGACGGCGAAGATGTAGATTGGCAAAATAAGGATTAGTGAGAGTATTGTTACAAGGAACACCAACCAAAGTCCCTTCAGGACAATCATGATTCGAGGGTGATTTTCGCTCAGCTCTTCTAGGTCGACCATCAAGAAGCTCTGAACATCCTAAATGACGACCCCCATATATCCCTAGACTGGGGCCGAAAGAAAATGGTATTTAAGATGGAGATAGGCGACAAGCACTCGACTTGAAGATTCTTGACTATTCACGGCTCAAAGGACGTGAGTTCGCTGGGCTATCAACATTCCAAATCCTAAGCTTCTTTCGAAGGTCCATAGTGTATACTTTCCTTTCTATCTACCTCAGATCCCTGGGTCTCTCAACAACCGAAGTGACCTTGATGGCTACCGTGGGCATGATAGCCAACACTCTTGCCCAATCGTTCCTATGGGGCGGTCTTTTGGACAAGTACCGAAAGCCCACCGAGTTCGTTGTCATTGGAGAGTTTCTTGCAGGTGTCGGCCACATCTTCATGGTCATCGGATACATGTTCTTCCTTGGAGTGAATCAGCTAGTCCTAGCTGGCTATGTGATCATATTTAGTCTAGGAGGGATTGAAGTATTCTGGAGTATGTCCAATGTCGGATGGTCGGCACTGATCTCAGTATTGACGGAGATTGATGAGAGAAAGAAGATAATGGGACAGTTCTCAATCATTGGCGGGTTTGGTGGATTAGGAGGTGCTTTTCTAGGTGGTTTCCTCTACGACAACGGCGTGGGCTTTGCAAGTGGAATCATCTTCAATATCGCCGCAGTCGTCATGATAGTGTCGAGCTTCATCGTCTATTTCTCGATTCGGCTCAAAGACGAGGGCCGGGTGCAGGAATCAGACGAAGCTGTTCCTTCTGAAAGTCCCCCACTCAGTGATCTTCCCTCGGTGCTGCGTTCTGCGTATCTTGTCTTCATCGCAGCCTTGGTATTCATCAATTTCGGGAGAAACTCAATTGCAATCATTAGCTCTCTCTTTCTGGCCGAACAAACAGCCTTCGGTGCAACAGGTGAAGAGATCGCGCTCTATAGCAATGTTGGAAGCATTGCTTCTATGATTGCGGGGTTGCTGGTCGGATCAGTCGTTGCCAAGGTCAATGATAGCAGGGTTTTGCTCGCTGGAGTAGCGTTGTCTCTTGCAGGCATTTCATGGCTTGTTGTCACCCCAACCTTTGCGCTAGCGCTTCTCTCTGCCTTCTTTATAGGTGCATCACAAGTAGTCATTCAGTCCTCAAGTTATTCGATTGTCGCCGAAATCGCACCTGAAGAATACAGGGGAAGACTATTCGCATACTATAATGCATCTTTCTTCCTTAGCTGGGGTATTGCCGCTACATTCTATGCAGGACCTATTGCAGATCTTCTGATAGGTGCCGGACTGACAAACGCAGACGCATACAGAGGAAGTTTCATCGCGGCAATTGTACTGATTGCCATTGGAGTAGTTGTGCTTCTTCAGTCGTTCAGGTACACTAGAAGATTGGCAGAGTCCAAGTATGACACATCAAGGGAACCACTCGAAGCGGACTCGCTCTTCTAGGACCGTTCCATTGAATGCATTGGATGCAATACACGCTATACGATATTAGTTATTATAAGATAACAACATATCATATAGCTGCTGCGCGCCAAGACTTACTATGCTTGGAGCCAGAATGATTGGATCTTTGAGGTAAACAATATGTCAAATTCTCAGGTCTGCAAATTCAGATTCAGGAACGGGTCAATATCGCTGCGTTTCCATGTACGATACTTCCCATCAGACTCAAACGGCCCAGAAGAAATTATCGCACATCTTACCAAGATGCTTAGATTTGCACTCCAGGCATCCTTAACCGACATGTTGAGTAGTTGGTGAATAACAGAACTACTATCCCTTCCTTCTCCGAATCGAGTACTATATTCCGACTGTTGTTTCAAGGGATTTGGGATGATACACAAGACACGGTGACTATATCGCATGTGTTCTTGCTAAAGGTTCATGACTTTGATCATTGCGTCGCCTTCGAGGACTATCTTCCCATCCTGATTCATGCAAGTAGTCTTCAAAGTGACACGTTCTTTCTCATCATTCAGTTCGATGATCTCAACTCGAGCAGTAATCGTGTCACCAATTCTCACAGGGCCTAAGAACTTCATTGATTGTCCCAAGTAGATGGTTCCTGGCCCCGGGAGCTTCATTCCTATTGCTGTACTGATGAAGGCTGCTGTGAGCAGCCCGTGAGCAATCCTACCCTTGAACATGGTGGTCTTAGCCCACTCTTCATCGAAATGTAGTGGATTGTAGTCTCCACTCAAATCGCCAAAGACCTTGATATCAGCTTCAGTTACTGTATGTGTCACTTCTGCAGACTGTCCGATAGACAGCTCAGAGTACTTTGCAACTTTCATTCAGATTACGCTCCTATTTCCATTGACCCCACTTGATGGTCATAGCGTTCCATGACCACCCGATTCCGGCAGCCGCCAGCACGACGAGATCACCGTCTTTTATCTTGTTACTCTTGAGACCCTCCTCAATAGATACAATGGCGTCGTTCTGACCCATGTGCCCCCATTCCTCGAAATACGTGGATTGCTCATAAGGATGAACCCCAAGCTCGTTGGCTACGTACTCGAACGCACTTCTCTTCATCCTAATCAGACCAAGGTAGTCGATATCCTTTCTTGAATATCCACTCTTCTCAAGTGACTCATCCACAACCTTCAGGAAGTTGGCCATCGAGAGTCTGTCAAGTCGTTCCTTGAAACCTTCTGGGTCTGTCACATCGAGATAGTGTAGCCTTTGCTCAACTGTTTCACAGGATGCTGGCATCACTGAGCCTCCAGCAGGAACATATACATCCTCCGAGAACTGACCGTCCGAGATGACACTACCTTCTAGAACGACGTTGTGTGGATAGTCGTTTCGAAGAATCATCGCAACTCCACTGGCAGCCAAGTCGTGCATGAAACGAGTCCGAATGTTGGAGTAGTCTATTAGGTCACAGTTTCTATATCCGCTACCAATCAAGACTCGACGGTATCCGTGAGTCTGCATCAACGACTTGGCGAGAATCATCGCAACGACAACAGTGCCACACCGCTGGTTCACGTCGAAGGCCCATGCGCTGGTTGCACCTGTTTCGTTCTGGAACTTTATCGCATACGTCTGCATAGGGCGTTCAGCATATACCTCTCCTGCCCATATTGCCACTTCAATGTCCTTAGCAGGGTCGATACCTGCGCGCTCGATAGCCGTCTTTGCTGCTTTGACCCCCATCGCAACAGTATGATCATCCGGTCCCGGAACTGATTTGCTTAGCATCCCCATCTTTGTCTTTATGATATCAACAGGTGTCCCTGATTGCCCAGAGATATACTCAGCCGTGTGTCTCTCCTTCGGAATATAGACCCCAATTGATTCAATGCCAATAGTCTTCATGACTCGTCCTCCAATTCTCTTTTCAAGATTTTACCCGCAGCACTCTTCGGTAGGTCGTCACGAAACTCATAGTACTTGGGTATCTTGTAACGCCCCAATTTCCCGTCAAGGTATTTTCGGATTTCATCTTCTGTCAGCGACTCACCACTTCGCAATACGATGAAACCTTTGCCGACCTCACCCCATTTGTCATCTGGAACCCCTACGACAGCTGCTTCCGATATTTTGGGGTGTTTGTATAGAATCTCCTCAATCTCGGTAGGGAACACATTCTCGCCACCTGAGATGAACATGTCCTTCTTTCGGCCAACGATGTAGTAGAATCCCTCGTTGTCTTTCTTCACCAGATCTCCGGTATGAACCCATCCGTCAGGCTCAATAGCCTTCGAGGTTTCCTCAGGTTCTTCCCAATACCCAGAGAATGCGTGTGGCCCTCTGAGCAGTAACTCACCCACTTCTCCGTTCTCTACCGGATTGTTGCTGTCATCGACAATCATCGTGTCACAGTGGAATGTGGGAAATCCTACAGACGTTGGTCTCTCCTTGACAGCATCATCCGGCAAGTGGAAGTTGTTAGGTCCCACTTCAGTGAGTCCATACCCCATCTTCAGAATCTTGCCACGCTCCCAGTACTTCTCCATGATCGCAACAGGGCACGGAGCGCCACCACTGATGAACACTCGTACACGGTCAAAGTCGGTTTTCTTGAAACTCGTTGATTGAGAAATCATGTTGAACATGGTAGGAACAGCAATCACAATCGTACATCTTTCACTCTCAATAACCCTAAGCGTTTCTTCAGGATCGAAATCACCCATGATGATGCTTAGTGCTCCAAGATGGTAGAATGGCATAAGAAGTACATTGATTCCTCCTGTGTGAAAGAGTGGAAAGAGCAGTGGCTGAATATCGTCCTCTCTAAGTCCCCAAGAAACAGTTGTATTGACAGAGTTCCAGAAGACCAAGCCATGGGAGAGAATCGCACCTTTCGGTAGGCCCGTAGTTCCTCCCGTAAACACAATCAGATACGGATCATCCATTGTGAGTGATGGTCGTTCTATTGACATGGATGGTCTTTTGGTCATTAGTGAGTGAAGATCGGAATCGGAATCGGTCTGCTTGTTGCCCATCACGAACAGGTGCTTCTTCTTGACGAGCGGTCGCAGTTCCTCAAACTGGGTTATCAAATCGGGGTCATAGAACACTATTGACGGATCTGTCTTCTTCAGGAGATATTCAATCTCGCGTGTGGCAAGTCGAATATTGAAAGGGGTCAAGATGGCTCCAATCTTCCCACAAGCAAAGAGGATGTCAAGGAAGTCGAACCTGTTCTTGGAGTATACGGCTACTCTGTCCCCCATCCGTACTTCTGAATCAAGCAGGAACCTTGCTACTTGATTGGCTCGTTTATCCATTGTTTCGAATGTGTATCTCTTATTCTGGATGTTGTCAACTATAGCTTCTCTCTTCGGAGTAAGTAGTGCTCTTCTACCTGTCCAATCGCCTACCCATGACCAATCCTTCTGGTCCATCTCTAGGAACTCCTATGGACTCAGAATGAAGACATTGTCAGGTTTTAGTCTTGCTGAAGATGATTCTCTTCTCGTGTATTCTTAGCTTGAGACAGCGGCCCAACTCGATTTTGTTCCAAAAGATATATTATCCGCCTGAATGGGCCCCACTGGGGATACCCGATTTTGGATATTGAATTGTAGAGGGAAATCGAATTGTCCTCGTCGAGTGATTTTATCCTAAGCACTAGTGGGTTAACCAAGAATTTCGGCGGACTGATTGCAGTTAATGATGTATCCCTTGATGTCGAAAGAGGCGCAATCAAAGCAATAATCGGTCCAAATGGTTCAGGAAAGACGACCTTCTTCAACTTGATTACAGGAGTCTTTCCTCCTTCGGCCGGAAGGATATTCTTTGAGGGTATAGACATAACCAGACTTTCAATGCATCAGCGGACACGACAGGGTATATCTCGATCATATCAGATTACGAACATCTTCCCATATCAGACAACCTTTGAGAATATTCGGCTGGCAGCTCAGGGCTGTAGCGGTGCAAGGGTAAACTTCCTTGGAATGCTGAACAAAGCAGGCTCATATGAGGAGTTCCATGAGAGGGTCTTGGATATTGCTGCGATTGTGGGTCTTGACCCCGACAGACTCTATGCCCCTGCCGCTTTGATACCTCACGCTGAACAAAGGAAGCTTGAAATCGCGATGGCTCTGGCTACCGAGCCAAGACTCCTTTTGCTCGACGAACCTGCGGCTGGAATGGCTGTAGAAGAGATACCAGAGGTCATTGATGCCATTCTGCGAGTCAAAGAAACATACGGTGAACAACTGACGCTGCTAGTAGTTGAACACAAAATGGACATTGTCATGAGCCTCAGTGAGGAAATCTTCGTTCTTTCTGAAGGAAGAATGATTGCAAGAGGGTCTCCAAAGGAGATCCAAGAGAATGAGGAAGTCCTGACAGCTTATCTGGGTGGTACAGATGAAAGACTTGCTTGAAATAGAGAATGCTCACGTATACATCGGTTCCTTCTACGTCCTGCAAGGAATCTCGTTAGTAGTACCCAAGGGAGAAGTCACTCTACTACTTGGTAGGAATGGTGCTGGAAAGACTACGACCATGAAATCAGTACTCGGCATCTATCCACCTAAGCGAGGGAAGATATTCTTCAAAGGTGAGGAGATATCCAGTCTCCCCACCCACAAGATTGTGAACAAAGGAATTGGATATGTCCCTGACACCAGAAGGATATTCGGAACGTTGACCGTGGAACAGAATCTGATTGTGTCACTACGGAAAGGAAGCTCTCGAAATGACATGCAAGAACGGCTGGAGATCATCTTTGACCTATTTCCTGACATGAAAGGGTTCATGAAACAGAGAGCCGGTACTCTATCCGGTGGCCAACAGCAGATGTTAGCTGTTGCACGTGCATTGATGAATGAGAATGATCTCTTGCTCATAGACGAACCTACGGAGGGCTTGAGCCCCCTTTTGGCCAAGAAACTTATCGACTCTCTTGACAGACTAAAGGAATTCGCTACTATCCTGCTGGTCGAACAGAACTTTCGAACAGTATCCAGGCTAGGTGACAACTATTACATCTTCGACAATGGAAAGATCGTTCACGAGGGCAACAATATGGCTGAGTTGATAGAAGACAAAGCGCTTGTTGCACAGTACTTGGGGGTGAGCATCTAGTGACATTGCAGAAGGGACGATTCTCATTTGGGGACTATTTGGAGCAGAACCCACAGGTTCGCAGACTGCTAAGAATCGTAGCTGTTATTGTACTCGTAATCCTCGGAGGTCTACTGGTCGTCTGGGCGGTAAACCTTTACACATGGGATGGATTCGTCGCAAGGGCTAGCAAATCAGTAATCAATGGACTTGCGCTCAGCATGTTGCTTTTCTTGATGGTTTCTGGTTTCTTCTTGATCTTTGGTCTATGCGACGTCATCAATTTCGCTCATGGCGCCTTCTTTATGCTCGGAGGCTTCTTGGGGTTCGTTATCTATCTCGGAACCGAGGCTGTTTTTCTAGACCCGGCCCTACCGTTCTCCATTGTCTTTGGAGCCAATCATTTCGCCATGTCAGTCACAGCCTTTGTCGTAAGTGCCCTTGGAGCCACTGTGGTCATGGCTCTTGTGGGAGGAGGAATAGAGTTCTTCACAGTCCGGCGGCTTTACGGGAATCCCATTGCTCAGATACTACTGACAGTTGGTTTCATGTTCATTCTCACTCAGATTGCCGAGATAGTCTTTGGACCTCCGCAGTTCTCCTATTTTCTCATCCCAAATTCGCAAATAAACTACTTCTTCATTATGGGCATATTTGATTTTGGCGGAGGGCTGCAGTTCGCTGTTTACCGCATCTTCTTGATTTTTCTAGGGTTCGCGGTTGCTGGATTGATGTTCATTGGATTCAGAAGGACACGCATCGGGCTCCAGATACAGGCAGGTATAGAGGACTCAGAGATGGTTGAAGCACTAGGGACTGATATCAGGGGACTCTTTACGATTGTGTTCATGCTGGGTGCAGGTCTTGCCGGACTATCAGGGGCTGTCTTGGTTCCGTGGATTGGAGCAAACTCGGGACATGGCCTCACGTATCTGATATACGCCTTTGTCATAGTTGTCGTTGGGGGTGCCCATTACGGTCGCTTCGAAGGCACTTTCTTTGGTGCATTGATAGTGGGCCTGTCGATTCAGTTTGCAGCATATTTCGTTCCATTCCTTGAGAACATCATTGTGTTCATCATTATGGTGATCATTCTCATAATCAGACCAGGAGGACTGACGGGTCATGAATAATGACAGAAGTATCGTACGGAAACTGAAAGGATCTATCCTTGAGATACCCTCCATACTGTCAAACAACAGAACAGTAGTAGCTGTTGCTGCTTTCTTGTATCTGCTCCCATTGGTTACAACTGCGGGCACGTCACCCGTTCGAGCTCTGCTCTTCCTAATTACTCAGATAATGATCTTTGGTCTTCTTGCAATGTCTTTTGATTTGCAGCTGGGCCGTGCATCGCTGCTGAATTTCGGACATGTTGCACTTTTTGGTGTGGGAGCCTATTTCATGGCATATAGCCTAAACGCAGATTTCTTTCCCCCACCCTTCAATCTCGTAGCTTCGATTCCATTTCCCCTTACACTAGTTGTGGCAATATTCCTAGGCGGTGGTCTCGGACTCATAATGGGACTTACAACGAGCCGCATGAGAGGCACAGCATTTGCGTTTATTGCTTTGGCAATAGCGATGTTCATCTTCAATTTCTTCGCTGAGAACCCTGACATTTCAGGGGGGGAAACTGGACTGACAGTACCAACTCCTGGTCTCATTAGGACTGCCCCCTTCTATCTGTTCTTTGTCATAATTGCATTTGTGTTTCTAGCGGGTTTTCTCGGAATGGTCATTCTCTACCTGAAGTCGCGAACCGAGACTGCTGGGTTAGTCCTGTTTGCTCCAATCTTGGTAGCCTTCACAGGTATTGTACTCATATTTGGTACAAACATCTACGGACCGATTCTGGTGTTCTTTGCCTTCTTTGCGATGGTGCTTCTCTATTTCATGGAGCAGACCAAATCCACTAGTGACCCTCTGGACCCATCTACGAGTCAAAGACTCTCCGGCTATGTGAGACCCGCCAGCAAGTTGAGCGCATACGCATTCCCCGTAGGCATCATTGCTGTCGCCCTCATCGGTGTGGGCGTCACTTTCGGAACCAACATTGCTGAAATGGTATCACTATGGGTTGAACAAAGAACCACCTACTACTATACAATTCCCGTGCAATACTATCTTGTGCTGACTTGTGTCGTGTTAGTCTACGTATTCATAAGACGGCTAGTCGCATCACCATTTGGCAGAATGGTAGCCGCTGTCGCTCAGAATGAAGAAAGAGCTGAAGCTCTGGGCTATGACAGCTATCGTGCCAAGATTGTGGTGCTGGTCATAAGTGGGGCAATTGCCGCCCTTGCAGGGGCGTTATATGCCCCCTTCATCAGAATCATTGATCCACACACCGCACTAGGAGTCGAAATCACAATCGATGCAATGCTGTACACCATAATCGGCGGAATTGGTACACTGCTTGGCCCATTGCTCGGAACAGGAGTAGTGGTGTACTCTGAGCTGAATCTAGTGGACTTCATCACGGAGGGGCTGGGATTACCTGGACAATGGTGGTTGGTTGGACTTGGAGTGATGTACATACTCATTGTCCTGTTCTTGCCCCTCGGCATCGTGGGTTCAATTAGGATTAGATTGTTCTCTCTCAAGCAGAGGCTGCAAAGAGTGAAGATTGGTCAATACGAGTTCGGACTGAGGGATGGCGACTATTGGGTATTCGGATTACTAGGTATGATAGGCTTGTTCCTTTTGCTGCTATTGGTCAGTGTCTAGGATGGAGTTGGAATGATTATGTCAATCTCATCAAGGCGAAATCAAGAACGAGAAGTAGGTGATTGCTTTGCCGTATGAAACCATAGGAGACGTCGACATCTACTTCGAGGATCACGGACCACCTGGAGCTCCGACAATTGTGCTAATAGGAGGATGGGCTAGTTATCGCTGGATATGGTTTCGTCAAGTTCCTGCTTTTACAGAGAGATACAGATGTGTAGTCTTTGACAATCGCGGAGCCGGAAGAAGCTCCAAGCCTGACTATCCGTACACAATCGATATGTTTGCAAATGACACAGTTGGTCTGATGGACGCATTGGGTATTAGTAACGCGTATATCGTAGGGATCTCAATGGGTGGTATGATTGCGCAGCAAGTTGCGATTTCCTATCCTGAGAAGGTTCGAGGTTTGATTCTCGTATCCACTCATTTCGGAGGACCCAATCACATTCCTATTGATGGCAAAACAAGGGCATTGTTACTGGCCCTTCCCACTGAAACAGTTTCACTAGATCAAGCAATGGAGATGCGGCTTAGATCGACTTTCAGTCCACAATTCCTTCTAGAAAACAAGCCAGTAATAGAGCAAATATCCGAATGGGCATTGAAGCATCCCTCGCCGCTGTATGCACAAGCACATCAAACCGCAGCCGCAGAGGCGTTCAATGCTGAATCGGAAGTGAAGAAGATATCAGCGCCAACACTTGTCATACACGGAGATGGTGACAAAGCCGTACCGACTAAGAATGGAGAGATGCTGGCTGACCGCATATCCAATTCGAGATTGAAGATCATAGAGGACGCATCACACTTCGTCATCATTGAGAGGTATGAAGAGTTCAACAATGAGGTAATGAATTTTATAGACGAAGTGGAGAAAAGGTGACCTATTCCTGAGCCCAACAGGCAGGTGATTTGGCAAGGGAAGGAGTGTTGGGCCATACAAGCAGACTAAGAGGATGTTGCCTATGGGTCGTTCAGCTGTGGTCACAGGTCTGGGAATGTATGTTCCTGAGAAGATGTTGACAAATGAGGATATCGAAGAGATGCTTGACCGACCGGGTACAGCGGACTGGTTGGTAGAGAATGTTGGCATCAGACAACGTCATATCATGGCTGAAGATGAGGTGACATCTGATCTTGCTCTTCATGCCAGTCGTGAAGCTCTAGAGAATGCGGGCATTGAAGCAGACGAGCTTGATATGATTATTCTGAGTACCGACACTCCGGATTATCTATCTCCGGCAACATCCGTTGTGGTACAACACAAACTCGGTGCGAAGAACGCAGGCACCTTTGATGTCAATTGTGCTTGCGCGGGTTTGGTCACTTCTTTGGATATAGCTTCTCGATACCTTGGAACAGACTCACACATCGAAGCTATTCTGGTGATAGGTGCATATGGAATGACCAAGTTTGTCGACTGGACTGATCACTATACTTGTACCTTGTTTGCTGATGCTGCAGGAGCCATGGTTATGCAAGCCAGTGAAGAACGGGAGGGATTCATCGCCTCGAAACTGATTGCTGATGGCTCCTTCCATGACCATCTGGGGGTATTTGTTGGAGGGACAGCAGAACCCCCAACAGTCGAAGCAATCCAGAGTCATAGACATCACCTTGCATTTCGCAAACGTTTTCCTGCGGATACCAACCTTCAACATTGGCCAGTTCTAACAAGAGACTGTGTATCAAAAGCAAAACTGTCTATCGAGGACATAGATTGGATATTCTTCACACAGGTGAACCTACGGACTATTGAAGCAGTGATGAAGGAACTAGACCTGCCTCTTGATAAGACCCACAATGTCATGGACAAATGGGGATACACTGGGTCGGCTTGCATCGCACTGGCAATGTACGATGCCATTGACCAGGGGAAACTTCCGCCGCCTGGACAGGGAAATGGTGAGAACATCGCACTCTGTTCGTCGGGGGGAGGTTTCAACATGGCTGCCGCTGTATTGAAATGGTGGTAAGGGATTCTTACGTTGGCTATGCTCGATGTTCCACATTGAGCAATTATGGACATCCTATTGAGGGAATGCAATGGTCAATCAGTTTGATTACTTGTCCAAGAGGGACGTCTTCTCTCCTGAAACCGAAGCTCTAGTGGATGTTGTAACTGGGAAAAGATACTCGTATAGTACGTTCAATAAGCAAGCGAACAAGGTTGCGAACTTCCTTCAGCAGGAACTTCGATTCCAAAAGGGGGACCGTCTATGCATTCTCGCTCATAACAGTCTGGAATACTGGGAATCATTCTTCGGGTGTCAGAAATGTGGCGGCATTTTCAGTCCGCTCAACTGGCGTTTGGTGGCTCGGGAGTTGGCTGGTCTGGTTGATGATATTGCCCCATCCGTGTTGCTCTTCGATTCAGAAATGGCTGAAGTTGTGTCAGAGCTTAAGCAAGAAGTCAATGTCAATCACTGGATCTCATTGAACAAAGAAGGAACAGAAGTCAAAGGCTCCGTGTTCTACGATGAGCTGATGAGAGATGCATCATCCAGTTCCCCTCACGCAGTAGACCTCTCCTACGAGGATCCTATGGGCATTGTTTTTACAGGTGGCACAACAGGACTGCCAAAGGGTGCGATGATAACCTATAGGCAAGTTGCATTCAATACCCTAAGTACAATCCGAGACATCCTTCCTGGTGATGTCTACATAAACCATCTACCCCTCTTTCATGTCGGGGGACTGTATGTCTATGCAATCCCACTGTGGATTTTGGGTGGAAAAGTAATCCAGATGAAGAGATGGCATCTGGAAACACTGATTGAGCTAGTCAACAAGGAGCAACCGAATTTCTTCTTTGCCGTTCCTACGCAATACAGAATGCTCATGAATCACCCCGACTTCAAGTCAATTGATTTCAGCAATGTTCGCTTCTTGACCTCTGGAGGAGAGCCTTTACCGCTGGACATAATCACGACGTTCCGAGATGTGCATGATGTCAAGTTCAAACAAGGTTTTGGAATGACGGAAGTCGGACCGGGATGTTTTGCTCTCGATTCATGGGATGCTGAAAGAAAGATTGGAAGCATTGGCACCCCCAATTTCTTCATAGATGCAAAGGTGGTTGATCCTGAAACCGGCAAAGATTGCAGAGCAAATGAGGTGGGTGAGCTTCTATTTCGAGGGCCCACGGTGACCACCGGCTATTGGAATCGACCAGAACTAAACAAGACACTACTAGATGAGGGCGGCTGGTTCAGGACCGGTGACATGGTGTATTTTGATGATGAGGGGTACTACTTTGTGGTGGATCGAGTAAAGGACATGTTCATCTCTGGTGGTGAGAATGTCTACCCCAGAGAGATTGAGAAGCTCCTAGAACAGCATCCTAAGATCGCACAAGTACAGGTAATCGGTGTACCAGACCCCAAGTGGGGCGAGGTGGGACGCGCTATTGTCGTCTTGAAGGAAGGCCAAGAAGCCTCGGAGGAAGAGATCATAGACTTTTGTGCAGGGAAGCTCGCCAAATTCAAGATGCCCAAAGCAGTCCGTTTCACCGATAGTTTCACGCCCTACATTTCAGGTGCAGGGAAGATTCTGAAACGAAGACTAAAGGAGGATTTCGGACAGGAGGAGAAATGACCGTGCCAGTTAGCGAAGTGAATGGAATAGACATCTATTACGAGATTCATGGTGAAGGTGAACCTGTCATCTTCGGAAATGGTATCTTCTCTAATACACAGGGTTGGATAAATCAAAGCCCGGTCTTCTCCAAAGAGTATCAAGTCATTCTATACGATATGCGTGGGCAGGGACAGAGCGACAAACCAGATGGTCCCTATTCGTTCGAGATTCACGCTGAGGATCAGAAGACGCTTCTCGATAACCTTGGAATCTCTAAGGCACATCATGTCGGAATAAGCTACGGAGCCGAGCTTGGTCTAGTCTTTGCTTTGAAATACCCGGAAATGCTGAAGAGCCTAGTTGTATGCAGCGCCGTTTCATTTGTGGGACCGTTGCTCAACGAGATGTGCCAATTATGGAGATATGCATGCAATCTTGGGGACCCTGACCTGTTCTATCACGCGACAGTACCTTTGAATTTCGGAAACACGTTCATTCGAAACAACGCCGCAATTCTGGAACAGGCAAGGGCCAGGTATGCTCAGCTCGATTATCCCCCACTTGTGAGACTATGCGATGCCTTTCTCATGCTGGATATTACAGACCAACTGCCGAAGATTAATACTACGACCTGTATCATTGGCGGTGAAAAGGACGTCATAAAACCGGTCTATCCGTATTCTATGGTGATCCATGATAATCTACCAAACTCAGAATTGGTCATTGTTAGTGACTCGGGTCATGCAGTTACATTTGACAAGCCAGAGGAGTTCAACAGTATAGTCCTAGGGTTTTTACACAAGCAATCCAAAGTACACCCATCTTAGGGACGGGTCGTTCCAAAGCGTTACTCTGGAATCTCCTTAAGAGATATATAGCACGGGTCCATTGCCATTTGGACAGACATAGGACATTCTATGTTCTAATCCCAACGGTATTCCAACAAGAGAGATACTGTTGAGGGAGGATAGAAGATGAAGAAGACTACAGCTGTATCTCTGTCTCTTTCGCTGCTATTACTAGTATCCGTCTTTGTACCTAGTCTCTTTGTCAGACCCGTTGTTGCACAGGAACCGATTAAGATCGGAATCTTCACCCCGGTAACAGCAGGTCTGTACACCTATGGACCTTGGACGAGACAAGGGTTCGAGTTGGGTATGATATATGCAACTACGATGATGGGATATAGCAATGAGAATAAGACCGAAGCAGGTCGGCCCTATGAGCTTCACTATTATGACACCAAAGGTAGCGTGGTCGATGCAGCAAACGCAGCAACAACAGCAATCGAATCAGATGGTATTGACATTCTGGTCGGAGGAACTTCTAGTGCGGTTGCCGCAGCACTAGCACCTATTGCCGAGTCTTATGAGAAGCTATACTTCATAACTCCAGCTGCTGCTGCTTCGCTGACTGCTGCTGACTTTAATCCGTACATATTCCGTATCGCCAGAAACAACTGGCATGATGCCTACGCAGGTGTCACGTATGCTATGGATTACCTCAACTATACGAAGTTCGCCTTTCTTGCTGCTGACTATTCCTTTGGATATGATGGCGTTGCTTCAATGACAACTGTAATTGAAGATAAGGGCGGAGTAGTGCTTGGTTCTGTGTATGCGAATCTCTTTGATAATGACTTCACTCAAGAGATTGATGCTCTCAAGGCGCTTGATCTGGTGAACGATATTGAGTATCTGTTCATCATCTGGGCTCTTGACTTCTCATATCTATACAACGATATGACAACGTACAATCTTGCAGCCAACATGACGATTTCTGGAGCATGTATTGACATATTCTCCATGAACGCCATTGAGGCGAGTCTGACGCCGCCAGCTACCTACGTCAATTCCACTGGACTCTGTCTATACGGCTATGAACTACCTGACAATTCGGTAAATGACTGGATGGTGGCTCAACATGTTACTAGAAACATCAAGCCAAATGGTCAGTTTGGGCTCCAATATAGAGTTCCGGAGCTCTTTACCGCAAGTGCATTTGCCACGGCGCAATTCTTGGTTGATGTAACGAACGCGGTCACAGATCTTGATACTGATGCGATGATCAACTACCTTGAAGGTGGCATTACCATAAACTGCCCGAAGGGACCAACGTACTTGAGACCAGATGATCATCAAGGACTAGCGGAGATGTACATAGCAAAGGCTGTGAATGACACCCGACCTGGATCTGAAACAGAGAATCTCATCATTGCTGAACTAGTCCAGACTCTCGACCGTAATGCAGTTGCGCCTCCAGTTGAATCAGTCTGGAATGGTGAGCCATATGAGCCAGGTGGATTCGCACCAGTGACCACAACGACGACAACGACAACAACAGGAACCACAACGGGTACTGGTGAGGGGCCACCTCCACTACCGATGGAGCTTCTCTTGGCCATAGGCGTTGGCGGTGGAGTGGTCATAATACTCATCGCTATTGTCGTAGTGAGAAGAAGGTAGCGACAAACAACCTCACAAGAATATGGGAACAGACAGTTCTGCTGTCTGTTCTTCTCTTCTTTTTTCGGTTCTCGTCAGAACCAACTGACAGGGCATGATTTTCAAAGTGACTGTCTGACTTACACAAATGGAATTGCTTTTCAGTACATTAGCAGCGGCGTGAGTGGCCCACCTTGATAGAGTCATGGAAATACAACGGTCCAATCTTTGATGCCCATACTCACATCGAGGGCTCCTATCTCGAAAGAATGGTTGAGATTGAAGAAGAGTTTGGAATCTCGGCGCAGATTGCTATTGTCCACTCGGACGGTGGATTAGAAGCGATCCGGTCCCAATATCCTCAACGATTTGTATTCGCCCGATATCTCTCTTTGAACGACATAGCACACTACAGAGTTGACCGGGTGATAGAAGAAATCAACGGTATGAAGGAACAAGGATACTCAATTGCGAAGAGCTGGTTTGGTCCCCGCTGGCGCGATTACATCGAAGGTGTACCCAGCGATTTCTCTATCGATGACTCGCGGCTCGAGCCGATCTTCCAGGCTCTAGAGGACAACAGGATTCCACTCCTCATTCATGTTGGGGATCCTGATACATACTATAACAACCAATATAGAAACACAGCCAAGTACGGCACCAAGGAGGACCACCTCTCTCAACTTGAGAGAGTACTAGAGAGGCATCCTGATCTAATGTTTCAGCTTCCTCATTTTGCGTCACAACCAGAGATACATAGACTCCCAAATCTTGCCAGATGGTTGGACCGGTTTCCGAGTATCATCCTTGACACAGCCTCATCAAGGTGGATGGCAAGAGAATTGAGCAAGGACATAGATAAGGCACGCGAATTCATGCTGAAATACTCAGACAGAGTGCTCTTTGGAACGGACCTCGCATCCTACAAGAAGATGAAGAAGAGCGACTATGAAGCGAGGTATGTTGCCCAGAGGGCTCTCTGGGAGTCAGATACTCAAGGAAGGCCACTGCCATTTACGGACCCAGACACTGAGAGGTCTGGAGGGACAATCATCAACGGACTGGACCTTCCTCTCTCCGTGCTTAGAAAACTCTACTGGATGAATGCCATTAGGATATACGGAATGCCTGAATGAACCTGAATGAATTGTGAGCCTTGGAAGCCGATTCACAGGTCAATGGTGTACTTTGAACTCGTTTCATGATGGTCGAAAAATATCTGTTTCAAATCGAGTCTGATTAGGGTGAAGTCAGTGTCTTGAGAAGATTCCCAGTAGTTGGTGAACCAAGGAATCGCTGATGCAACATCATCTCGTATGCCTGGTTCTCCTCTATGAAAGCCTCAACAGTAG
The DNA here is from genome assembly GCA_001563325.1 of Candidatus Thorarchaeota archaeon SMTZ1-83. Next base: position 17,443 of record LRSK01000069.1, read on the forward strand.
CTCTCAGACATCCCGTCCTCTCAGTACCTGGAATCGCATAGGTGAACTCAGCTTGGGGGTCTTTGCTGACCTGGACTACTTTGTCATCACTACTTCTTGTGACGAGCCAGAGTCTCTGATCATGGGCGGTCAAAGCCATCATTCGTACCCTAGGTTGGTCCCCGTCGAGTGTCGAGAAATGTGCGAATCCTCCTGCTTGGAAATGATGCCATACCTCTGACAGGGGCAGTCTTTCAGGATAGTCTTTCTTCATATCTGAATGGATTTTGGCCTCAATAATAAGTTCCGATGTCAAAGCAAGACGAGATCTGGTAGCTTCATTGGCATGAACTTGCCGACATCCTTGAATCCAGTCCGAGATATCCTCTTTCAGCTGAACCTGTTTGGCGTGTCTGGAGAAGACTGGTTGATACACTGGAAGTGGAGAAACATATGAGACTGGAGCTGTTGGTTAGATTATGTAGGCTGTAACAGAGTTCTAGGGGCGCCTTCTTCTCATAGCGGCAATTAGTACCATTATCACAATTCCGCCCGAGGTCCCTATCAGAATTGCATACTGCGATAACAACCCACTCGGGCAGTCAAATGCTATGACGTCATATTGATGGACATATTCTTGAAGCAGTTTCGTGATTTCAAAGGCTGCATCTCTAGCACTATCCATGCCTTGGTTTACTAGGGTTATCACACCATAGGGGGCAGTAGTATTCCCACTATAATAGCCATAGGCCTTTGCATGAAACGCCCATTCATCTCCTTCTGTACCTCCCCACCCTCCCCATTGAATGAGTGGATCCCAGGGTGCAAGCCAAGCAGTCTGCAGCGATTCCATTGTTCGCAAGGTATCCTCTTCTAGGATACGTGTCCCGTTGGAGACTCCATCATGTAGGAATACGAGTAGGAATTTCGCCAAATCGAAGATATTCGATCGCAATCCACCACATCCGTAATTAAGCGTGCTATAGTGTGGATAGGCCTTATTCCCAGTAGATGTAGGGTCCATTTCGAACATGTAGATGTGAGGTATCGCAAGTTGAGCTACATCAAACTCAGTATAGTTGTAACCAGTGCTATGCATCCCTAGGGGATCAAAGACGTTCTCTTCAAGATACTCCCAGATTGGCTGTCCTGTAATCTGCTCTACGAGGTAACCCAAGACATCGTATCCGAAATTGGAGTAGAACCGATTGGTTCCTGGTTCGTTAGACGTCCAAACAGCTGGTTCATATAATGAACCATTAGAAGTCAGATATTCCTCTATCCAATATGGATACGGTAACCATTCACAAGGGTTCTCCCAACCCAACTGTTGAAGAACGTCAGCCATTACGCCATACCAGTACATGTCAGAGTCCTTGCTTAACCCAGATGTATGTTGAAGCAACATTCTGAATGTAATCGGGGTCTGTGTGTAGTTGGGGTGTCTGAACGAGAACGGAAGGAAATCGTTAACATCACCTTCTAGATCTATCAAACCTCGTTCATAGAGCTGGAAGATCGCCGTTGCTGTGAATGTCTTGGTCACGGAGGCTATCATGTAGATCAGGTCAAGTCTTTGCTGTTCACCATACCCCTTTGACCATATTATGGAGTTGTTTCTAACAACAGCAACAGTGGTTGATGGAATATGGTGTTGTTCCATTATATCCGAAATCTGATCATCGACCTGTGGTCGAAAGGGACAAGGACTGTCGTTCTCATACAAAGCGGGATTGAATAGCAGTCCCATCATCAGAATAAACACTGACAGAATCTTAGCTACTGTATTCAATAGGCGCAGCTTCCTACTGGGTGGTGTAAACTATGACGCATTATGCTACTAATTGACTTTTGATTTACGCAGAACGTCATCACTGATCATGTTCACACCATGTGTAAGCTTCGCTTCCAATCAATCCTCTAGTTTAAAGGATGCTCCATTCTGATGGATCCTTCTGAGCAATCACTGACGCAGCATCCACAAAACCAGCATTCACCAGGATACAACACAAGAGGGGGTCCTCCTTTCTGTGAATTGGGTACGAATACATCTGCTCTGCTGCTGCTTCAGGTTAGGACGCCCCTTCTTGGTAATTCACCCAAACTAAGCCAGAATCTACTAGGATGACCAAGGTGATATGGTGACCTGCTGAGAAGTCAACGAGTTTTTATGTTGGACAGTTTGTCCCATCCTCGTGATTGAATGAGTTATCTTGTCGTCTATTACTCCCGAACAGGAAACAACAGAACCATTGCTGAGTCTATTGCTAGTCGACTCTCTGCTGATATCGATGGAATAATCGATAAGAAAAACCGTCAGGGACGACTCAATTGGCTCAGAGCTGGTCGTGACTCCAGAGCAGGAAACCTAACAGAGATTGAATACCAGAAGAATCCCCAAGACTACGACACGATTATCATTGGAGCTCCAATCTGGGCATGGAACCCAATTCCTCCACTACGGACCTACCTGCAAGAAGTTGACCTCAAAGGGAAACGTGTAGCATTCTTCATCTGTTCAAAGTCTGAGGCTTACAAAGACATGTTTCCACGACTAGCTGAAATGACGCCTGACTCAGAGCACATTGGCAATTTTGGTATCAAAGAAGACCGATTCAAGAATGAGGACTACAGTGTAGATCTTGAAGCATTCATAGAGAAGATCAGGTAAGAAAGTACCTTTTCCAAACTGTCATATAGTATGAGCAGTTCTGAAAGACTCGACTCATTATGACAATCCTCCCTGATGTCCCAGACAATTTCCAGCCAACTTACTTGGACCTAGTATTAGCTACTTTGGCTGCAATAGGATTGCCAATCGCTGCCGGATATCTCTTCGATTTAACTGGGGCATTGATTCCGTTGTTTCTCTACTACGGAGTGTTCTGTTGGGCAATCGTGAGGTGGCGACGGGGTGCAGTTGGTTATGAAATAAACAGGGGAGAACTTCGCAAGCAGTTTGCTGGTTATGTTAGTTCAATCTTCATTGTCATACTGATTCTTCAATTAGCTCTAGTCGGATTCGAATTCATCACTGTTGAGCGAGTGTCAGACTTCAGCCTTCTGGGTTTCATACTCACACTTGTGATTTGGGCTCCAGTGAATGCGTTTTCTGAGCAACTCGTCTGGATATATACTTTCGACTCTTTTGCGGAGTTTTTCAAAGAGGGTCCAAAGAGGAAAGCGATGATAGCAATTGGGGGTCTATTGTACATCGCGCTTATCAGTCTGATTCATCTACTATTCTGGATCTTGGTCCTTCCTGAAGGACAATATGTATTCCCTTTCAGTGAATTGTTTGTACCCATTCAGACAATGATATCAATTGGTTACATCTTTCTGTATAGGAAATCAAGAAGCATGTGGCCATTGGCAATTATCCATGTACTGATAAACATCACAGCAATAGCGTTGAGTGGATACTCGATTCTGCCAGTCCTATTGGTATTCAGCTAATATCCCAATGATTCTCTTTGGTGCGGTATTATTCATATTTGCGATCTTAGAGCCGAGTAGGTCGAATTGGAAATCTTAGCAGAACTATGTGCCATTCTTGCCGACATCCTTAAATCCAGTCTGAAGTATCTCCATTCAACTGAGCCGGTTTGGCGGAGTAGCTTACGCGTTGGACTGCAAATCCAATTTACCTGGGTGCAAATCCCAGAGCCGGCTCCATTTCTTCTTCAAGAATACTAGACCAACAGACTTGTGATATAGAGAGCAGAGTTTAGTAAGAATGGAAAAAGGAACCAGACCACATAGTTGCCAGGAGGTGCCGTGAACCGATTGAGTTCTGTTGGGATGAATCTGAAGTATCCTCTTTCTACAACGGTCCATACCCAGAATCCCTTTTGGGAACAGAGAAGTGGTTCGATTACAGCTAGGTCACAGAACATGCAGATGATGCCGGAGAAGTATACTGCGAGCAGACCTGCAAGCCCAGTCAGCAATGTGAGAAGAAGTGTGCTTTGTACCATGAAGACCCACATAAATGGAATCCACAATGGAACACGTCCAATGAAGTAGCCATTTTGCGAGGTGTAGGAGTAGTACCCTTTCCCTGAAACATAGTGCTCTCCCAATGCGGCGACTACTAGAATAACAGCTGCTTGAGGATAGACATGCCATCCAACAAAGCTCCATAGTGAATTACAGACTGCGAAACTTAGACAAAGGAATAGAGATGTAAGTATGCCTCCTATAATGTGAACCATGTCAATCACCTGACATTGCTCTGTTATTTACCTCGGCCAGTTCTTCTCCGGACAACA
>LRSK01000070.1 GCA_001563325.1 Candidatus Thorarchaeota archaeon SMTZ1-83
GCAGAGGCGAACGGAAAGAGATGAAGCAAGAGTTATTCTTCGATGCCGACACCTTGGTCATTCAGAGAAGAGGAGATTTTTGGGTGTACAGTCCTTCTACGCAAAGATGGTTCAAGACAAATGAGCTGGCGGCGACGTTGATCAAGCAGCTCATTGAGGCACAAGGAAGGGTTCGCATAGATATGATGGCAAAGAAGGTCTACAGGAAATATCACGTTGAGTTGACTAGCATCGAAATCCAGGAAATGACGCGGAATCTACTCAGAACAGGTGTGTTTTTCCCATGTCGGGACAGTCTGTACGCCTCTGTCCAAGACAGTCGCACTTTCCGCGAGATTCCCAAAGACACGCCGCTAAGAATAGCCTATCTTCACTTTACACACAGATGCAATTTCAATTGCTGGTACTGTTATAACAGAGGGATTACTAAAGACTCATCTTCCGAGTTAGACTGCGCCGAATGGATAGGCATTATAGAGAAACTGAAGGCAGCCAAGGTGGAAGAGTTTGTCATCACTGGAGGAGAGCCTCTGCTGAGAGCTGACTTGCATCAAATCCTGTCCGAAGCTTGGTCCGCTGGTATTCATTTCACTCTCCTCACCAATGGAAGTCTGTTGAATGGAGACACAATCGAGCGACTGAGCACGGTCGTTGATAGATTCGTGATGAGTTTTGACGGTTTCAGCAGAAACGCTTACGTCGAGAATGGCGCTCCCACACGACAGCACAATGTCTTGACGGCACTGAAACTGCTTTCTCAACGCAGTCCAGAAAAGGTGCACGTGCGCACTGTGATAACGAAAAGAAATGTTCACGAGATCGAGTACGTGAGAATGAGACTTAGAGAAGACTATGGCATTACCAACTACACCACGACGATCTTCTTGCCCAATTCTGTGCACGAAATAGATTTGATACCAAGCATCTCTGGTGATTACACATTCAGCGATCAATTCGCAGCAGCGTACGAACCGGACGTCAACAGACTAAAATGTGGCGGTGCTACCAGTATAATCGCTGTTGACTGTAGAGGCTGCGTCTATCCGTGTCAAAACTTCCTTGAAGAGGATGAATTCAGGATTTGCTCCATGTTGGATGACAGTTGGCAACAAGAATTCCTGTCTTCGGAAACCAGGGAGATCTTCAGAAGCCTTTCCGTGGATGACGTCAGAATCTGCAGAGATTGTCCCTATAGATACCTCTGTGGAGGCGGATGTCCTGCAATCTCTTGGCACGTTTACCGCGATCTCCGAAGCCATCTACCGTTCTTGTGCAAATATTTAAGAAGGGTGGCGGTGGAAAGAATAGTGAGCACAAGAACGAAAGAAGTGTACAGGATTCTGCGGTGAAAAGTAGAAATCGAGACACCATGCATGTCACCATCAGTGGTTACATCGCCAGATATAGATTCCGAATACTTGTGCTGATAGCCCTTGTCCTGTTGCAGTCTTTGTTTGCCTTTGCCATACCGATTATCGTTAGAGTTTCGCTGAGCAGCATTCAACTTGGGGATATGTCGAATACATGCTTCGTCTGTTTCTTTCTCGTCTTGTTGGGTGCCTACCTCACGACGATGGGATACCACTTGTTCTTACTTAGGTTTTCCCTGGTCTTCAAACATAACGAACTGAAACGGCTATTTGAAGATCTCTTCCGGGCAAGACTCTCCCGCGTTCAAGAACTGGGGCCTACGTACTTCGCCCACAGGATACTAACAGCGGGCAGCAATTTCTTCAGCCTCATAGGAGACTCTTTTCCAAAAGCACTCGTTGCAGGGTTGGTGATCATTATCTCGCTCGGTCTTATCCTCTCTCTGAACAAGTTCGTTTTCTTGCTGTTTCTCGTCTTGATTCCTGTGAGCTATCTCAGTTACAGGAGATTGAATATGACACTCCAGAAAAAGAGCGATCAATTGCAGAGTGTGAGTGCACATAATATCAAAAATGTCATAGGCGTCGTCCAGAACCTTGAAGAAATCAAGCATCTATCCAACTACCACGTCTTTTCGGAACTCACAGGCCGGTACCTGTACGACCTCGAAAGAGCCAATGCAGATGTTGGCCGATATGCCCATCTGTTATCAACCACGATTCAGTTTTCGATCAGTCTGATCAGGAATGGGGTATTATTTCTTACGATCTATTACTTCTTAAGCAGCCGAATGGTATTTGCCGATATGATGTTTGTGAATCTCATCTTCTCAATCTACTTCACTGCTCTCTCCGAGCTGAATGGCATCAACATATGCAAGAGAGACACCGATGCATCTCTGGGTTTCGTCAACAGGGAAATTATCGCACATCGAGAAACTGACGCGGGAAGGGAAACCCTTGCATCCGTGGATCAACTGGCTTTCTATATCAAGCACTTTGCCTACACTCCTGGACAGGATATTCTGAGAGACATAAATTTGCAGATCAAGAAGGGTGACAGAATAGCCATTGTTGGCCACGTAGGTTCCGGAAAGACCACGTTGGTGAAGCTTCTGATGCGGTATCACAACAATGGGGACAGCATTTCAATCAACGGAGTACCACTCTCTCTCTACACATTAGATAGTCTTAGAAGCAAGATCTACATCGTCCCACAACGTCCTCACTTGTTTCCTGGCAACATAAGAGACAACATAGTCGTTGGACTGAACAACGTGTGCAAGAAAAGACTCGACCGTGTCATAAGCCTGCCCTTCTTCTCCAGCTTCATCAGGGAGCTTCCCCTTGGCTTGGAAACGAAGGTAGGAGAGGACGGGTTTAGCTTGTCAAGTGGGCAGAAGCAGAAAATAATGATGGCCAGATTGCTCATGCATGATCCAGAAGTGATAATCTTGGACGAATCGAGTTCATGTATGGACAGTTACTCTGAAACCGCCATCTATCACGCCATAGAAACACTTGGAAAAGACAGAATAACGATAAGAATATCCCATAGGATGTCGACCATAAAGGACGCCAATACAATTGTCGTTCTAAGCCGCGGCAGAATAGTGGCTTCGGGTACGCACCAACATCTACTGGCCACCTCGAGAGAATACAGAGAGCTATTCTCACCCCAACTGATTTCACAATTATGGAACAAGTAGTCGAACTGCTAGAGCACAGGTGTAAAGACGACCATCCGTTGAACACAATCGCCAGAATAAGGCAGATTATCCAGTCTCTTGGTATTCTGACAGTAGAAGATGAATGGAAGAACCCTCTGACAGGTTTTCACTCAGTGAGTCTCAAAATCGCTCACACCAGTGTAAGAGTGAATGGAAAAGGAGTCACTCCTGAGTATGCTTTGGCGAGCGCCTACGGAGAGTTCATGGAGCGATTACAGAATCAGGCGCTGTTCCACTTTGACCGTGACTTCGATGAAACAGTGACCGATCATCTCAGTTTCCATCACTCGCCGGACGAGAAATGGTTGAGAATGGATGAACTGCGCGGAGAAATGCCTGATAGTATGTGTGACGTATTCAAACCTTCCGATTGGTCCGATGATGCAAATCTTAACTATCTGAACGAATTCTGCTCGGCTCAGGATACACGCGGTGTGAGCGATTTCTTAGTCATTCCCTATCATAGTGTAAATGCCGATTCATTGGTTTACCTGCCTCTGCTGTTCGTGAGGCATTTTTACGGTTCAAATGGGATGTCTGCAGGAAACACCGCTGAAGAGGCCCTCGTTCAGGGTCTATGTGAGATATTTGAAAGATATGCAAATAGGGAGATTCTCTCAGGCAAGATCACTCCTCCGACAATTCCCAAATCGCACCTCAAGAGATGTCGAGAGCAATATGCAATGATTCAGCGCTTGGAGTCTTTGGGATTTCAGGTGGTAGCAAAAGACTGTTCGATTGCCCGTGGTCTTCCTGTTGTAGCCTTGGTTTTCATACACAGCAAAACGAAGAAATACTTTGTCAAGTTTAGCTCACATCCATTCCTCCAGATAGCATTGGAGAGATGCCTTCTTGAATTCGTGCAGGGTGCGGATCTCAATGACACGCAAAGATTCCGTCCGTTTCAATACCTGTCAGCTGGTAACAGAATTGGCAATACCAGAAGAAATCTCTACACGATTTTTACAACAGGTGAAGGGTGTTATCCTAGCTCGCTGTTCAGTGACAGGTCCACTTACCCGTTCAATGAATCCGTATTCAAGGTCTTCTCCGGGAATGCGGGGATTCTGGACTACCTGATTGGATCTGTCAGACGGAGTGGGTTTGACGTGATAGTACGAGATGTCTCATTCTTGGGCATTCCGAGTTACCATGTGATCGTGCCTGGTCTTTCTGAAGTGTTCTCTTACAACAGAATGGAATTTAGGAGCATTGCCATTGGGCGTAGAGTAAGGAGAACAATCAGAAGTCTGGGGACTTGTACTGAGGACGATCTGAGAACCGCAGTTGAGTATCTGGAACAACATTTCTCAGACGAGAAGTCAATTGCTGAACTCACTGGTTTGCCGGTGAGAGAAGCTTTCCCTTGGAGAAACCTCAAGTATGGAATGTTCTTGTCTGCTGCACTGTATCGGCTCAACGATCTCGCGCGTTCTCGAGAATACATAGAGAGGTATATAAGCTATCGCCAATCCCACAGCAAGGAAGACGATATGGGAACCGTCTACTACAAGTGCATCCGAGACTATCTGGCAATCCTTTCGGAAACCGGCAGTGTTGAGAGAGCGTGTACGATTCTGCTTCCAATATACGGAGAGAATCTCGTGAAGGAGATTATTGATGATCTGCGAGACCCTCAAAGTGTGCTCAGTCGGCACGGGACGGTGGCGTGCTGGAACTGCCGAGCATGCCATCTCGAAGAGCATTGCAGTTATCGGAGAATTAAAGACCTGCAGATCAAATTGAAGGATCGTATGGCACAGAATCCACTGGATCAGTCAAGTCTGAGCAACATCTTCTCTTCCAGATGAGCACTGTGCTAACTCGTAACTGAGGGAGTCGTGAATAGTATCACTGGTAAGCTCAGAGCGTTTGCAGGGACTCTGCCAATAATCGCCGGCGGGTTAGCCTGGACTTCTACTTGTAGTCAGGCATCATCTGTTGAGATAAACGAAATAGTCCTCCCTATGGTCGTGCCTGAGTCAACAGTGATAGATGGAAGCCTCACGGAACCATTCTGGACACGGGGCGCAGGAATCGATGAATTTGTGGAGGTTCTGCCAAGAGAGGGCGTGAGACCACCGGTCAATACGCGAGTTTGGCTGCTGCACGACGGTGAGAGTATCTATATTGGTTTCGTCTGTTACGAACAGAACATTTCCCGAGTCAGAGCTACTCTGGGAGACAAAGACCATTTGGATAATGACGACTACGTCGGACTTCTTCTTGATACTTTCGATCAACTGCAGAGCGCCTACAAATTCGCTCTGAATCCCTGCGGTGTCCAAGTCGATGGGATTTTCTACCCCTGGGGAGAAACAGATCTCACTTTTGACACTCAGTGGGAAGGGAAGGCCCGCGTCTTGACAGATAGATGGGAAGCGGAGATCAAGATTCCCTTCAGCAGCATTGACTTCCCTGCCAAAGACGAACAGCACTGGAGGTTATACCTTGGCCGCACTCGTCCCCGGAAGTCGGTAGAGGAATATGCGTGGCCCTCGATCTCTCTTGATAAATCGGTTTTCTCTCAGCTTGGACATCTGTACGTGACAAGCAAAATCAGCTGGCAGGGAGCAATGGAGTTCCTGCCGTCCATGGTCGTTTTCCAAGGACGTTCTCTTATCGAAGAAGAATCTTCTCGGGATATTAGGAATCAACCTCTAGTTGTCAAGACTGGTGTGACAGGAGAATATGCGCCTCGCTCTGATCTCAACTTCGATTGGGCGATAAACCCGGACTATGCACAGATGGAAACTGATGCTCCTCAGCTAGATGTCAATACCACCTTTGCACTATTCTATGCAGATAAGAGACCGATATTTATGAAAGGAAGTGATATATTTGAGTGCCCGGTTGATGTTGTTTACACACGTTCCATGAATGACCCAGCCTTTGTACTTAAATTTACCAGTAGATTAGGGAATACTTCTCTTGGACATATAATTTCCTATGACAAACATACGCCCTGGATTGTACCTTTTAGGCAGTACAGTTTTGCGCTCAAGAGCGAGAGGACGTCCCTGTCCAACATAGTCAGAATCCGACAGTCCGTTGGCGAGGATTCTTATATCGGAGGCCTTGCCACATCTCGTGAATTGAGCAATGGTTTCAGCCGCGTGGCAGGCGTGGATGGCAGTGTAGAATTTCTAAAGAACTGCGTCCTCAATTTTCAGCTACTCAAATCCTGGTACAAGGAGCCTCTCGACGCCAAGCTATTCAGCGGATATCACCAGCTCAAATTCAGCAAGCATACGTCCGCTTTCGACGGTGAGCGTTTCGATGGATTGGCATACACAATCAACTTGTCTCGATGTGCACGAATGCTGAATTTCGGTTTCTCGACCACCGCATTTTCTCCAACCTTCAGAGCAGATAATGGATTTGTGAATAAGAACGACTATATTGACATTGGGGGCTGGACCAGTCTTCGATTCGTCATCAATAATGGAGCTTTCGAGAGTGTTGTCCCTCAGATAAACGTTCTCCGAAGAACTGATTATGCTGGCAGTTTCTGGAAAGATCACGTATGTTCTGCTCTTGCTGTGAGCTTTATCCGGCAAACCTATTTGGACCTATTCTGCACTCTGTCAAGAGAGGTACATCAGGAAATTGAATTCAGCAGCGTGTGGACGGTGGATGCACGGCTGAGTACGGATTTCAGCAAGGTTCTCTCAGGAGGAATTCGGTGCGAGTTCGGCAAATTGATAGACTATTGCGCGCTTCCCCCTGCTCTCGGAAGCGTCAACAACAGCGGTTTGTGGTTTTCCCTTAGGCCCACAACACAATTCGGTTTAGGACTGGATGCAGAAAGATACTGGCTCTGGGACAGTAATAGCAAAGAGGTTTACGATGTAACT
>LRSK01000071.1 GCA_001563325.1 Candidatus Thorarchaeota archaeon SMTZ1-83
CAATCCTAAGATTCACACGTGTCATTACTAATCGGCTGCGCGCGTGCCCTCCATTGAATGAACAACCTTGAACCAGCGCTTCTTGGCCCCAACCTTGGCCCTTCTATTCCATTTGCGGGTCTTGGGTGTTTCTTCAATGAGGTCCCACAGTTTCTTCGCACGAGCTATTACCAAGTCCTTCTGTTCCTGAGTGATTTCGTCTACCTTGGGCACGAATTCGACGAACTTCTTCAGATTGGCAGTCGCCGTATAGTAGAAACCCCAATCGTCTGACAATAGCTTGGCAATGTAGTATCCGTTCACCTGGCTGTCGTCATTCTCTGTGGAAACATCATGAGAGAGGAACAGCACTATGAGATCCTTCAAGTCCTTTGCGTTAATCTCGACAATCTGTGTCTTCTCTAGAAACAGCTCAGCAAGTGGAATCGTGGGTTTATCAACCTTCAGCCTGTCGCTCTCCTTGAAGTCAATATTGTGATTGAAATCTAGGAAGTCATAGAAGACATCCACCTTCCTTCCTCGTTCCTTGTCGATGAAGAGGTCTCTCAGAGTTGATGCACGCGCAAAACCTGGAGGCACCCATTCATAGCCAAGTTCATCTCTGAACAGGTTTCTGATATTCTTGTGGTGTTTGTAGTAGCTGATGAAGTCGATATCAGTCACTTCCCTTCCCATGCTCCTATGCAAATCGACGTAATCAGGAGCCTTTATCCTAAAGGCCAGACATCCTATTAGACGCAGGGGAATGCCCATCTCTTCTGCCGCCTTCTCGACTCGCAACGCCTCGTCCAGAAAGTCTTCGAGAATCGGCCCGTATTTGCCTGTCAATAGAGTTCTCACCTTGATAGCAATAGTCTGTGTTCATCGATGATGAGACTGTGCTGCATTAATATCTTGTGTCATGGCAGATTGAAACGTCTTATATGTTAAACACCTGGAACGCTGTTATACCATTAGGTTTTAATCAGAACCAAGCCGTCCTAACAACAGTCTGTAATTGTCAAGTCCACTAGGTCTGACATCAAACAGTTCAGACAATAAGGCGAGGTAATGAAATGAGAATATTCCTAGCAGCAGACCCACACGGAAGTCAGCAGACGTGGGAGAAAATGTGTCGCGCTCCCAAAGTATTCAAGGCTGATGTTGCAATGATGTGTGGCGATCTTACTGGAAAGGCAATCATGCCGATTATCCAAGAGAAGGAAGACCGGTGGTGGGCACAGCCACACGGCAGCAAGAAGACCTTCAAGAAGCAGAAGGATCTTGACAGATTCATCAAGTTCACCGAAGATGAGGGTTACTACCCGAAGATTCTGACCCCAGACGAGCTAGAAGAGATTCGCAACACACCCGGTGAGATCACAAAGCTCTTCCAGACTCTCATGATTGAGAGGATACAGAAATGGATGAATATGGCCAATGAAAGAATCCCAGAGGATGTGATGGTTGTAGTCAATCCAGGCAATGATGACGACTTTGCAATTGATGAGGTCATCAAGAAGGACTCCAGAGTCATATATCCTCTCGAGAAGGTAGTCGATGTGCGCGGGTATCCGATGATTAGCCTAGAATGGGTCAATTCGACGCCATGGGACACTCACAGAGAATGTCCCGACGAGGAACTCTTGGAGAAGCTAGAAGCAGAGTTCGCCCGACTGGAAACAGATGACTACTCCAACGTGCTTTGCAACTTCCACGATCCACCCTACAATTCGGGATTGGATGTGGCGCCTCAGCTGACAGAAGACCATCGTGTAGCAAAGGCAGGTGCGCATGAATTGATGGTTCCAGTGGGCAGCAAGTCAGTAAGGGCCGTCATTGAGAAATATCAACCACTCTTAGGAATGCATGGCCATATCCATGAGTCTGTTGGATACAGGAGAATAGGACGTACATTATGCGTGAACCCAGGCTCCGAGTACAGAGAGGGAATCCTGAAGGGCTTCCTAATCACGATAGAAGATGGAGAGGTCCAGGCGGGACGAGTGGAGCTTTAGTTCTGGTTCCAGAGGTGGGTTGTGTCATCGTGCAATCCATTCTCTTCTTCTCTTAACAGCACATACCATGAACTGCTGAACTATCATATCAAACAGAATGGCCGGATTCACTCCAACGGAATTATATAGCGGCAATCATAGTCGCTTTCTGCGAAGTTAAACTGGAGTTGGATCTGAATGGCGTTGATATTAAAGAGCAGGACAGACGTTGAAGATCTCACTACTGGATGTACATTCTTCGGGACCGGTGGAGGCGGCTCCAAAGAACTCGGGCTAAACATGCTGTACCCTCACATGGATGCAGGCAAGGAAATTGAAATCATCGACGTCAAGAAGGTGAAGGATGACGACTGGGTTGCCTGTGTGTACTACTCAGGGACAATCGCACCTCCAACCCCTGAAATCGAAGCGCTGCGCACGCGATTCCCTTGGGACTACTATGAGAAGGAACTGGCCGCAGCATTAGGAGCACTGGAGGGACACATGGGCGTAAGATTCTCAGCCGTGGCACCATTCGAGCTCGGCGGCGTCAATACTCCCGCTCCGATTGACGCAGCGATGAAGCACGGAACATCTTGTGTAGACGGAGACTATGCCGCGAGGGCAGTTCCAGAAATCTGCCAGAACACTGTCTGCGTCATGGGCTATTCTATGGCACCTATGGCCCTTATTGACTGGTACGGGAACAAGAGTATCGTCGAACATGTCATCAACTACGAGATGGGCGAACGAATCTCAAAGGCCCTTAGCGAGGTTGCTTGGGGTCGGCTTGGAAATGTAGCATTCCCATTGCAGGGAACCGATTTCCACAAGGCAATCATCCCAGGGACCCTCTCAAGAAGCTACGAGGTTGGAAAAATGATTCGCAAGAGTCGCGAATCAGGTGATGATCCGGCGGAGAAGATCGTGGAGAATGTAGGTGGATGGGTTCTCTTCAAAGGAGAGGTGATTGATAAGGAATGGGAGAACCGAGCAGGCTACATGTGGGGAGAAACGAAGATCAAGGGAACCGGACTGAAGCCTGGTTCAGAACTCCGTGTCTGGTTCAAGAATGAGAACCACATTACCTGGTTGGACGACAAGCCATGGGTGACAAGTCCTGACATCATTGAAATCATCGATGCCGAATCTGGCGAACCCATAACCAACACTGACATAAAAAGCGGGGACAAAGTCAGCGTAGTCGGAATGAAGGGAGAGAAGGTATTCCGAAGTCCAGAAGGTTTGGAGGTCCTAGGGCCCCGGCACTTTGGATTCGATCTTGACTATAAGCCCATAGAGGACCTGGTCTGATCCGAGAAGGGGATAGGCTCGCCTATGGCCTGATATTCGGGCCTTTTCATCGACTACAGCCTGATTTTGACAACATAGTGCTTCCTGAATCCACCGGGTTCCTTTAGGACTACTATTCCCGTATAGTCCTTACTGAAGAACTTGATTAGATTCTTCTCAGGGTCTTCGCCGCTCTTTCGCATTAGACTGGCAATGTGGTTGACTAGGTTCTGAACCCATTTCTTAAGATGCCGCCTCTCATTGGACACTAATCCCTGATTCTCTTCGATATAGTAGTGAATGGCCCATGCTATCTTTCTGTTGTACCAAGCTGATGTTATCCAGCTAGTCAGCGTTAATCCAATGGCAATTGTAGCCAGAGGGAGGCCGAAGGTGATCAAGTAGGGAAGTTGGAAGGCGTAAGTCACCAGCAGTATCACTACCGCGATGCTAAGGGAGGCCATCGCGACGAAAGAGATAATCTGTCTACGATTAAGGGCAGATTCAACACCTGGTACTTTCGGACCTATGGCCGCTAATCTGTGGAGTACCTTCCTCATTGTGCCCCACTGCTGGATGAATATCCTTGGCAGCTCACCCTCATTGATCTTTTTGTCAATGAAACCGAGGTCGTAGGTCCTGTTGATGCGATAGCCATCGAGTACAGTTAGCAGGTTCTTGCTGAACTTCAGGTCTAATCTTGAAGGATTGAATTTGAACTCGCTAAGAGGAGTCTCCGGAGACCCCTTCGGTCGCTTTGATCGCTCACTCATGTACTAGGTCCTCTTGCTGAGGAGCGCACGATAACAGCTAATTAACGTTTGCGATTCCTTGGCAAGCGTTATGTTGCAGAGCTCAAGAAATCATAGTCCGGAAGGCTATTTAGTACGTCGCGCTCGCAATCAGCTTGAATGCTTAACGACCGAAGGGGACAAGCGATGAAATGAGTGACAATGAGAAACTTCCAGACATTGAGTATGCTGGGATTGACCCATATGATGCTAGACAAGAGCTTCAGATCAATCCTGAATATGGAAGATTCACCCTCCCTCGCCAGAAGAGGAAGAGAGAATATCGTGCCCAATACGATGCTAAATGGAGTGAGGTCGTTTCCTTTGAAGTATGTGAGGTATACCAGTGCCAAGACGACAAGACTTGGCCATTGCACGAAGACCTTCCTGACGGATTTCAACGAATTGGGCCAGCTGGAATGGTGTATCTCTTTCTAATGCCCTTCGGAAGAGCAATCTTTCCTATTTGGATAACAATCCCTCTAGAGGATGTAGCAAGTGTAAAAGATCTGATTGAAGCACGCCTAGACCGACCCAGTCTGCCCGGCTTGGCCCACCATGGAAACGCTGCGGCAGTTAGATACATTACGGAGCATTGCGAAGTCCTTAGCAAGCATAGAGCTCAGTGGTACGATTGGTCGAAGAGAGGGCGTCAGGCAAAGCCAAATCCGAAATTCCGAGAGAGAGGCCCGGATTACGTGTTCTGCAAGGAAGGTATGGCCATTGATTTCTATGGAACCGGAGAGCAGCTCGAACAGATGTCTCTATTTTGGCCCTGGAGTCTGATAAAACGCGTCTTCGTTGACAATTATGAGTTCTCAATCCGATATGAGTGGCACGAGGATTCGTACATGTATCAGCAGCAGGTCCTGGACAATGATGAACGGCGAAGAATTAGTGAGGATGCTGAGAAGGCGCTTGAAATATACCAGTCATCTGATGATGTTGCTCAGATTATTTCAATCAGACCAAGGTCATTTCCATCCAGATGGCATCGGACGTGGGACAAGCTCGAGGCGTTCTCAAGCAAGGCAAGCAGAAACAGATTCCCGCCAATCTACGATTTCGTTGAGGATGAGCCTTGGGAGCCTCATGAGGACAAAGAGGGCTCTGGCTTCTATATGATGAGGTAGCTCGAGAAGTGACTGGATATCGTCCACATCTAAGTACTTCCAAAAATAAAGGAGGTGAAGAGAGCTTGCGGCTCTCTTCATATGATGTGTTTTCTACTCTGGCGGAAGCTGTCCGAATATAGCAGACATCTCGATGCCTTTGGCCTTGTTCTTGGCACCGTAGTACATGTAGGCCAATTGACCAATTATGTATACGATCACCGTGAACCAGACCTCGTAGAGGGCACCGCCTGGTACGAATGCTATCATAGAATAGAAGAATGCTGCACCTGCGACCAAACCACCAATGGATATCAGCGGAATGCCTAGGAATTTCCAAGCTCCGCTTCGTTCCCATAGCGTTGGCCTGTAGTACGGTAATGATACCGCAGCCAGTGCCATCTGCCATCTGATGAACACGTATGTGAATGCCACACCTATTAGCGCATCGAGTGCAGTGCCGGTGGTTACTACCAGGAAGGTAGCAAAAGCTACTGTTCCGAGCGATAGGATCAGCCAGAAGTACAGTGTGATGTGAGGCACATGGTACTTCGGATGGACACTTGCGAATGCCTCTGGACAGAATCTGTCCATAGCCATGGAGTGCATTGGCCTGGTAACCCACAGTGCATTACTTGGGGAGTCCAACACGCTTGCATAGACTGGACATAATATCACAAACCACGCTAACGGGTTGTCAGCCAAGATGATTGCAGCGTAGTTACCGAATCCTGGGAACATGCCGACGCTTGCAGTACTAGCATTGATGCCGTACAGATTCGCTCCCATGCTTGCTTCAACAGCAAAGCCTGAAAGCAGGAAGAAGAATGCGATACCTGCCCATCCACCAACATTACTGAGAGGGATGTTTCTACTAGGTTGCGCCACTTCACCTGCCACGGGCATGATGAGGTACGGCCACATTCCTCCGACGGTAAGAATCAATGCAGGACCTACAGCTGCCCAGCTAAAGTCTACGTATGCAGTGTTATCGAATGCGCCAACAGTTGATGCCCAACTGCCGGAACCGAACACGTTGTCCCATACACCCTGAGTGATGGGAGTCGATAGCATGACGAGATCAGCCACCAACAATGCAACAATGTTGACAATTCCCAGGATTATTACAAACCAGCCCAGCATTCGGACGCTGAGATAGCTGAAGATGAATCCCACGAAGATCATTAGTGCCGCTGCGACAAACAGCAGAACCGGGTCAGTTCCAAGAGCTACTGCTGCATTGACAAGACCAGTGTTGCCCGTCGCATTACCGATAACAGCTAGACCGCCTGCGAAGATCTGTACCGCGAAGAAGCTTCCAGTGCCTCGGAAAACAGGGTTAGTGATTACAGACCGCCAGCCTTCCATAACACCGAATATAGGACTTAGACCTCTACCGGTAAAGTGGTAAGAGGCTCCAGACCTTGGCATGGCAAGCATCAGACACATCAGTGAAATAGCCTCAAAGAAGACTATGCCTGAACCGATGGCGTACATCGGTATGAGATGCGCGCCTGCATACCAAGTGGAAACCTGTGGTCCGAAGTAGTGGAACCAAGGTCCAAGAGTCAGTGCTATTGGAAGAAGCAGGGCGAAGCCCGTACCTACCTTTTTTACAAGGCAACAGCTTTCACGCACGAAAAGGAGTTTTTCCTCGCCCATTGCGTTCTTCTCCAATTTCTCTCTCTCACGGCGAATCCATCCTATAGAATTCGCTCTGTGATGAAGCAGAATTAACGTAGTTCCTCTATTAAAA
>LRSK01000072.1 GCA_001563325.1 Candidatus Thorarchaeota archaeon SMTZ1-83
CGAACACCATACAATCACAGGACCGGCAAGATCTCTCTTGCTCTTGGTGCTCTGAGCTGTCGTGGTCACATTCACATCTTTCAAGACCTTTCAAGTCAACCATTACTTTCAACCTCGTTTAATCGGCATCTGGACATTATACGATTTGATACTAGTCCCTATTAACAGGAAGTAACCGGCAAAAGCAGGCGTCATGACGGTTTCGCGAACCCAGTCGTCAGTCTTCACCAGAGTACATCAGCTCATAGACGGATACAACAACATCATCGGAATAGGTTGGCCTCGCAATTCGTACCAAAGCCTCACGGATTCAAGAGAGATTTCCACTGTTCAATAGATAGAAGATTGTACAGACTCCTACGATCCGGGAGTAGACAAATCTAGAGCATAGAAAGATAGCCCATGACACAATCATAGGAAACAAGTAGTGCCTCTGAAACACAAAGGACTCAACCTTGGAGTATGTAAGATCTCTGTGGCCGAAGAGAAGGGCCGAGAAGGGAGCAAGTCCCAACGACCGTTACGACAAGCCCCACTAGGATTATGCCTTTCTGTGTTGCTTTGCAGTCTACGAGAGCCATTACAAATTGGTTCAGTGAATTCTTGTGCTCAATATTACCCTTCAGGTGCAATTCTCTTACGATTACGCTAGATATCGGAATATATCGAATAGATCACTGACTGCCCAATCCTGTCATACGCAGCATTTGACACCGAACTGAAACGCAGACAGGACGTACGACCCACTCTCATTCTGCTTAAATCTGAGCAGGCCATTAGGATTGCTGAGGGTCAACTGTCTTGATTGCTGAATTGAACTTCATATCTATGCTCGTCGTGATGGCAGTCATAGTCATCTTCTATGTCAAGAGCGTCGGACCAGCCGCACTGGAACGGGAGATAGGCGAGATTGCATACGAGAGATGTGCTTGGTACAGGAAGATAGCATCAATAGCATTCTTTGTCATCTCCGTCAACTACGTCATCTACTACTTCTATCCAATCTCGACACCCATGCCGAGTTACTTTCCGTGGGATTACGTTATCACGGCAACCATTGCGACCGTGATTCTGATCCCGAGCATGTACCTGATGTATCGTGGAGTCAAAGATGCGGGCGAAGAAACTCATACTCCCAAAAAGGAGCACACACTTTACGGGGGAATATATGAAACAATCAGACATCCTCAGGCTCTTGGAGAGGTATGGGTTGCACTAACGATAGCGCTCTACCTGAACTCTCCGCTGCTTGCAGTCATCTCCTTGTTCTACTTTCCGGCATTTTACTACTTCAGCATAGCTGAGGAGAGAGACCTAGTAATAAAATACGGTCAGGCTTATGTCGAATACAGGGATAGGACACCAATGTTCATTCCGCGTCCCAAAAACGGAAGAGAATCTGATTCTCATGCGAACGCAGGCGACTGACTATCAATTATACGTGAAAGGGTGGGTTTTGCTACTAGCTGACGAAATCCTCGGAGAGCACTCTATCCAGTGTATCAGTCAGAAGGTCACAGTCTTCCTTACTGAATGCCAACGGCGGCTTGATCAGCAAAACATTGTGAAAGAGCCCGTCTGTGCTGAGAAGAACCCCCAATTCCCTCATTCTGTTGGCCACGTAGGCAGCCTCCTCAGCTGCAGGCTCTAGGGTCTTCTTGTCACGCACAAGTTCAACGCCCATGAAGAGTCCGATCCCTCTTACGTCACCAATGGTGGAGTGATTGAGCTTGAGCTCCGTGAGACGTTCGACCAGATGGCGACCAACATCCAGGGCCCTCTGTTGAAGCTGCTCTTCCTCAATTATATCCAAGACTGCAAGGCCAACGGCACATGATACGGGATTGCCCCCAGTTGAAGAAAACCACTCCATGCCTGTTTCAAACGAGCGTGCAATCTCAGGAGTTGTCACTACTGCCCCCATTGGGTGTCCGTTTCCAATTGGTTTCCCGAGCGTGATAATGTCCGGAACCACTCCTTGGGTTTCAAACCCCCAGAAGTGGGTTCCAACCCTTCCGAACCCAACCTGTACTTCGTCAACAATGCACACACCTCCAGCTGCCCTCACGTGTTCAAATGCTTCACGGAGATAGCCTTCGGGGAACACTATTTGTCCTGCGCATCCCATCAGTGGCTCACATACAAAGGCGGCTAGTCCCTTCTCCTCCTTCTTGAGCAGGTCAGTCACCTCTTGGACGTACTTTGCATACTTGGCTCCTACCTCGGGGTCAGAGGACTTGTGGGGTCCGCGGTAGACATCTGGGGTCATGACCTTATGAACATGAGAAGGAGCTCCTTTTCCTCCTGGACCATCAAACTTGTACGGGCTTATGTCAACCAACGATCCAGTGTTCCCATGGTAAGCGCCATCAATCACTATGAGGTCCTGATGACCGGTGTGGGTCTTCGCAAGACGGAGGGCAAGTTCATTGGCCTCGCTCCCACTGTTGACGAAGAAGCAGACACTTAGAGGCTCGGGCAGTTTCTCGCGCAGACGCTTTGCATAGTGAACAAGGTTCTCGTGAAGGTACCGGGTATTGGTGTTCAAGACTGCGGCCTGCGAAGAGAGAGCCTCCACTACTCTAGGATGAGAGTGACCTACATGAGGGACGTTGTTCCTAGCATCCAAGTACCGCCTTCCCATTTCGTCGTACAAGAACTGCATATGCCCCCGAACGATGTTCAGAGGCTTCTTGTAAGAAATGCCAAGGACTCTTCCAATCGAAGATTCTCTTGCTCTTAGAATCTCATCCTTTCTCATCCCCTCTTTAGGAAAGACATCTGCAGGAATCCCGAGGATGATATTGGGATTCGGACAGATACTCGTCCAAATGTCACGATAACTTGGAGCAGCGGCACCAAAGAAGTCACCCTCCCAACCGAGCATATCCACAATCAGCTGGAAATGCAGGTGTGGGGGCCACCCACCATTTGTGGGATACTCTCCAACTTTCGCAATCTCTTGGCCCTTCTTGAACTTCTTTCCACGCTCCAAACCATCCAGAGAGTCTTCGCTAAGATGTGCGAATAATGTATGCAGCTTCAGACCTGTGTTCCCCAACTCGTGCTCCAAGATTATAGTCGGGCCATTGTCCAGCGGGTTCTTGTTGTACAGGTAGCTGTGGACCTTCCCGTCCAAGGGTGCTAGAATTCGGGTTCCCGATTCTAAGAAAAGGTCAACTGCAATGTGGACAGTGCGCGTCTCTCCCGCCGATTCATACTGCCCGCCAGCATAGATGAGCCGCGCCTCACCATACCTACCTACTCCGTATTGCGCTTCGGCGTCTTCGAGTTTGTTGACCACGAGTGCGGCGAACTTGTCAATATCTGACAAGTCCTCAAGGTTTTGCACATCTTGACTTCCAACACTCAAGTCAAAGACAACTGCAGGAGTTTCTTGAAGATTGAAATCTACAATGGATCCGATCTCCTTCTCGTTACGTTTCAACCAGTCCTGAACCTCAGTGCTTTGAGGACACGGCTCAAGGCCGCAGGCGTGTCTGAAGGAATATGTGGCGAATCTCGGGTGAACCTCCTTCAACTTACGCATTAGGACCAAGATTTGCTCTTGGCTTATGTTAAGGTACTCATTGTCCGGCTCCAGCTTCCGCTGATACGCAGCAATGGACACACTTGCGGCAAGCCTAGCACGAATAATCGGGAATAGGAGCCCTATTTCAAGC
Organism: Candidatus Thorarchaeota archaeon SMTZ1-83; assembly: GCA_001563325.1. The sequence goes on from LRSK01000072.1 coordinate 3,684, forward strand.
TCGGTCAACGGAAACACCGAGTTATACCCACCAACGACCTCAGCTGCCGCAGAAATGGGGTCGTCCTTGCCAAGCATCGCATAGGTGGCCGCGATAACCACTTCAAACACAGTACATGTATGAACCATGTCACCAAAGTCGAGGATACCGAACGTCGCCTCTTCAAAGGGGTAGACTTTCGTCACAATCACGTTGTAGTCGTTTGCATCGTTATGCACAATGCTCGTTCTTAGGTCTGTGAGAAGTGGGACCACATTCTCAGTGAAGTACTGATGGAAGTGTTCCACCAGAGCACGCCTCTCAGAGTCATCAATGTGACTCCTATACTTCTCGATGACCGTGCTTGCGTTCCTCAAGTCCCAGTAGAATTCCCGACTTGCGGCAGGGTGTGAAAAACTCTGAAGGGCTTTGGTCATATGACCTATCGATTCACCAAGACGGCAAAGCAATTCGGCTGAATGAGGCTTCACAACGGCCAGGACATTGCCGGGAAGGTAGGTTAGCATCCTTGCGAAGTGAGAGTTTCCTTCGTCATCAACAACTGAAGCAATTTGCTCTCCATCTGAGGTTTCAACGACACTCGGGCATTGCATGCGATTGCCGTACTCAGAAATGTGCTGCATTGCAGAGTTCTGAAACTCCAAGACGTTTCTTGTTTCTGAAGCCGCAGCTATCTTGAGAACATACTCCTCACCTGACTCAGCCCTCACTAGGTAATTACGGTCACGTTCACTCGGAAGCTCTTGCACTGAGCCAGTGACTCCGTATAGTCTGTGGCTTATTCGAATCGCGTCTTCTTCTGTGAATCGGGGTCGGTCAGGGTCTCTGGATGACAGCTTAATCACACCTCGTCCATACGGCAATCACTCCAAATCAGGTAGCAGACTACCAACATTGGATTCGTCGTCATCTCCTCTAAGTAGCTAGACGACTTGCTTCGACTCTATCTTGATGATGCTGAGCTATCAATACAGATAAATCAAGTCCCCCGTTTGACGGGAGCCATGAAAGAAGATTGTCTGGAAGAGGTTACTGTCACAGTCTTCCCACCGATGGCTGGGATTGGTATCATAGAGGAAGAGCCTATAATTGAGGAGGATGAGTCATGCGGAGATGCCTCCCTCACTGTGGTCACCTTGGATTCTACTTCTGATACTGACTCAGTCGTAGTGTCATTTGACTCAAAAGACCCCATGGTAAGAATCAACAGGATTCTCAGCGAAGCAGAAGAAACCTTTGGCGACAACATCTGCATCCGAGTGGCGAGTTATGATACTCAAGAAAAGACCGACGATGCAATCGAATGGCTGAACTCAGCATTAAGGGGAAGTGGAGATAACACGGTCCTTGACGCTCAGAGCTTCTCTATGTTCATCGGTTCTTCAGCTCCCATAATATCCATCAACAATAGACTATCATTTGTAGGGACAGTGCCGACGAAGGACCTGCTTTTCGGCCGCATCTCTTCGACCATTAAGAGGTCTAAGCCTTAGAAGAAAAAGAAGGAGGGGCTCTCCTAGAGTGTGTCTTCAAGAAGAGCCGTTCCAATGTGAAATTCTCAGTCAGGTGGTCTGCGGCAATGGCTGGCCGTCCTTGGCCATGGCCATCTCGCCTTCTGGAACCAACGCCCCCTCCATCAGAGCAGCATAGGCGCCCATATCGAAGTGTCCGTGTCCAGAGAAGTTGAAGAGGATCACCTTCTCAGTCCCGGTCTTCTTTGCCTCCAGTGCAGCGCCTATCGCCGCTTTGACTGCATGAGCAGTTTCAGGGGCGGGGATTACACCTTCGGCTCTCGCGAAGACCATCGCCGACTCGAGAACGGGAATCTGTTCGTATGCAACCGGTCTAATCCGCCCCTCGTTTATGAGGGCACTAACTGTTGGGGCCACTCCATGGTATCTCAGTCCGCCCGCATGGATCTCCGGGGGCGTAAAGTCTTTGCCCAAGGTGTGCATTTTCACCTTGGGAGTGATTCCCGCCGTGTCACCAAAATCGTACCGGAACTCTCCCTCTGTCATTGAGGGGCAGGCAGTTGGCTCCACTCCGACGAACTCTGTGGTTTCAAACCGCGGGTCCGCCATGAATGGATAAGAGATCCCTGCGAAGTTGCTCCCCCCACCTACACAGCCAATTATGGTGTCTGGTGTTTCATCAGCCTTCTCAAGCTGAACTATTGCCTCTTGACCAATGACTGACTGATGAAGCAGAACGTGGTTCAAGACTGAACCGATTGTGTACTTGGTATCCCCTCTACTGAGTGTGTCTTCCAGAGCTTCGCTGATAGCAATGCCGAGTGTTCCTGGATGACCTGGATACTCAGTGTTCACCTTCTTCCCGAACTCTGTCCGGTCTGAAGGGCTTGGCACGATCTCTGCACCGTATGCACGCATAAGAACTCCTCTGTAAGCCTTCTGTTCATAACTGACTCGAACCATGTACACCATCGCCTCGAGACCAAAATGGGCGCATGCAAGCGCTACAGCGCTCCCCCATTGACCCGCTCCAGTTTCAGTAGCGTATCGAATTACTCCCTCTTTCTTGGCATAGTATGCTTGAGAGAGTGCAGTATTCAGCTTGTGGCTTCCTGTGGGTGAGGAGTCCTCGCGCTTGTAGTAGATTCTGGCAGGCGTGTTCAAGGCAGCCTCCAGACCTACCGCCCTCTGTAGAGGAGTTGGTCTTCCGTATTTCATATACGCCTCCCGGACCTCTTCAGGAATCGGCACGAGCTTCTCAGGCGACATCTCCTGCTTTACACACTCAACTGCAAAGATTGCCATCAACATCTCAGGACTGACTGGGTCTCCGGTTTCAGGATTAATTGGAGGGGCCAGTGGTTCGGCGAGGTGAGGCAGGATGTTGACATAGTGCTTGGGCACTTCTTCAAGATCCAGTAAGATTCTGCTGTAGTTTCTAGTCAACTCTGTACTCTCCATAGTTGGTTATAACAAAAGGCCCTCTCCTCTGACATGGACGAGGAGTCTGCTGATAGAGTCTTGATGAAACTGAATCAGCAGAACCCAGAGAACTAGTCATTGCGAGCGTTGAGTGTGCTATGTATGGAGTGCTTGCTATTTGGGCCTCCTTCGGCCCATTGTCCATTGGCAAAAACGCACGCTCATCGTTTCACAACCTTTGGAAAGGGTTGGACAGCGCACGAAGCTTTGCTATTTAAGTATGTCCGTTGGAGAAGTTGGATTGAATCGCAAACATGGAGCGTTCCAAAAGACTTGTATCCGTCCTTGCTGCCAGTGCCTGCAGTAGGTGCATCAAGATGTCTGGTTTTGAGAGTACAGATCAATTGAAGGAAGTATTCGAGGAGTTCTGGAACCGTGCAACGAAGGAAGTAGAAGTGATGGAGAAACTGGCCAAGGCGGAAGTGATAGTCAGATTCGACATTGAACAGCCGGAAGCACAAATCACCATCGACTTCAAGAATCCGGGCCCGAATGGCGAGGTGGGGCAGATCTTCTTCGACGACGCGGTTGAGCCTGAGATAAAGGTGTGGAGCAAGTCCGAAACAACGAACAAGTTCTGGCATGGAAAGCTCAACACTGCAGTAGCTCTTGCCAGAGGACAGGTCAAGATTCAAGGCCCAGTGTCAAAAGCCATCGGTCTGGTGTCAAAAATCAAACCCCTGTACGCGATCTGGCCGGAAGTTCTCAAGGATAAGGGCCTAGACCACATGATACTCTAGAGTTAGGAGCAAGCAATGCAGAGGAGGGAAGTACCATTTGTCACGTCTGAGAGCTGTAGATAGGCTGGAGATCATAGTCCTGGTTGATAACGTCATCGACGCATTCTCAGACAAAAACAGGAAGGATGTTCAGCCGGCTTGGGATTGGATAGAGCGCAGTGAAGATGTCGCCTATGTTGATGACCACATTTTCGCAGGACATGGTTTGGCTCTATTGGTCAGGACATTCATCAATGACGGGTCCCATGTCGTCCTCTACGATACAGGACTCTCGCCCACACTGATAGAGCGAAACATGAGATATCTCAGACTGGACTTCAACCAGATAGAAGATATCGTGATGTCCCACGGTCACTGGGACCATTTCGGAGGGCTTCTCGGTGTTCTATCACAAATCCATCAATCGGGCACGCCCGTGTACGTACATCCCAGAATGTTCAACAAACGGGCCATGATTACTAGGACAGAGGAAGGAGAGAAGATACGGGAGTTCGACCCAATACCCTCAGAGAAGGAGATTATCGACGCAGGTGGACAGGTCATCTCAAGCTCGGAACCCCTGCTAGTTGCAGACAACACCATTCTCAGAACCGGTGAGGTCCCTAGAAGAATAGACTACGAGTTGGGAATGCCCGGTCATCACATCTGGATGGATGGTGCATGGCAAGAGGATGAGATGATATTGGACGATGTAAGTCTGATTGCCAATGTCAAAGGGAGAGGGTTGGTTGTTATGAGTGGTTGCAGTCATGCAGGTATAGTCAACATTGTACATGAAGCAACTCGACTGACTGGAGAGCAGCAAGTCTATGGTATAGTCGGAGGGCTGCACCTTGCTGGGAAGGAGGGGACGGAGAAGACAAGGAAGACTGCGGAGGCTTTGAAGGAATACGACCTGAAACTTCTTGTTCCATGTCATTGTACAGGCTCAAGAGCTCAACATATTCTAGCTGCCACCTTTCCGAAGAGCTTTGTGACAGGAAGTGCTGGTCACCGGTACATCATTGAAGACACCGATGTAAGCTAAAGTATAAAAGCAACAAAATCGGGCGTGAATGTGTAACCGTATTAACTATGGTGAAGACAAAATGGCTGAAGCAATCAATAAGGAAATGACAATTGGTGAGGTTGTAATGAAGTGGCCCGAAACTGCTGGGACCTTCATGGAGTGGGGATTGCACTGCTACGGCTGTGCTGTAGCTCGTTTTGAGAATATCGAGCAAGGAGCCAACGCCCACGGGATCGATCCAGACAAACTAGTTGAAGCCCTCAACGAGGCAATCAAGAAAGAATAGACTTCACTAAGTCATTCTACGTTTTGAATAAGGGAAACACTTCGAGTGTTTCCCGGAACAATTGTCCACAATAGAGAGGACGCCGACTACTTGTCAGGAGGATTTGTCCGTCCATACAGCCGGCCTGTTTCAACATCTGTCATTTCGAAGCTGTGATTATCATCAGGAAACGCGCCCTCACGCACTTCTTTCGAGAACTCTCTTACAGCGTTGACAATGACCTCATAGATGTTTGCGTATCTCTTCACGAAGGTTGGTTTGAAGTCTTGAAAGAGTCCTAGCATATCGTGCAATACGAGAACTTGACCATCACAATGGGGGCCCGCTCCAATTCCAATTGTAGGAACCTCGACAGATTCAGTGATGATCTTGGCCGTTTCCGAGGGAACAAGCTCAATCACCATGGAGAAGACGCCGGCTTCCTCAAGACTGCGGGCTTGTTCGACAAGTTGCTTCGCTGTGTCTGCTGTGCGTCCTTGAATCCGGTATCCTCCAAATTCGTATATCGACTGAGGGGTCAGACCGATGTGACCCATGACTGGAATCCCGGAGTCTACGACGGCTCTAACTATGTCAGTGACTCTTCCAGCACCTTCAATCTTCACAGCCTCAGCACCACCCTCTTGTAGCATCAGACCACAGTTCTCCAGAGCTTGTTCCGTACTGACCTTGTACGACATGAAAGGCATGTCCCCCACGATAAGACAGTTCGGTTTGGCTCTGGCCACTGCAGCTGAATGGTGAATCACGTCCTCCAAGGTCACTGGTATAGTGCTCTCGTAACCCAGTAGAGTGTTGCCAACAGAATCGCCGACCAGAATCATGTCGACTCCGCAATCGCTCAGGATTTTGGCCGTGGGTGCATCATAAGAAGTAAGCATCACGATCTTCTTGCCCTTCTTCTTCATCAGACGGATGCTGTGAGTGGTCTTTCTTGCCAATGCAGATCTCCATGCTCCTGTGAGAGAATTCAGTTATTTATGTAGCTCCATACATTTCTGTGGGAAATGGGTAATGTATATACGTCCGAGCAGTTATCATTCCGTCACTCAGGTTGGCCTATAGCGTCACGTCTCTGCTTCTGAGCCGCTTCTTGTAGAGTTCCATTCCTAGTATCGCTGGAAGTGCTGCAAGAATGCAGATTACCCAGTCAAATGCTGTCAGTGGGATGAAGTAGAAATGGAGGCCGTATGGAGCGAGAATCTCCTGAGCCAGAGGCACGTACATCAAGAGGTAATGCGCCAAGTAGATTAATCCGATAAGGAAAATGTACCGAATAAGACCTGGCTCTCGAATCCCCTTGGTAACTGGCATGTTGATTCTCCTGATTATGAAGACTACCGTGCTCTCTACGAGAAGAATGACGGTCAACAGCATGACTGTAGCCTTTGTTGAGGAATCAATTGTGAAACCCGGATATGTCGAATAGAACCCTCCGATGTTCTCTGGGAACAGCGGGATTAGGTTGAACCATCCGGTGAGTGTGAGAGCGTACACGGCAGCAGCTCCTGCCGCCATCAAGAAGACATTCAGTGCCATGAATCGACCGAGAGGTTTCGTGATGATTTCTTCGCTGTCCCTTGGTTTCTCTTCCATAGCCCTCGGAGAGGTCTTGTCGAAGACTAATGCCAATCCTGGAAATGAGTGTGTTGTGACCACCAAATAGAGACTCTGCCATGTTGCAAGCATCGTGATTGTTGCAGGCAGTATGAACAGTGCGCCAAAGAAGAGGATACTCTCGAACAGATTGATGGCCACGTAGAAGTAGACCATCATCCGGATCTTCTGAAACAGACCACGACCTTCATGCACGCCGGTGACAATGGAAGCGAAGCTGTCGTCAGTGATTACAAGGTCGGCCGCTTCCTTCGCTACATCAGTTCCAGTTATGCCCATGGCAATCCCGGCATCGCTCATGGCAAGGGCCAATGCGTCATTGACTCCATCTCCTGTCATGGCAACGACCTTTTGCTGGTCTTGGTAGCGTTCAACGATTACTTGCTTGTGTTCAGGGTTCACGCGCGCGAACACATTCACTCGCGGGAAGTCCTCTTCTTTCACATCATAGATGTCCTGCCCTTCGACAACAAGGGAGTTCTGATTGTGTATTCCAAGATCGTGAGCGATGGTCTTGGCCGTAGTTGCCGAGTCACCAGTAATCATGACCACGTTTATTCCGGCGCTGTGACAGTCCTTTACGGCCTCTCTGACTCCTTCACGCGGAGGATCTACAATGCAGGCAAATCCGAGATATGTAAGGTCAGTTTCCGCGGTTTCTCGAGCGCTCTTCGCTGGCGGGAGATTCTGCATCTTCTTCTTCGCAAGTGAAATGACACGATAGCCTTTAGCAGCATATCCATCAACAAGTGTCTGCACTCGGTCCTTGGCATCAGGAGTGAACGATGCGGCCTTCTTTCCATTGACAATCCTGGTGCAGTTGGGCAGAAGCACTTCTGTGGCGCCCTTCACAAATGAAACGTAGGTATCACCATCTTGACATATCTTGGACATTCTTTTCAGTTCGGACTCGAATGGAAACTCCTCTATGACCTTGTACATCTTTCTGATCATCTCTTCTTCGACACCGCTCTTTCTGAACAAGGTCAACAGTGCGGCATCTGTGGGGTCACCTAGTGGAGTCCATATGACCCCTTGACCCGGTATCTCCTTCCTCGAGATCTCGGCATCATTGTTTATGCCCCCACAGGTAATCAGGTCAAGAAGGTGAGGCCAGTTGGTAACATCTGTTACAAGTGACTGTCCGGCTGTATTCATATTCTGAGAAACTGATGCCTCTCTAAGTTTGTATAGGTCACCCTCGGGATTGTATCCATCACCAGTGATGGAGTAGAGGTTCTCAGTGTCCCAGCAGAATTGGACCATCATCTGATTCATTGTCATGGTGCCTGTCTTGTCAGAACAGATAACGCTCACACGTCCTAGGCTCTCGACAGCCGAGAGGTCTCGGATTATGACTCCCTTCTTTGCCATCGCGAGCACGCCTGTCAGCAGAACTATGGTGGTCAGCATCCAGCCGTCATCCTGTCGGCGATAGCAGTGAGAGACAAATCTAGCTCCATGCCGACCATAAATGGGTTGACGAGAAGTTGCCAGACGACAGAAACCACCATGAGTACGATAGCTGTAATCCCGAGATACTTGGCAAGAAGGTTGACCTTCTTTCTGAGAGGAATGTCCCCAGTATTCAGCTCTCCTAGGGTGCCCTGTATCTTCCCTATCTCAGTAGAACCACCAGTGGTAGTTGTCACGACCCTAGCGGAACCAGTGGCTA
>LRSK01000073.1 GCA_001563325.1 Candidatus Thorarchaeota archaeon SMTZ1-83
GAAGAGAGTGGGTATATCGGAAGTGCCCACATTATCGTTGCAGAAACTGGATCACTCACAATTGCAAATGCGAAGGCAAAGACTACGTACGAACTCATAGCTATAATCAGAATTTTGACCGGCCCGCGTCGGTCCACTATCCTACCAACATAGCCCGTGATTACAACTGCTATCAGAGTTGCTGTTGAATTCGCTAGGCCAACGTAGACAGGAAGACCTCCCAGCTCGTCTACGATTATAATCGCATACATGAAGGAGATTGCGTTCATTCCGATCTGGCTGAGGGCAACAAGAAGTGTTAGTCTTGACATGCCAGGCCTTCGGAGGAGTACTCGAAATCCGATCGCGCCTGAAGAAACATCGTTTTCTATCGGTAGGTCGCGAACGAATAATCCCGCCAATCCGGTCGCAGTTAAGCAGATGATTGCTGCAATCCTGTACAGAGTGAACATCCCTATGATGTCATAGAGTATCCCACTTGACAACGCGCCGGCGAACCACCCGGCCGATTGGACGGCGATGAAGAAACCAAGACGCTCGCCTTTCTTGTCTGTCTTAGTGGTTAGGTGTGCCTGTCCCACGGGCATGGATGCTGATGATAGCAAGGCGCCTAACATGGCTACCACTAGGAATTGGAGGCTTGTCTGGATTAACGAATAGAGCAAGAAGGTTGTTGCGTATCCGAAGAAGCCCACCATCATGAATGGCTTGCGCGCCTTGGCGCGGTCGGAAAACGAACCCCAGAAATTCACAGCCACTATATTAACGAAGGCAGGAGCAGCGAACACAACGGTGAGTGTGAGGAAATCTGGAGCTCCGAGTTCATGTTTCACAAAGAAGGTGACGAATTGCCAACTTATGGCCATGGCAGACGCTTGAAGTCCGTATACCACGTAGACGGCGATTGTAGCTCTGTCACGTAGGCCCATTAGTCACTGCTCCTGAATTGCCCGGCAGGGCAATTCAATCTAGTATTAATGCTTGTGGACAGGACAATCAACGGTAAGAAGGCATTGCAGCAATAAAACACGTGCTGTCAGAAGTACAAATCAACCAGCTCTCTTGCTGAGCTGAACTCCTTCAAGCTACCTTCAAAGCTGTCGACTATTGGGCCGAAGACCGCATCGAACTTCTCCGTAAACTCTCTCACTTTTCCAAGAAGCACCTGGTAGGCTGCCCGAGCAATGAGGACAGAAGTGAAGCTCACCCCGTGGGCGAAGAGAATCTCGTAGTCTCCAATCGAAACGACGTTCAATCCGCTGTCGCTGCTTGTAATCTCTTGGAATAGAGATTGCACTCCTGAGATCCCAGCGGCTGTCAACACTTGATCGACGTCACGACTCTCCGCGAACTGACGGTGATAGACTAGAATACCTCCGACCCCTATCAAGTATAGCTCAACCAATTGGCGTTTCCAGTCTAGCTCATCAAGAGCAGGTGTGTCGACAATCGCATATCCAAAAATCATGAGACCACCCACGAGCATTCCTGAGCCTAGAATGTAGATAGGCTCTCCAAGGTTGAAATAGACAAAGTCGCTACGGCCCAAGAACCCTACAAAGCCAATCATGAACCCAGTCACTAGTTGTTCGATACTTCGCCGGATGTCTCCTGTTGTGTTCCGCAGAGTGTAGACCAAGAACATCATGATGCCGACAAACGTCATGATGGCGATGGATAGGGCCAAGACCTCCAAGAAATAACGTGGAGATAGGATTGTGATAACAGATATGGCGAAGCCGCTTAGCGAGAAGACGTAGCGTGTTCTATAAGGGACGATGCGCTCGACGGTAAAGAAGAAGGCTGTCAGTGCGAGCATAAGACTGACATAGCCCGCCTTGACGAAGAGGGTGTTGAATGGTTCGGCTGTGAAGTAGAAGTCGGCAAATATGAATGATGAGGTGTTGAAGACCATTCCAAGAAAGAAGATGCTCCAGGCGAATTTCACATCTGCTATCTTCCTCGATTTGTTCCGATACCACTGTCCGAAAAGCATTGTGCAGAGTAGGGATGAATAAAAGATGACCGCACTATCCAGTATCAGAATGAGGTCTCGTACTGGATCGCCCGGAGGAAACAGTGGCAGTGAGTTGGCACCCCTTGTGAAGCTTTCAGGAACAGGTTGGGTGCAGTCCTTTTTAGTGAAGCTTCGACAGAATGTCGGCTCTAATTGCCGACTCATGTTCTGTACCACAGGTTTGTGGCCTAGACCTCCTCGATGAACCTCCGTACAATCTCAATAAGTGAGTCTACAGCTTGGCCCCACCTGTCTGAATCGTCCGGAGGGAGTTCTGGAGCGTCAATCACCCTTCTCAGTTTGGCAATCTGACCTGTATGGTACACACCGTGCTGGGCGGTCCTAAGGACTGCCCATGAAACCGATGGCCCTCCTTCACGCGGAGATACTATTCTGAGCTGGTCTTCTGTGGCACCTTCGACTCGCTCAGATATCTTCTGAGTATTCTCGGACAAGCGTTCTAAAAGGTCAGGCAAGCTCTCGCCTCTTGAGGGTGGACCGATTGATTGCCCAAGCTTGTGAAACCAGTAGGTCTCAGCATTTATGATGTGGCGCAGGATGCTCAGGGTGTCCTCGAAGTTCTTCTCTGATACTATCTTTTTGAGCATGTGTTCCTCAGTTAACCCGGAGATAACTCGATACATATGACGGCGCTGATTATGATGTGCTTGGAGGATTACTTCTTTGAACCATTCTGGAACCAAACCCACTAACCTCCACTTATCCAGGCCCTTGACTCTCTGGTGGCTCTCTCATTAACGTCACCAAATCGAAACTCCGTGATCCGAGACCCATCTTCTCAGCATGCGCCAACTGTCGCTCTGCGAGTTCAAGTATCTCACCTGATTCCGGATCCTTGCAGGCATGAGCCATTGCGAACTTGCAGGCACCACACTCAATTTCACTCACCATTGAGTCGGGATTTGCAGGAGCATTGTTGATGGCATCTAAGGTTGCTTGGTCAACAGCTAACGGGTCCCTCGAACCAAAGATGCCTATGTCATGTACAAGCAGAGGAGCACCTACATTCCAGCAGTCGCACTTGTCACTGATATCGATTGCCAGATTGATATAGTAGAACTTGTCAGCACCGATTGAGTTCACGACTCCTACAGCATTCTCAACAAAGATTGGGCCCTGAGTGTGATTCGGCCTCCAAGACATTGTTGCTGCTTTTGCCTCGACTCTTGAGCAGACGCTCACGCAGTGATGGCAGAAGATGCACTTCTCCGCATCCAGCTCAGCCTTCTCGTTCATCGTGATACACCTTGCGGGGCAAACCTTTAGGCATTTGGAGCATTCTGGTCCAATACACTTCTCAGGGTCGATCTTGATGTCACCCATGAAGTGCATTGCCGACTTGCCTTTCTTGCCGACCAAGCCGATGCCAAGGTTCTTCAGGGTACCGCCAAGACCACCCAGACCATGACCCTTTGCATGAGTGAGGACTATCACCTTGTCGCAGTCTAGAAGTGCAGCCGCGACGCCGACACTCTTCACGTGGTCCCCATCGATCTCGACGTCAAATACATCAGTTCCCCAATAACCATCAGCCATGATCACTGGTGCTCCAACGGACGCAGATGTGAAGCCATTGAGGACCGCCATTCCGAGATACTCAGGCGCAGTTGTCCGTCCTCCGTACGTTCCACCCTCACCGTAACCGAGCCCTGTGGTCTCCGCTACAAAGGGGTGTGCTCCAGCTCCATGAACTAGGTCTACAATCTTTCTTGCGTATGCAGGTCGTAAGTAGTTGGTATTTCCGTACTGGCCATAGTGGGTCTTGACCATGACTTTTTCGCCAGGCTTGATTTCCTTGTCAAGTCCTAGAGAATTGAAAACATCTTCCAACTTGTCTAGCATATTGTAGTATGTCTTTGCGTCTCTATCCGAGAAGTAAACTTTTGGTTTTGACATTGTCCGGACCTCGCTAGAATGTCAGGAAGTCGTGATATTAACCCTTACTGATGATCGGGCATTCACTGAGAAAGAAGATAGTGTGTGAGCGCCACAAGGGCGCCCACCAAAAGGGTAGTTTCTTCACCAAGCCTGAGGTCGAAATGTTGCCTCAGTCTGATGAGATCTTGTCCTGCTGTCCGTCCTCCCGGCAAAGGCTCAAGACACCTCCGAGGTCTTTTGAGCGATATATATCGGTTCTAAAGAAAGTGACCGCGGATTTCTCAGCGCGCCAAATGGCATCCGTCTAGTCCTGCATGATTTCAAGGCACATCTCCAACAGCGTTCGCCTTACCTCAAAACCGAAATCCATGAGGGCTTGCTTCAGTTCGATTCCCGCGTCTATTTCCAGCTTCACCCGCCGGACGCCATCGTGATACAGGCTGAAGGCCAAGTCTTGAATCAACTCTGAAAGGAGTTCATTCTGTTTTGCGAACTTGGTCGCAAGATCTGTCAGGTCGATGCGACCCTCTTTTCTTTTGTGTTTAGACCGGGAAGCGACCATCAATTTCCCTCCACTTTTTTCTCTGAATACTGCAAAGCGCGGCTGCCAGTCAAGTGAAACTTCGTCCCTCAACTCGAACAGCTCGAGAGGACGAATACTAGGCGCAGTGTCATAGAAACTTATCTTCAAGGACGAGTCCTTTCGATTGCATTCTCGTGCCCGAGGTTTCCTTGGTGGCCCTGTCACTTTGGCCAGGGCCAAATCTGCAGACATCTCATGCCGCACACGGCGTGTATCGAAGGTGAACTTGCTTAGAGTGTCTGGTGTGCTCACCTGGGCCATAAATGTCCATGAGGTGAGACTTGTGGAACCGTTCTCTCTAGCTAGGTCCATAAAGAATCCAACCAAGGCCTCAATACCGGCACTTGTATCCGGCACTGATACGAGGTCAGCTATGAAAGACATTCTAGACGCAGCATCCTGTAGGAAGCGAGCAACTGCGGTAGGTCGTCTGCCTTGTAGGGCAAGGTACATGTCCTCTTGGGTACACTGTTGATTCCTTATCATGACTCCAAGTTCTTGTGGATGAATCGGCACGAATCCTGAGAGGTTGTCACGGCCCTTGTTGTAGACCCTCAACCAATCATCATGTCTGTCGCTAGTCAGAGGAATCACAGAAACCTTGGTCAAGACACATCTAGTGAACTCCCGCCAGAGTGACTTTTGAACTCATTGCTTAGATTGGACTCCTTATAACAGAATGAATGAATGTACAAGGGATAGGTATTCGCGTACATCAGGATGCCTGTGCGTGAACGCACGGGCAATTCCTCCATGATAATCACTGGGGGCCCCTCGGGGCCTCCAACTCCTCCCTTCTACTTCTGGCCCATCGTCAGTGCCATTATCGCCTTCTGAACGTGAAGACGGTTCTCTGCGACATCATAGACAATCGAGCGTGGCCCGTCAACTACCTCGTCTGTGACCTCAGCATTCCTGTCAACTGGTCCGCAGTGCGTGAAGAAGGCGTCTTTCGTTCTCGCCATCCAATCTTTGGTTGTGATCCAGTCATCGTATTTGGCGGCAATATCAATCTCTTTCTTCTTGGCTGCGTCGACGCCACGTTTCATCATGTCATCATAGAATCCAGATGTCATCCAATTCCTTGAGTAGACGAACTCAGCTCCATGATAGGCCTCATCCAAGTCATGGACAATCTCAAAGTTACCACCGGAGGTTGCTGCATTCTCTTCACAAATCTTGATGACCTCAGGATCGAGGTCATAGCCAGGAGGGTGAGCCAGAGTAACATCCATGCCCAACCGCGTGTTGATTAGTATGCTCTCCTGGACAGAGCACCATGATCTGACGAGAGCACCCTTGCCCCAGACCTGTAGGAACTTCTTACCTTTCAGATCCTTTCCACCATGCATTCGGTAGCCCATCACATCCGCCAAGCCTTGACAGGGATGGTATTTGTCATGAGCCATACTAACAATAGGCACACTTGCGTGCTCTGCGTACTCCTGCAGCAGTTCGTGTCCTTGGCCATAATACTCCAAGGCCGTCTCGAGAATCCTAATTCCAATCCCTACAGCATATCGGCTCATCACTTGGGCTGCATCCTCAACAGTTTCTCCTGCGGCCTTGGCAGACTTAAGCCGCATAGTCTTTGGTTCTAGAAACTGAGCATGCCCGCCAAGCTCCGAGGCTGCGGCCTCGAATGACTGCCGCGTACGAACAGACGGATTGTAGAAAAACATGAAGAATGTGCGTCTGTCCAGGCAACTGTTCAGAGGATGGTCATATCGATTTGCCTTGAACTCGAATGAGAGACCAAGAGTCCGCTCAAGTTCCTCGACACTCCAATCTTGGGTACAGAGAAGATCTCGCCCATGTAGGCCGTTCATGGTGTTCACAGGGGTAGAAATCACCAGACGCGGTTTTAGGTCTATCGCAACAACCAGTGCTGAACCAAACAAAGAAGGATAGATTCAAGTTGCATACAGTTACGCACTGTGTAGGTCATGAAAATGACGGAGATGAAACTCGACTCTATCCCTTCAATTGAAGAGTTCAGAGAGTTCCTTAATGACGTGACTGTCACCGACTGGCACCACGCTCTCGTCAACAATGCGCTTGAGGTTGTGAAAGGATTCCCAGAAGCAGAGGGAGCAATTCTGAAGGGTTCGCTAGGAAGGGGTAGAGGAGACGTGTTCTCCGATATCGATTTCGTGATTCTTCATGACGGGGAGCCGTCAGACTCCGCAGGAATCTCGCGGAGGTTTATGAATGAACTTGATAGAATCGGAGAGATGATTCACTTCTTCACATCTACCGCATTTCATGAGGACAAGATTATCTACTTCAGACCGTTCGTGAAGTTTGAGCTCAATGTGAGGACCTGCAGACAAGCAGAAGGTGTCAGTTGACAATGTCATGGACACAATCAGGGATCGAGCTATACAGATACCGACTTTCTGCTACATAACTGCAGGCTTTATCGTCAGAGGAGAAAACGCCACAGCTCTGAATGCGCTTAACTGGATCAGAAATGACATGCTGAGACTAAGCGGGTGGATTCTAGGCCAGTGGGATGAAGGACCTAGAAGGGCAGAGGAGAGATTCCCGGAGGAGGTCCTTGACTTCTACATGCAGTCGACG
>LRSK01000074.1 GCA_001563325.1 Candidatus Thorarchaeota archaeon SMTZ1-83
TCAGTCTTGCTACTGACTCTACTACGGGAATCGGATCGGAATCTCTCTCCTCTGATCTCACTGTAAAGCCAGCGAGCTTGATTGAAAACGGTACCACCGCAAGAGCGTAGGCCACAAACACTATGGGTGGATGAATGACATTCCAGATTGTGCTCAATAGTGGGTTAAGTCCAAGCCCTTCCGTGGGCACACTTGCCGGCACAAGTCTAAATGGATCGGACACGACCGCGTTTACTGTGATAAGAACTGTTTGCATAATCATAATCACAGCCGCTCTGTAGACTATGGTGTCGTCCTCATATCCACGAACAAGCATACGGAAACCAAAGTATAGAAGAAAGGATAGCATACTCCAAAACACTAGTGAACCAGACTGACCAGCCCACAAAGCAGAGAGCTTCAGTGGCCAGCTTGCCGTAGTCTTCGTAGTCAGATAGACATACTCGTATTGGAATTCGTTGCTGAAGATGAGAACGCCCATCCAGGCCAGTGCTGCGACTGAGGACAGGAATCCGATCAGAGCAAGGACCTGAGAGATTGTTTCGTAATTCTTGATTCTTGGCCCAGCAATCAAGACTAGAACATCTATGACACCAGCCCCGATCGCTGTAAGTAGGAATACTGTACCTATGTCCATATCAATAGTCTCCAGTTCTATCTGTTTGCTCGAGTCCTGTCACGTCTGGGTCGGCGTCTCCTGGCCCGCCTACGTGCATCTCTCTTGCCCTCGCGTTGTGCCTCCATTGCGCCCCCCCTTCTGAAACGTGCATAGGCGTAACCTAGGCCTGGTGCTGCAACCAAGCCAACCCCAGCTAGAACTTGCCAGGCCGCTATCGGTGTAACTGTTTCAAATGGGCCCAATATCGTAAGCCTATACAATGCACTCTCTCCAAGATTGCTGGATTCATCCTCCACCAAACAATAGAACGATATCACGTCTCCAGAGTAGAATTGACCAAGGAGTATCCGCCATACCAGGTACTCCCCATCCACATCTACAAGAGTCAGGTTCACAGGCTCATATGCCCCATCGTTCACTTTCCAGTGAATCTGACACGACACTATATGACTGTGAATGGGAAACTCGTAGGTCCCGATCTCAATGATCACATCGTCTCCAACTCGGATGCCACCAGTTGGGTATATCTCCCTCAGGACTACTACTGGCCCCCAGATGTCCTCCCTAACCACAAAGTAGTAGGATCCTGCAATGAAGACGTTGCCCAGAGTGTCGTTTGCTATAACTACAAAGTTGACCCTAGAACCATCAGGAAGCGTTCCTAGGGAGGCGTTGAAGACTCCTCCAACCTCTGGGTTTGGCATGAGTCGCACTAGTGAAGAAAGGTCCGTGTCATTCTGAGACACCGTATAGTTGACAAGAACTGTATCAATACCATCAGAGTCCAGAGCCGTAGCACCAAGACTGATTTCATCAAATGGTCGAGGGTTCGTAGGTGACACTCGCACGTAGGAGATTATTGGAAGTCCATACGCCCAGATCCGCTCGAGAGCTAAAATCGCCTGTGACTGTACTGCGGTATAATGAAGCTCCCAATCCTCAGTGAGCACATCCGCCTTTTGGTCACCGTTCCATACGAAACCACCATCAACAGGATCCCATAGTTTTGCGAGCACTATGTCGAGTGTGTCGATTGCCAGCTGGATGTAGAATGAATGGATTGTGGCTTCATACAATGCCTCGAGCGTGAAGACAATCTGGAACTGAATCTCGGAGAGTTTGTAGAACCTGACCCCTTCCTCAGGTGGAGGCTCGTATGGCAGACCATCAACCATTTCGGTGAACCATCCACCATGTTCGTCATCCCAACTGTACTTCAGTAACGCATCCAGCGTTTCCATAGCCCAATCCAGGTAGGTTGAGTTCCCTGTAACCTCATGGCCTCTGACAAGGGCACGAATTGCCATTGCATTGAGGTCTGAAACCACCGTTCGAGCAGGTCTTTCGTTGGAAGGAATCCCTGGAGGGTCTCCTCCGGTTCGATTGGTGGCGAGTCTAAGACCTAAGTAGTCAGTGCCATTGTATACAGGCATATGCTCAATCATGAATGACAATGAACGATCTGCCATCCAGATTAGAGTCGAATTAGCGCTCGCTTCGCCTTCGTCATAGAGCATTGTCGTTGCAAGGACTAGGTGATCGAGCCGTTTCCCGTCGTTTGGATAGACTTCGTTGATGGTTTCGGGAATGTCAAGCGAACCATTTCTCAGAGTGAAGAAGTGAAGTCCTCCATTGGTGTAGTCATAGAGCATATCTGTTATAGACTTCAGTGCACTCTGCTTGGCATCAGTGAAGTCAATGGAGCTGTTGACGCTCTCTGCCGTCACTAATGCCTGATACGCATATGCCTGTATTCCTGAACGTTTCGTCTGGGCCAAGAGTGGAACTGAAAATGCGTTCACATAGAAACCGGGATAATCCGGATCTTGGAATAGGTCAACCATTCTTTCAGCGACTCTGCTTATCCAGATTGATAGTGTTGTGTTCGGGTTTCCAAGCTCCACCGATATCTGGTATAATCTCGTGAGACCGGCTATTGTCCAATAGTAGTCAATCAGGCTTTGTAGATTCTTCTCTACGTAGCTCCAGTCGTGGTTACCATAGAAGTAGACAGCTCCGTCGGTCGTATCCAGAAGATTGTCAATCATCAGATTTCCCGTGGCGACAGCAAAGTCATAGTATGAGCTTATGTTGTATTGTTCCTGTGCTTCAAAATACAGATTCTCCACTGATACCGAATCAGTCATATTCGGACTGTCATATGCAACAGTGCTTCCCATGCTCATTATGCATATCAGTAATAGTAGTGCTATCCGAATCGTCCTTCTCATCATATGGTACTATGCTCCTGTCCTAAGTGTGAATCCAATTCATTCAATGTATATACTTGTCCCTACGGACAAAACAAACTACATGCCCGACGTCTTCTAGTTGACTCACGGGGAAAAAAAGGAAGGGAACGGATGCATAGCATCCGTAACCGCCCATGAGCTATCCAACCTGTTCGCTAACTATCGACGTCTGCCGACTAGTACTCCAAGGACCAGTCCGATGACAATTCCACCAACGCTACCACCTACAAGGAGAAGCGTGTCTCCTCCGATTACTGTCACAGTGTGTGTCACGGTCACGGTTTCAGTCACTGTTTCCGTCACTGTAACATCTGGTATGCCCTCGTAGAAGTCTGCCTCAGCCTCAAGAAGTGCCCTATATGCATCGTTCAGGGAACCGAAAATGTCTTCCGTGTCATGGAATCCATCCGATCCATCGTTGATATAGTAGTCCATCTTGCCTTCAGCTGTTCCGATGGCAGTTTCAAGAGTTGCAGCTAGGGTTGCATCATGTCCAGCAGTAGCCACATAGGCGTCATGTACTGCCTGAATGGACACGATCGTAGCATTGAACTCATCAATCAGAGCTTCGAAGGCATCATGAGTCATTTGAAGCTGACCGAGTGCCCAAGTTTCCAGTTCCTCGCCGTGGCAAGACACTCCCGAGATGTGACCATCATCCTGACCGCACGTAATGGTGAGGTTCAGAGCAAAGGAGTGATTAAGCCAGGCAGCCCAACCTGTGGGACTGTGAGTCGACGGAACCAGTTGGTATCCGTGACAGTCGATACACTCGACACCTGCCAGATGGTGAGACCCACCTACCCATACCTCGTACATGGGATGATTGTCGCCAACGTGGCAAAGGCCGCATAGTTCAGTGGCATTCGCCGCACGTATCATTGCGGGGGATGAAACTGAATAGCTGCCGTGCACTTGGTGGCAAGCAGGACAGGTAATCGCATTGTACATTGGATCGTTCGGATCAAAAAGCGTGAAGTTGCCAGGCTCCTTGTCCGAACCCACATCGGGGTTGGTATCTGCGAGAGTTCCCGGATTCTGTTGATGGATGAAAGCCTCAGCGGACATGCAGTGCATACAGTAGTATGACGGATGACCACTTGCTCTCAGGTCTGTCAACGAGTTGGCATGAGCTGAGAAGCCCCATTGGTAGTACTGGTATGGATGTGCAGCATCTTCCCCAGTATGACATTCACCGCATTTGTCGCCACTATAGTCAACCCAGGGGCTAGTCAAATTGTGGCACTCCAGACAGTTGATTCCATAGGCATCAAACGTGTGGTCGGTTTCATTGTAGTTTGTGGTATGACATCTTGCGCAATCCGAGTTGAAAGTCGCATTGTCATATGCACGGTCACCTATGAAAACATGTGTGCTGTTTATAGCCGGGTTGTAGTATGACGAGTTGAAGTGACTTGTCATGAGCCAGTAGTTGTACTCCTCTGGGTGTGCATGACAGCCAACGCCAGCATCCCCACATCCGTAGGAACCGTTACCCACGGTACCACCTGGATTCGGGCTTGCCAGTACGTCCTCATGCTCGTTGGCTATACCAACCAAAGTGATTGGTATGCCGGATCCCGTTGGTCCTAGGAGAATAGCGAACCCAATCAAGCAGAGGAAGAGGTAGTAACCCGCAACCATCCGCTTGTTGACTTCTGGAATCTCGTTATAATATACCATTTTGAGATTCTCCATTCTCCATGGATGTGTTGTAACCGCGGACAGCAACGACATAAAAAGTTGTTCGTCTTCAGTGTAGAATGAATCATGATTTGTTACACTATGGAACCGAGTTGCGAATCCTGAGGTATTGAATGTAACCAAAGAGCACGACTGAAGGCATATCAAGCGCAATAGTTACACCGTGTAACAGAATTCAGCAGATAACCTGCGTGAAGTTCGTTTAGCTGGATGTTTGACCGGCCAACTGAGGCAATCATCTTTTCATGGTTCAATTGGCCAAGGCAACGATCTCAAAGGGAAACGCCAAGTGTCGTGAAGAAACCACCAAGCGAAATCTAGACCTTCAGGCGGTGCTGTTATTAGTCAGTGAAAAGGAAAGGGGACGAAGCAGGGAGGCAGCGTGAAGAAGCTTACACCGATGCAGCGGCAGTATCTGGAGTTGAAGAAACAGTATCCGGATAGCATACTCCTTTTCAGGCTAGGCGACTTCTACGAGATGTTCAACGAGGATGCGGAGGTAGCAAGCAAGGATCTCGACATTGTGCTTACTTCACGAGGAGAAGGTGTAGCCAAATGGCCGATGTGCGGTGTGCCCTACCACGCGGTTGACAGGTATGTGGCGAAGCTGCTTGAAGCCGGCCACACAGTTGCCATTGCAAACCAGGTGGAAGATGCATCCAAGGCAAAGGGTCTCGTCAAACGTGACGTAGTCAGAGTTGTGACTCCGGGCACAGTGCTAGAAACCGGGATGCTTGAAGACGCCACCAACAACTACTTGCTGGCATTGGTAGAACATCAGGACAAAGTGGGACTTGCAGCGGTAGATGTTTCAACTGGTGAATTCACTGCTACAGAATTCGAGGGTACATTTCTATGCGAAACCTCCTTGAACGAGATCGGACGAATCAGGCCAGCTGAGGTCCTGCTTCCAGAGTCGGTTCCGAAGAATCACGACATTGCAGGTGTCCTTGATGAAGTCGGTGCTCGTACAACGTACTGGGACGACTTGGCCTTCTCTTCTCACAAGGCGGAGCAGCGTCTGAAAAGACAATTCCACGTAACAACTCTAGAAGGGTATGGACTTGGTGACAAGGAGGTCGCACTGGGTGCCGCTGGAGCAGTCATGGCCTATCTTGAGGAGGTACACAAGGCCGGCGCCGTGACTCTCACCGGAGTCAGCACATATTCTGTTGACTCTCATATGATTCTGGATAGCACCACGGTGAGGAACCTTGAGCTGGTGAAGAACGCGAGAGATGGTTCGCTCAGAGGGACACTCCTGAGCGTGCTATCAAGTACCTCAACCCCCATGGGCAGGAGGAGACTCAGGCAGTGGATACTTCAGCCACTCAAGGATATACCGGGTATTGAGAAACGACTCGACGCAGTGGATGAACTGGCCCGGACTGCTCTGACGAGAAGAGCAATCATGGATAGCATGCGGAACTTGGGCGATATAGAGAGAATAGCCAGTAGAATCGTCTTTGGAGCGGCTGGGGCAAGGGACCTCCTCTCTCTGAGAGTAATACTCGAGAGGCTCCCCATAGTTAAGAAAGGCCTGAGCGAATGTAAGTCAGAGATGCTCAATGAGGCTTCTGATTCAATAGACCTGCTTAAGGATCTCACCAAGACTCTGAAGACCGCTATAGTTGACGACCCGCCCGTCAGTGTCCGAGAAGGAGGAATGATTCGAGAAGGGTTCAATGAGGAGCTCGACAAGCTGAAGGGGGACATCTCCTCGGACAAGAAGTGGATTGCGTCTCTACAAGTTCGAGAAAGAAGAAGGACTGGCATAAAGTCCCTAAGAGTCGGATACAACAAGGTCTTTGGCTACTACATTGAAGTCACAAAGGCAAACCTCAGTATGGTGCCTAAGGAGTACGACCGCAAGCAGACTCTAGCAAACGCAGAGAGGTTCATAACGCCTGAGCTCAAGGAAAAAGAAACAGCTGTACTTGCAGGCGAAGACAAGATCAATTCTCTCGAGTTCGAAATCTATGAGCAGCTCAGAGAGCAAGTCAGAGAATCCATCAGCATCCTAAGACGCAATTCTGATGCCATTGCAGTTGCCGATGTGCTAGCCTCGCTCGCGGAGGTCGGAGTGTCGAGAAGATACACGAGGCCGAAAGTAACTGAAGGCACAAGGATCAAGATTGTGGACGGCAGACATCCCTCAATGGAGATGATACTAGGACCAAATGAGTTCGTACCAAATAGCGTAGAGATTGGCGATGGTGGTTGCACCCTCATGGTAGTCACGGGTCCCAATATGGCCGGAAAGAGCACCTTCATGCGCCAGTGTGCACTGATTGTGCTCTTGGCTCAAATGGGTTCTTTTGTACCTGCAAAGTCTGCGGAGATAGGTTTGGTTGACAGGATATTCACCAGAGTTGGAGCCTTTGACGATTTAACGGCCCGACAGTCCACATTCATGGTCGAGATGATTGAGACTGCAAACATACTCAACAATGCCACTCAGAGAAGCCTCGTGATTCTTGATGAGATTGGACGCGGCACTTCAACCTACGATGGCATGGCTCTGGCTTGGGCAGTGGCCGAGCGAATCCTACAGATGAAAGCTAGGGCGATGTTTGCGACCCATTTCCATCAGTTGACGGAAATGGCCGGAACTCACCACGGCGTGAAGAATGTCCACACTCTTGCCAGAGAGTCGGGTGACACGATTGTTTTCCTTCATAAGGTTGTGGACGGTGGGACCGACAAGAGCTATGGTGTTCAGGTTGCGGCTCTCGCTGGAGTGCCTGAAGAGGTAGTACGGAGAGCGAAGATGATTCTCTCGCGCCTTGAGAGGGAGGATCAAGTTACTATCGGAGAAGGGCGTCGTGATTCCTATGAACCCGTCCAAACAAGCCTAGAATCGCTGACGGTTGATGACCCGATTCTTGAGATTCTGAAGCATATGGACTTGGAACGCACCACCCCAGTTGACGCCCTCGTCAAGCTCAAGGAGATTCAAGACGAAATCAAGAAGAGGGGGTAGGATGCAATATAGTATGAAGATGGGAGATTTGATTCTGCCATTCTAGTGGTCTTGCAGCGAAGTCTGAAGGCAGAAGAAGATGGTGACAATGCTGGACAAACACGATGCCGCAGACCTGAGGAAGATGACCATATGGAGGCAAGAGAGATGATTCGAGCCGTCGATGTTACCAAGGAATTCAAGGATGTCATTGCCGTGGACAATGTATCCCTTGATGTTCCCAAGGGAACGATTCTGGGGATGGTTGGTCCCAACGGCGCGGGCAAGACCACACTTGTACGGATGATGGTAGGGATTCTGCCGCCGACAAGTGGGACATGCTTCATTGGTGACAAACAGTCGAACCAGCTAACTGCTGACGAGCGTGCCCGCACAGGCTACATGACACAGCTCAAATCGCTCTACCCCGATCTGACTGCGAGAGAGAATCTCGATTTCTTTGCAGCCAGCTATGGTGTCAAGGACTCAAAGAGAAGAAATGATCTGGTTGAACAAGCCGCCAGACTAACGCGAATCACTAAGTCATTAGACCGTACGGTCGATGTGCTCAGTGGTGGTACAGTGCAACGAGTGAGCCTTGCCTGTGCTATAACCCATGATCCTGATTTGATATTCTTGGATGAGCCTACAGTCGGTGTCAGTCCAGACCTCCGATTGGAATTCTGGGAGTATTTCCATTCTCTGGCTAACACAGGGAAAACAATCGTCATGACAACGCACTACCTTGATGAAGCGACTAGATGCGACAATGTCGCCATGATCTTTGAAGGAAAGCTAATTGCCCATGGTCCTCCAGAGGACCTGATTGGTTCACTCCCTCTAGAGAGCACAATTACTGGTAGTATTGACCCTGACGATTCTCCTCAACTCAGAAACATATTGGAGAGCATAGCTCCTGTTGAAATCAGAGGGAAGCGGTTCATAGTGGCCTCAGCAGGCAGTGATGTCAAGTTCAGAATATTCCAAGCTTTGACAAAAGCGAACTTCCAGGTAAAGGACATTGTTGTGAAACAACCCGGTCTTGAGGAAGCCTTCGCCCATTATGTCAGGAGGACCAGACAATGAGTCGCAATATAAGCTCTCACCGTATTGGTTCGATTATGCGGAGAATCTTCCGTCAGATTCGTCGAGACCGACCGACTCTCGGTCTAATGATAATTGCACCACTCCTAATCACATTCCTATGGTCATTCATACTTTCAGGAGAGGTTGCGAATGTCCCAACAGCTGTGTGCATCCAAGATACGCCCCTTGAAGAAAACCTCGGAACCGCTGTATCGTTTCTATTCGAAGAAAATGAGAATGTCACTGTCTTTGAAAGAACTCGTGCAGATGCTTTCAATGATATTGGAGAATCGATTCAAGCCGTTCTCTTCTTGCCTTTCAATCTCACAGAGGGTCTGCTAAAGGGAGCAAATGTCACACTCGAATTGCATGTCAATGTAACTAGTGAGATGGAGGCCAACTACATTCTGGCGATGATAGGTAATGTGACTACACAGGCTGCCAGTGAAGTATTCGGAAGTAGAGGCGTTGAGATACAACAAAACATATCGTTCTCAGTACCACTTCCACCAAGCCCTTTTGACCTCTCATTCAATCTGTCACTTGTCAATGAAGATGTTGGATTCACAACTACGATTGGTGCGATCTTAGAAGACAACTTGTCTGATAATGGCAATGTGTCTATCATCATGTGTGATAACCGTGAAGAAGTTGTCGAGTTCCTCGAAACCAGATCCGTTGTAGTAGGGATATATGTGGGTTCTAATCTCACAAAGGCCACGATCAACGGAGAAGACCAACCCGTTGAGCTATTCGTGAATGGCATACAGACTGCAGAAGCTGCTTCAGCACTAACAGCAATTCAGATGTCTCTTTCTGAATCAATCGCACAAGCTTTTGGACGAGAGAGTGAAGCCAATGTCAATCTCACATATGTCTATGGAGAAGCTGGAATGTCAATGATTGAAATCATGGGTCCAGCTATTATTGGCTTCATGGGCGTGTTCTTCGGATTTCTGATTCCAGGAATCTTCTTCTTGCGAGAGAGACAGCAAGGCACACTGGAGAGAATGCAGAGTACGCCTTTAACAGATATCGAGATTGTACTCGGGTATTCGGTTGCGTTCATCGGAGTGCTCCTAGTCCAGACGACAGTCATTAGCGCTGTTGTAATCTATATCTCTCCACGAATACTCTCGTCCATCTTATTGTTGATTCCATTGGTCGTACTCTTAGCCATAGGATCTGTCACGCTAGCACTTGCTATTTCATATCGGATGAAGAATGAACTTCAAGTGATACAGCTCATGCTTGTATTCATCCTTCCCCAGATGTTCCTATCCGGACTCTTGTTCCCCCTGAGTCAAATGCCATCATATATCGCCATGCTACCCTATATCTTTCCTCTCACATATTATGTGGAAGCAGCGAGAGCCGTGGCCTTCTACAATTCCACGCTATTGGATGAGATTGTACCAGTGATGATCATGATTCTATATTGCCTGCTTGGCATCCTAGCATCTGTCGCCAAACGTTCAGAGAAGTGAATCATCATGAAGGCATGGCTCTCAACGGGGGCTCAATTGAAACCCTCATAAATTCCAAGAAGCTCGAAGACGAACTCAGAGGTAAGGAATAGAGCCTAGAGTAGTTGGAATGAGTAAGTTTCCGCACTTGCGCCGTTACGGTAGATTATATCCTCTTCTGAGAATCAAATTCAAGCGTGGTCAAGGAATATTGACTTGTTGGTCAAGGTTGATAGAATAATATGCAGGCTTACCAAGTCATAAGTGATGAAAGAATGAGCTCGGATGAAGTGTTTGAAGCAATCTCTCACCCTTTGAGAATAGACATTCTAAAGACTCTCTCAAAGAAGCCTACAGGATTTGCAGACCTTAAGAGGGAACTACGGATTTCAAGCAGTGGCCTCTTGGATTTTCATCTCAAGAAGATGGCACCTATTGTAGAGAGGGATAGTGATGGACTCTATGCTCTTAATCAAGCAGGTTTCGCTGCACTATATGCAGTGAACGTTGTTTCTCGAAAGGGCTGGCAGAGAAGATCCTTCTTCATCAATATAGGCACATACATTGTGATGAATGTCTACATGTGGTTTGCAGTACCCGAGTTCTTTCTTCTGGTACTTGTCCCCACGACCGCATGGACTCTCTTCTATGCCTACTGGTCAATAGTCAAGAGAAGGGTTCACCTAGCAGGACGAGAAAATCAGGATAGGAAAACTGGAGACGAAAATCAAAATGAGTAATGCAGTTATCATGAGAAATGTTGTGAAATCCTTCGGAGAATTAATAGCTGTAAATGAGGTTTCATTTGAAGTTAGAGAAGGAGAGATCTTTGGAATCCTTGGACCCAATGGAGCTGGGAAGACGACAGCTATCAAAGTCCTGATGGGACTATTGGATCCAGACTCTGGCTCAGCAGAGGTCTTCGGAATCAGTTCGAGTGAAGATCCTATTGGTGTGAAGCGCATTGTTGGATATGTGCCTGAGGAACAGCAGCTATACGAATCCCTAACACCCAGAGAGATTTTCGAGTTCATAGCTTCGGTAAGAGAGCTACCCGAGGAGAAGGCGAGCAAGCGAGTAGAGGAGTTCGTTCGTGCGCTTGATTTTGAGAAGTATTATGACTCAATGGTCGTGACTCTCTCTCAAGGCAATAAGCAAAAGGCACTGCTGATTGCAGCGCTCATCCACAAACCCAAGCTTCTGATTCTGGACGAGCCATTCTCCGGACTTGATGTCCGTACAGCTTCAATCATGAAGGACGTTATCAAGATTCACGCTGAGAATGGGGGCTCTGTCTTACTGAGCACTCATATCATGGAAGTAGCTGAGGCAATGTGTGATCGTGTAGGAATCCTTGATGAAGGTAAACTAGTTGCTGTAGGCACACTTGAAGAACTACGAGATGTTTCACAGAGAGAAGGTGCTACTCTGGAGAAGGTGTTTCTTGCGTTGACTGAACAAGAGGATGAAGTACGCGAGGGCATTGACCAACTCAGGGAGGCCCTTGCATAGTGAAATTCTCTGAGCGATGGAGACTTGCAGGAATCATATCAGCAGAGGTGAGGTTCAAGGGATATCTGGAGATGAATCCGACTAACCTTGCGCGTGTGAAAGAGAATCCTCAGAAAATCGCTCGAAGCATCAAGTCCAACAGCAGATTCAGCACTTTCATAACGACTGCTCTCGTATTCTCCCTAGCCGTCTTAACTGCAGTCATGGCCTTTGTAGATGATACAATCGGTGTTCCCCAAACGCGTTTGGCAGTGGGTCTCTCAATCTTCCTGGTTCTCAGCTTTGTACTGCTGATATTTCTCAATCTATCAGTAACAACTGGCTTCTTCTCTGCGGATGTCATCAGTTTCCCAGCAACCCTGCCATTGAGCAAGAGGAATCTCGATGAATTGTCACTATTGGCATTCATCAGAGTATTCATCGCTCCGACAATATTGATCCTTACAATCTTTCCTATAATCACGCTTATTGCAATTGGACCGGGTCCTGCCCTTGTGGCGCTCGCAGGGTGTGCAGCAACAGTTTCCCTGGCGATAGGTGCGTTGACAAAGATGGCCATTTGGTTTCGTAAGAAATCCCATCAGGTGGACGGCTCAAGAATGAATGCTGTAGTCAGAATCTCAGCATCCTTGGGATTGGCACTTGGAATGGTTGTGGCATTTAGCATGGGTAGCTGGCTGCCTTCCTTAATTCACTTCATTGCTGACCTGACCATTGGAATGGGCACTCAAGGATCTTCACTTCTAGCTTTGCTCTTTCCATTCTCCTTTGGATTCTTGGCATCTGCTATTCAGTTTGGTCTGCTGGTCCCGTCTACCACCATACTTGCAGCTTTGGGTGCCTCAGCTCTATACGCATTTCTAGCAATCTTGTCTTATCGGCGAACAGGTAACGCACTCCAACACATCACGGTAGGAGGAGTATCAAGTAGAAGAACCCTGGAATTGCGTGATATCAACGTAAATACGAGTACAGCTCTAAGGTCAATCATTAGCAAAGACCTCAAGCTAGCAACACGGAACATTGGTTCTTCATTCGTGTTCATCATTCCCCTTTTCCTCGTTGTCTTCATCTATCCTATGATGGCAGGATGGTCACAGAGCGAAGCATTACGAAGCCTCACTGCTCTCATCTCGGTGGAGTATGGCAATTTCTTCGGCGGAATAACTATAATCTCTGTCATGATGTTCGACACTCAAGGTGCTTCAATTCAGGCAGGACTACCGATCAAATCGAGGGAAGTATTGAATGCCAAGGTTACCATGGCCATGTTTCCCTACGTGGGATCAATGATTATGGTTTCCTTTCTCCTGTCAATGTTCCCGTTGACATCGCCGCTGATACCCCTCATTCCACTGATTCAGATTCCGTGTGGGTATACCATCTCAATAGCTGTAGGTGCCTTCACATATTGGAAGCGAGGTGGAGGTCGCGCTGTTTCCATTAGTGTGGTGGCAGATACTGGAATGACATTCCTGGCCGCAGTCATTGGAGCATTAGTTGGTTTCGTGCCTCTAGTTGGCTATGGAGTGGCTATGATTCTTACTGGGAATCACATTGTCAGTCTGGCGACCCAGTCTGCAATAATGGTCATGGAGCTAATCTTGGTTCAAAGCCAAGTGCCCAAGCTATTGAAGGATTAACTGAATTAGCTGCACTTGGCGAAGCTTAAAATACGTGGACTCGGGCCAGTCCATTGAATCTGCAATCATGCAGTAGAATCAAAGGATGGCATAAACATGAAGCCACTGTTGGCACCGTCAATACTATCTGCGGACTTTGCAAACTTGGAGAGAGATATCAAGGCCGCTGAGAAAGGAGGAGCAGACTACTTCCACTTGGACATCATGGACGGTCATTTCGTGCCGAATATCTCGTATGGACCAATGATTGCAGAAACAATGAAGCGTATCACCGATGTGCCCCTTGATGCTCACTTGATGATAACGAAGCCACGAGAGTATATACCGAAGTTCCTTGATGCCGGAGTAGAGATAATCTATCCGCATGTCGAAGCTTCATACGACGTCTACCGAACAGTCCAGCTCATCACTGACTTAGGTGGGATAGCTGGAATCACGCTAAACCCCGGAACACCCATCGCAGCCGTTGAGCCACTACTGGATCAGATAGACTCCGTTCTCATCATGTCAGTATGCCCAGGATTCGGTGGCCAGGAGTTCATTCCGTCATCTATGGGGAGAATCACTCAGCTTCGGGAGCTCTTGGATGAGCACAAGCCACAGGTACGCGTCGCTATCGATGGCGGCGTTAGCCTAGACAACATCGCCAAGTTGAGAAAGACTGGAGCTGACTTTTTTATCGCTGGTTCAGCAGTCTTCGGTGCGAAGGACATTGAGGGCACCGTGAGGGCGATGAAGAGGGCCATGGTGTGATACACTCTGGTGTGTTGAGCCCAACAGTCAACGTAATATACAAGCTTGGGGACACTCCAGCTGGTTCAGACTATCAAGAGCTGGTCATAATGAAGTTCTTCATCGATACTGCAAACGTAGAAGCAATCCGAAAGGCTCACGAGAGAGGCGTGGTTGACGGTGTGACCACAAACCCTTCACTTGTAGCCAAGGAGGGCAAAGACTTTCGAAAGATAGTGGATGAGATTGCCTCTTTCGTGAAGGGGCCCATTAGTCTTGAGGTTGTCAGTGAAGATGCTGACGGCATGGTCAAGGAAGCGAGAGAGCTCAACGGATGGATTGATAATGCAGCCATCAAGATACCGTTGACATGGGAAGGTCTCAAGGCCACCAAGGCTTGTGCTGATGAGGGTATCAAGATAAACGTCACACTCTGCTTCAGTGCAAACCAAGCGATTCTTGCAGCAAAGGCGGGTGCGACCTTTGTGTCACCTTTCATCGGAAGACTGGATGACATAGGTCACACAGGAATGGAACTGATAGAGAGTATTGTCCAAATCTACTCCAACTATGCCTTCGATACAGAGGTCATCGTTGCTAGCATAAGACATCCTATACATGTGTATGAGGCAGCAATGTTGGGCGCCGACATAGCGACCATTCCGCCAGCAGTGCTGGATAAGATGGTCAAACATCCGCTGACTGACATCGGAATTGAGAGATTCTTGGCTGATTGGGAGAAGGTGCCTAAGAAGTAGAAAGGGAAAACAGTAATCTGATACCATCAGGTTGTCAAAACATGACCGACCTGTCAAAGACAGGCATATATGCCAACGAACCTCTTGGACCAGGGGCGAATAGAAAATGATGGAACTTGAGGCGGATCTTGTCGTCATCAACGGGAATATCATAACGCTGGACCCTCAGAACCCACATGTGACGGCGCTTGCAGTCAAGAGTTACAAGATTCTTGCCATGGGAGATGACGACCAGCTATTCCATCTGGTTCCCAATGCAACAAGAGTGCTTGACTTGGGAGGGAAGACAGTCATTCCTGGTTTTATAGACGCCCACACTCATCTGACAAGCGACGGGATTCGCCAAAGCCATGTAAGGCTCCACTCAGCTGAGTCGCTAGAACAAGCCATTGAAATCCTCAAAGAGGCAGTTCCTGACTACGAGCCTGGGGAATGGATTCAGGCCTACGGCTGGGATGAAAGCCAATGGCCCAAGAGACGGTATCTGAACGCCAGAGACCTGGATAAGGTGAGCAAGAAGCATCCTATATTCGCTACAAGGATTGATGGACATCTAGTTTCGGTCAATACGCCAGGATTCCAGAAACTGGGAATCCCTCTTGACCTAGAGGGCGTCATGAAGAGCAAGAAGGGAGAACCCACTGGGGTTCTCAAGGACATAGAGGGCGTCTATGACAAGATTCGACCTGATGCTGAAACTATTCGTGCGGGAATTGTGGACGGCAACCATATGGCGAATTCACTGGGAATCACAACAGCAGTTGACAATGCCGCGGCAGGTACTCTGAGGCATGTAAGAGACCTGGAAAAGGAAGACCGGCTGACAGTTCGAATGGTGCTCAACCCTCCTGTTGAACAGATGAATCACATGATTAGGCTCGGGCTCACCTCGGGAATGGGGAGCCCACTTGTGAGGATAGGCGGTGTCAAGATCTTCACTGATGGCTCCATTGGGGCTGCCACGGCTGCCTTATCCAAGCCGTATAAGGGACAGAAAGACAACACGGGAATGCTCCTTCTTGAGAAACGTAGATACTCCCAGATCATAAGGAGGGCAATAAAATACGACATCCAGACCGTAACGCACGCGATTGGTGATGCAGCCATTGAGATGGTCATAACCGCGTTCGAAGAGTTGCCTAAGAGTCTCAAGTCGAAACTGAGAGACCAGCGACATCGTATCGAACACGCTGAGATGATAAACGAGTGGCAGATACGGAGAGCCGTAGGGCTGGGACTCATCCTTTCCATGCAGCCCAACTTTGTGGCAGTATGGCAACTAGAGGGTGGTCTCTACGAAGACAGATTCGATGACGAACGTGTTCGAGGCATGAACATGTTCAGAGCCGCGCTCGACAATGGTGGCAGACTCTGCTTTGGTTCCGACGGCATGCCTTACGGGCCGCTTTACGGCATATGGGCGGCCACTACCCACCCCAACCCGAGGGTTAGGCTAAACGTGGAAGAGGCTCTGAGATGCTACACGCTAGAGGGCGCATATGCGTCCTTCATGGAGCATACGGTTGGAAGCCTCACAGTCGGAAAGAGAGCGGATTTCGTAGTGTTATCAGACAACATTCTCGACTTGCCTCCAGAGAAGATTAAGGACATACAAGTGGACATGACCGTGGTCGGAGGGATTATCGAGTATTCTTCTTTGGGAACCTGAGGTGACCCAATGGGTGCGATTAAGGTTCTCAGTGACGACCTCATCTCCTTGATTTCTGCTGGCGAGGTCATCGAGAATCCTTCATCGATAGTGAAGGAATTAATTGAGAACTCACTTGATGCCGGTGCTACGCACATTGACATCTCTATAACGGGCGGAGGTGTTGGTTCGATAGTAGTATCAGACAATGGGCAGGGTATCTTGAAGGCTGACTGTCCTGTCTGCACTCTTCGTTATTCAACGAGCAAGATCTCCACGAAAGAGGACATAGAATCGATTCTCACCTACGGATTCCGAGGTGAGGCTCTTGCGAGCATCGCCACAGTAGCTGATCTTACGATATCCACAAAGCATCGTGACGAGGAAATGGGTACAAGGGTTACTTCGCGTGCTGGAGAGATACCTGCAATTGAAGATGCCTCCCGACCCGATGGCACAACAGCTGAGGTTACGAACCTCTTCGCGAAAGTTCCTGCCCGTAGAAAACATCTGAGCGAACCACGAATAGAGAGTCAAAGAGTACTTGACGTCACAATGCGTCATGCCATCCTGAGAAATGACATCGGATTCCGACTCCTCAGAGACGGTCGGATGGCAATTGACTGTCCTCCGGCACAGACACCAAGAGAACGTGCGCTCCATCTTTGGGGTCCAGACATCGCCGCTAGTCTAGTCGAGTTTCAACATATGTCCGGAGAAGTGAAAGTATCAGGTTTCGTTGCACTCCCTCCAGTGTCAAGAGGCAATCGCAGTAGGGAGTACTTCTCTGTCAGGAAACGGCCAATTCAGGACAATAGGTTGAATCTAGCCGTTGAGCAAGCATACTCAACTCTTCTGATGAGGGGAAGATTCCCCATCTGTGCGGTCAACATTGACATCGATGTGACTAAGGTTGATGCGAATGTGCATCCAACAAAGAAGGAGGTGCGGATTCAAGATTCCGAAACCGTGGTCGAGATTGTCAGGACAGCCGTCCGTGAGGCACTGGACCAAGAGCGACCAGAGACATCTCCTCTACCTCTACAGGACTTCGTTGACTCACCCCTATCAGAAGAGGTCGACGAGGGAGAAGATATAGAAGATGAAGGAGTTCTCTCAGTTCGCACCTTAGCAGAGCAGCCTCTTCTCTTTGAGAGAGTCACCCTCGAAGAGATCATCACGGACCTGAAGGCAGAACCCACTGATGTTACTCTCAGCGGGGCATTCAAGATTCTCGGACAGATCCATGACCTGTACATACTGCTTGAGTTTGAAGACGGACTTGTCATCGTAGACCAGCATGCGGCTCACGAGAGAATCATCTATGAGCGACTTAGGAAACAAACGGCGAACAAGAATGTGGTAGTCCAAGAGCTATTGGAGCCGATTGTACTCCGACTAGATGCTAGGGATAAAGAGGCCATTCTCGAAGCACGTGATGTTCTGGAATCGCTAGGATATTCCATTGAGTCCTTCGGTGGAAATGAGGTGCTGGTTTCCACTCTACCAGAAGTGCTCGGAATGAGAGCTTCAGAAGATGAGCTGATAGCACTAGTTGACAGACTGACTGACCTTGGTGCGGCCGCTGCCACTGAAAACTTCATGGACGAACTTCTGAAAGTGACGGCGTGCCATTCTGCATTCAGGGCAGGTGAGAAGCTCAGCCATAAGGAGATTGCCACTCTGCTTGTCGACCTGGCAAAGACTCCAAGCAGGTACAATTGCTGTCACGGAAGGCCTTC
This sequence comes from Candidatus Thorarchaeota archaeon SMTZ1-83, assembly GCA_001563325.1. The sequence continues at coordinate 18,125 of LRSK01000074.1, forward strand.
GGTCATCAAGTTCACGAAGCAGGAGATAGACCGTCGCTTCGGGCGAGATGGGCCTCAAGCCTTGGCCAGATACAGAGCGCGACATCGCATCAAAGACTAGGTTCAGTTGCGTAGAGAGAGCATTCTAAAGCATATGTTGTATTGTCACGTTTTCAATCAATGGCTTCTCGGACGTGACATCAGCAATGTCAAAAATCGAAATCAGCTCAAACACAGCTCCATTTCCCAAGCCAGTAGTCCTGGTGGGATCAGTTGTAAAGGGGCGCCCTAATTTCATTACTGTGGCGTGGTTCAATCGTCTGAATGGACTTCCGAACATATGGGCAATTGCATTAGGAAAGAACAAGTTCACTATCGACGGCATCAGGGAGAATGGCAGCTTTAGCGTCAACATCCCCTCCACCAGTCTGATTGAGAAGACCGACTTCTGTGGTCTACACTCTGGACGAGAGATTGACAAGTCAACTCTATTCGATGTGTTTTATGGCAAGCTTGCGAATGCTCCGATGATTGGCGAGTGCCCAGTGAATGCGGAATGCACCGTGCATCAGTACGTCAAGCTACCGAAGACAATGCTGATTCTCGGGGAGGTGAAGCACGTTTACACAGAGGAGAGGTATTTGACGAATGGTGTTCTTGATCCGGCGAAGATCGACCCAATCATTTTCACCAGACCTGGCGATAACTATAGAGCACTTGGCGAGATTGTAGGAGATGCTTGGTCGATAGGGAAGAACATAGAGAGATGAACACTAAGAGACTTGGAGATAGGATGTAGTCATGGCGTTGGGAATAGAACCTGAAGAAGAGAAGCATTTGGTCATCGCAACAATCGCTTACCCCAGCAAGAACTCGGAAACAAATGCAATACTCCTGACAGAGAGCATTCGAGCTTTTGGAGGTGCTATGTCCAATACGCCAATTTGGTGCTTCACACCGGAGTTCGAGTCTTCTGTATCTTCGACCTTCAAGAAACGACTAGATTCACTTGAAGTCGCTCTAATCCCCTTCGAGCTCGGACGTGAGGCACGGGAATTTGCCTTTGCTGGACATGTCGAAGCAGCAGCCAATGCTGAGTCAAGGGCATTGGGTCAGACAGAGTTGCTTGCGTGGTTGTCACCGAACACACTGGTTCTGCAAGAACCTAAAGCATTCCGTCTTAAGAGAGGCAAAAGCCTTGGCTATAGACCGGTCCATCACAAACTTCTGGGTTCAGGCTACGGAGAACCGCTGGATGAATTCTGGACCCTTATCTATGAACACTGCGAAGTGCGAGAAGACAGGATATTTCCTATGAGGACGCAAGTAGAGGACATTCCCATTCGCCCCTACTTCAATGCAGGTTCGTTAGTTCTGGACCCGGGAGTCAAGATTATGCGTGCTTGGCTTGACACCTTCCTTCGTATCTTCCAGAATCCTGAGTATCAGAGGTTCTACAAACAAGACACGCGATATGAGATTTTCATGCACCAGGCAGTCCTCTCGGGAGTCATCCTATCCAATCTTGTTGTTGAAGAGATTCAGGAGCTACCGGGTCGTTACAACTATCCGCTCAACCTGTATGACGAGGATAGAACCGCCAGCCGACCAGAGTCGTTGGAAGAGTGTGTAACAATCCGGCATGAAGGGTTCTATGAAGATCCTCTGTGGATGGAAAAGATACCGGCTAGGAGTTCACTCAAGAAGTGGATTGGCGAACGTCTTCTGTAAGCTCGAAGCCGTGAATCAGTCCTAGGCAATAGAGAGGATAGGGGAGAGACCCCCTATAAGGCCATATGTAGAGAAAGGAATCTCCCGAAAGATCTTGGTTCATCTTCCGGAGAGTAGGAAGGGAAAAGGAGGAGGGGGAGAAACTCCCCGTTCTACTCCTTCTCATACTTGAAGCTTAGCTTCACTCTGACTCGGTAGGCCGCAACCTTGCCGTTTTCGATCTTCACATCAAATTGGTCGACCTCGGCAATTCGCAGGTCACGAAGTGTGGTCGAGGCCTTCTCAACAATGCTCTTCACAGCGTCTTCCCAGCTCACAGAGCTAACTCCGATGAGCTCAATCCTCTTGTACAGACTTCCTGGTTCTTCAGACATCTCTCTTCCTCCTCATGGAGTATCAGCTGACTAATGGGAACTCTCAGTCAAAAACGTGTTGGAAGCATATGCCAGCCAAGAATCATGATGAGTAGGAGTCGATGGATGAATTGAATGAACGAGTCCACGTTGACTGACTACTCGCGCCATCATACCAGGTTACAGATTGGATGCGCTCACGCATCAGTCACTCGAGTTCTCTAAGTGAATCGTTGCGTTGAGTTTACTATTTATAATCCTCTTTCGGAAAAATCAAACATGGAAACCCTTTGGGGATAGTTAGGTGTCAAACGGTATTGATATTCAAACAAAGGGCCTGTCGAAGAATTTTGGCCCTGTGATCGCGTTGAAGGATCTCGACCTTGCAGTTCGGAAGGGTAGCGTCTTCGGCTACCTTGGGCCTAATGGAGCAGGGAAGACAACAACTGTCAGGATTCTCTCCGGGCTATTGAGGCCAACTTCAGGAAATGCAACGGTCTGTGGTTTCGATGTACATTCAGAACGAGATAGCATCAAGAGAGTGACAGGTCTCCTACCAGAATCACCCGGACTCTATTCGAAGTTGTCTGCAGTAGAGTTCTTGGAGTTCATTGGAGCTCTGAACAATCTAAGCGGAGAATCGCTTCATAGACGGATTGATAGTCTTCTGGAGATTCTGGGACTTGAAGGAAGACAGAATGACCTCTTGGAGAGCTATAGCAGTGGAATGAAACAGAAGGTGCTTGTTGCATCAACTGTCCTTCATGAACCGGAATTGGTTTTCCTTGATGAACCCACTTCTAGACTGGACCCTGCAGCAAGTGTTCTTGTAAGAGAAATCATCCTTGCAATGGCAAGAGAAACTGATACGACGTTCTTCATTTGCACTCACATGACTGACTTTGCAGAGGACGTGTGCGAGGTCATTGGTATACTGAATGAGGGGATTCTGGTAACACTAGGTGCACCAAATGAGATAATCGAACAGACTGGTGGCAATGATCTCGAGGATGCTTACCTGAAGATAGTCGGTGGGGAGATAGACCGAGAGGCACTCTTGAGCTGGAGGCAATGAATTGGTCAGACAATGGATGGCCATTGCGAAAGCGGAGTTTCTTGTGCGGACGGTCAGGCTTCACAGATCTCGCAAGATTCTAGATTGGGCGGAGCGTTTGAAGCAATGCTTGCCACGTCCTTTCCAGGATTGTTACGCACAATCATGCTGGCCGTCTGGATGTTCGTAATGATCATTCCAATCTCAAACAGTCTTGAGAATGTCAAGATAGGACAGTGGGAGATACTCTTCAGCAACAGCGTGAAGACTCGAGACCTTCTCCTAGGAACATTCGTGGGGAGAATTCCGGTCTATGGCATCTTTGTTATTGCGTTGGCACCAATCGCTGTGTCACCATTTGTCTATGCGTACAAAGTGTCGATCACAGGACAGTTGCTGATGTATCTGGTAATCTTCGTGTTCGCAATTGTGACCATCTGGCTCTCAACGGTTTTCAGTACCGCACTGCATGCAAAGATTGGTGCATCTCCTCGTGGAGATGATCTTGGGAAAGCACTGAGCTGGGCACTTGTCCCTATTGTCGCATTGCCTGTAATGGGTTCAATGTACTGGACATCCAGCGTTGTGGCACTATTGAATCTGGACGTGTCAATGATTCTTCCATCAACTTGGTGTGCAGACATTCTATCGTGGATAGCAATGTACACAGGATCTCTCAGACCATCTTCAATTATGAACCTAGAGTCCTATTGGTTTGCTGTAAGTCCAATTATCGATATGTTTCTCTTGGCAGCGTTCTCGCTGGTTGTCCTCTATCTGGGGTTCAAGAGCGCAGACAGGCTGTTTTCATATGGAACTAGCCCTGGAAGTCAAAGAGTTCCTCGAGCTGGACCTGAGAACCTATTCATCAGAGGAGTTCGTAGAGTATTCGGTGGAAGATACGGGACAATCGTTGCGACGTCCTTCAAGGATTTCACGAGGAAATTGCAGAACATAGCCAAGTTGTCATATGGACTGTTTCTGGCCATTCTCATCCCATTGCTCATTGGATTTGGACCGTTTGCCGCTGTTGTCGATGACCCGGTTTTTATCCCCGTCATGTCAACCCTGATGTTAGGAATGATGTCGGGTGTATTCTCAGGTGTCATCTTTGGAGGTGTCGGACTTCTTGATAGTCGTGACCAACTTTGGATTCTCAAGAGCGCACCTAGAGGAGTTCCAAAGTTCATTGTAGCTAGAGTAGTATCATACATGATAGTGGGAATTCCCTATGCTCTCATTCCTGCAATCTTCACCGGATTCTTACTCAACTTCGCCTTGAACGATACTCTATTGATGTGCGTCTTTGTCTACTCGATAGTGTTGGGAGGGATTTTCGTTGGTGTAGGAGTCACAGCGAGTAATCCGTCATTTGAGGACACTTCAAGTGGCGCATTTGTAATCAATCAAATTGCAACAATTCTCATTGTGATGATCTTGATGATTGTGTCAATCATTCAGGGTGTGATAGTCGCAATCAGACAAGGTGTCTTTGGTGCATCAGTGCTCCTGTCCAGCATTCCCACACCGGTAGTTGGACTAGTGGTATTGACTCTCGGAATAATCAGGCTGAACTTCTCGGAGGTGGACTGATATCATGAAGATCTCAAGATTGCGTTCATCCATCCTCATCATCATTCTTGTATCAACGGTTTCGATTCCGGCTGGTACAGATACATTGACAGAAGTTCATCCTGCAGAATTCAGTTTCTCCGTGAGTGAAGAAATCACTGGGGTTCCATATGTCTGGCAGGAAGTCAACGGATTCTGTTTCCCCGCCGCACTTTCAATGGTCTTGCAGAGCATGGGACTGGACCTGAGCCTCTATGACATCTTGGCTGCGTCAGGGACGGGGTTCTCAATGGTTTCGGTCAGTGTTGATGAAACCATGATGTTTCTGCCAGGTGTCATGGTGGGGCAATTGCCATGGTTTGAGTTCTTCACACACCTCTATGGACTGGACATGCAATTCTATCTGGATTCGAGCACTGCATACGGGAACAATGCCCTCCAGATTCTGGGAATTTGGGGAACGCTTGCCACTGACTATAGCAATTCAGCTTCAATCACTCCACTCAATGTCATGCGAGAATCCATCGATGCAGGCTATCCCCTCGCAATCTCTGTTGACACATACTACCTCCCACCAGTGGACTGGGACATTGTCAGGAACTATATTGGGCCCATGCAGCCTGGCGGTGCTGGACATGCCATCGTAATTGTCGGTTACAATGACACATCTCAGACTGTTCATGTGTACGATCCTGGTGTTGGTTTGGTGGAACCATACGTGGGATATCCGGAAGATGGTCGCTGGAACTATACCATGTCCTATAGCACACTTGATGATGCATGGCAATCCGCTGGGTACGTCACCTTCAGAGTATCAAATGGCACAGGTCAGGTAACGGATTTTGAGGATAGACTAGCCTATTACATTTCTCAGAGATTGATTGGCAACCGCTCAGCATATTTCGAGGGCTATGAGAACTTCTTCTACCTTGGCGCAGGAGCAGATGCTTTCAGGGGAATGGGTCTTGACATGACCCTGGAGGCGATACTAGATTATTGCTATAATTACATGGAGGTAGACAAGCCTGAAGCTATTCGACGTCTTGGACATAGCCTTGAGGTCATGATGACGATGCAATACCATGCATATCGAGGTGCCCTTGATTCATTGCCAGACCTCCTTCCATCAATTGAGCTTGGAGCATTCATTGAGGAATCTTCGGAAGCACTCTCACACATGGATGCATTGAGCCATAATTCATCGATTACAAGTGGGATTGAGGTCATCAGCCGTGACACCATCCTATACAACACATTCTATGGAATGGCTGCAAGCTTCGAATCTTCGCATGATTTAGATGAAGCAATAAGCGAGTTCACGGAGGAGCTTCATGAGATTGCAGGACATCTCTTTGCGATTGCTGATGCGTGGAAGGCAGCTGGTGAGACTCTTTACGATGAGCTAGGGATAGTTCCTGAAATCCCTGTTGAGAGTCTGATACTGATTGAAGCCGGAGCAGCAAGTGCTCTGATTGTTGTAGCAGTCCTGGTCATTTGGAGAAGGCGCGTATGAAAACGGCATTCCGCTCCTAATCTCGCGTCCTGAGCATTGCGATTTTCTCGCGTTTGACCAGAAAAGCGAAGACTTCTCATGTGAACTCAAGAGATTGCACTATGCGTAGATAACCGAAGAGTCAGTGGAAGTTATGATTCTCACTGAACCTTCTATCGCCCAAAGGGAATGATAGTCTCCACCTAGTTTTCGGAGCGAACTTGAAGGGACTACACTACTTCAATCTCCTCTTGTAGAGATAGGCTCCTGATGTCGTCAGGACGACACCTACTGCCAGAAGTGATAGAATATGGAATGAAGTAGGAACTGGAGGAGTGTAGAAACCTTCATCTATTCTGACTAATCTTACAAGAAGATTCCCGTCTACACCTGTCATGTAGCTTATGTTGAACTGCCGGAATGACCTCCTCTGACGTAGGACTTCTGGAAGATTGATTCTCTTCTGTTTCTCGTATCTTTCTCCGTAGTTCAGGTAGAGATTAAGATTCACTGGATCGAATATATTGCTATAGAGTGTATGACACGAACCTTCCATATGGACCTCATATAGAATGTCTGCACAGGCTTGAACAGTGAGATCTTCTTCTGTTTCAATTCGACTCAGGTACCACTCCGCTATGTTGTATCGTCCACAGGGGTAATCGTATGCATTACCCGTATTGTTAAGATTGAAATTCGTCGATATGAGGTAATTCCCAGTTTTACGCGTGAATGCCCACTTGTTCGTGGACGGATCCACACTTATTACCACAGCGTCTCCTGAAGCATCTGCATAATGAAGCTGCCCTCCAATTGTCATATCCCATTTGTGGGTCTTATACCACTCTATGACCTCCTCTACGGTCTTGCAGTCCCACAATGATGTACCAAAATAACAGACGTTATGGGTCCAAAAATCTGAACCATTTGGATTATCATATAGTCCTAATGAAGGTAGCCCATTGATATCAAAGATGAGTCCGTGTTCATTCATGCCCCCACATGGATTGAGATAAAGCTCTCCCGTCTCTTTATCAGGGAAACCTATGAAGACTCCACCATAGATTGATCTGCTTCCTCCCAATGTGGAGATATTCTGCGATGGGACATACCATAGACCCAACTCATGAGTGCGCCAATCTTCATTATTACCATAGAAAACAGTGTCACCGATTGCTACCGTGAAAATCGTGCAAGAAGGGCTTGTGTTGAGCATAGGCGATATAGGGAGATTCTCTGAGTTGGTAGCTGGTATAGTGATGACTGATGATAGAATGAAAAGAATAAGAATATGCTTCATAGAGAAGCTAAGGAGGTGGTTTTTGCGGGCAAGCATTGCATTAGCTCCAGAGTATATAGTTCTACTATTCAATAAAACGAAATACATATGCGCAATGCACTCCCTTCCTACTGTGAATCCTTCAGTTCTCTCCTTCTGGGTATGTTTTTGCTAGTCTTTGTTCATTTTCCCGCTAAGGCGAAGACTTTTACTAGCTTTTTACAATGAAGTTATCATTGGGTCTTGTTCAAGCAGGGAACATGGACGAAGAGGCTCAGGACGAGTCGAGGGATATGAGTACAACCTGGTTCATAGCCAAGGAGTATCTGAAAAGACTTGAGGTCAATTTCGAAGAGCATGGACGCAAGACCTTCAGTCTATATCCCTACGGTCCAACCGAAACCAAGGAGATTGAGGTGTTTCCCGGCACCCACTGGATAACTCTCACAACTCGTCTCTATGATCTGAGATCTGTTCCCAAGAAAGAGAAAACCTCTGTATACCAACAGTTGCTCAAGACGAACGCAAGCCTCGTGGAAATCACCTTTGGGGTTGACAAGAAGAACTTCATCATAGTACGCAACGCGATTCCTGTCACCGGCATCTCCTATGATGTCTTCAATACTACATACGAGGCCCACCTATCGGGAATCAAGCTCTTCCACAGCAAGCTCAAAGCCAGTCTTGGTCTGAAGGACTGATACGGTGACGATTCCTGTCAACTTAAGGGAGGTTGAATGGTAGCTTCATATCCTTCGCTGTTGCCGAACCAAGAGAATTCAAGCATAGGCAAAGCCGAGTCAATCCACCGTGAAGGCCAATATCGGACTACGTCAAGGAGGCGGAATTCCGAATCTGATCCACCAATAGACAATATCAGTCACGTAGGCCTCAATCAGTGCTCCCAAGAGCAGGAAGAAGATGATCAGTGCAAAGGTTCTCCATGTACGGGAGTCTGATATCAATGCACGTGTCTTCGATGGAACGGATTCCCAGTCCCTATTGGTGATACTCGGTCCTAGGTCCTTTGCTATTCGGAAGGAAACCGCAGCTGCCATCAGGAAGGCAGGAATCTCAACAATGGCGTGTGGAACAATCCGTGCCAACGCCGGAATCACACTTCCTGCATCCATTGTTTCCCACAAGGCTACGCCGCCGACAATCATGGCTGTCGACAGGACCTCCGCGATTGCCACAGACATCAGACTGAAGCGGATGTAGGTTAGAAGGAAGCCCTCATCATCGACCTCTAATCTTGACCTATACACTGCCCTATATACGGAGGCGATGATGATTGGGAGTACAACTAGCGCTATCAGAGTGAACTGGTCATCGTAGACAAAGTACTCCAGTGCGAAGACGGACACGAATAGCGGGAACCACCAGCTCCCAGTGCCACCCTTCCCCAGGACTCTCGCTATGGCTATCAGTAGGACGGCGCCCACAAGGATGCCATACAGGATTGCTGCCCGGAAACCAAGGTGTGCAGACAATACCCATGGGTCGAGTTCATCAACGGGTGATGCCGGCACAAAGACCCCTGAAACAAGGTCAATTTGGGTCCACACCACTGCTGCAATCCCTGTGACAATCACCGCGGCAGAAGAACCGAAAGCGATAGCCCTAGACTTGTACTTCACTGCAAAGAGCCATAGCACCGCCGACCAGAAGATAGGGCCGATTACCATCATCAAGAGCGTACGAACAAAGTTGTGTTCAGCGAAGAGCCAGAAGAATGTCTGAAGCTCGTCCCGGACGAAGAACTCAAAGACTCGCTCCAAACCGTTGGGATTACCGATGTCTGCAAAGAGCCCGAACAGATTCGCCCAGACAAAACCGGGGGCATTGAACATGATGATAAGCCATATTCCGATGATTGAAACAAGTAAGCCGCCGAGGAACATCACGACTGCCTGACGGATGTCTTCAGTGCGAACGTTCAGCAGTGGTCCAGATATGTCGCCTGTTCGTTCTTTCCATCGCTCTCTAAACTCGAAGAAGTAGAGCACAAAAAGGACCGTGAAGATGTAGATGGGCACATTCACAATGAACTGGTATGCCAACCTATAGAGGATCATTCCTGGTTCAGGGGGGCTGATTATGGGGCGGAGACGATGAATCGTTAGTCCCTCTATTACTGCAGGAGTTGTAAGGACATTCAGGACGTAGTCGACACCCGGTAGCGAGATCCAAGTAAGAACTGAAACTGTCAGGCCCGAAACAAAGGCAAACGTTTCAAGATTTCCTGCGATGCGAGATCTGACGAAATGCCCGATGACACCTAGGAGCAGCATCATTGCGAACGGGATTGCCAGCATTAGAAGAATCCAGATTGTCGGTGTGATTAGTACATCGTTGTTGACGGCGTTATTCAGATAGAGGGTGACATCTGTGTCTACTTGACCAGGCATGAATCTGAAGCCAGGTAGACCCGCAACATGTGCATAGGTGAGAGTGACTGCCATTACGGCGGCAATGAAGGCTCCTGTGACTGCAAGG
>LRSK01000075.1 GCA_001563325.1 Candidatus Thorarchaeota archaeon SMTZ1-83
AATCCGGAGTGTTGGACAGCCTATCGTCTTCGGAGAGATTCCTGGAGTGATTGCACATGTTGGTTGTGCCAACTATCCTGGCGGAGGTGCTGCTATCCATGATATGGCTGAGGAGTTCGCCAAACGAAGGTATATCATAGTGACTTCAGGATGTGCAGCAATATCAGCCGGTCATGTAAGAGATGAAAACGGGCAATCAATCTATGAGAGACGTGGCGGTGAATTCGATGCAGGCTGCGTTCTCAATGTTGGTTCATGTGTATCCAACCCCCACATAGCTGGCGCTGCGATTAAAATCGCCGCGATTTTTGCCAAGAGAAATCTACGCGGGAACTATGCTAAAATTGCCGACTACATTCACAATCGTGTCGGCGCTGTAGGTATCTCTTGGGGCGCAATGTCGCAGAAGGCTGCATCAATTGCAGCAGGTTTCTGGCGACTCGGAGTTCCCGTTATTGTTGGACCTCATGGCTCCAAGTACCGAAGAATGTTGCTTGGAAAGGCTGAGGACGAACGAGCTTGGACTGTCTATGATGCACGTACTGGAGAACGTGTAGTGACTGCTCCTGGTCCTGAACACCTATTCTATGCAGCTGAAACTGTTGCAGAAGCCAATGTGATGACAGCAAAGCTGTGTATTAGGCCAAATGATACAGGTAAGGGGCGTTCCATCAAACTGAGCCACTACATTGACATCCACGAGAATTCGTATGGCTTCTTCCCTGAGGATGTTTGGAAATATATTCGTCGTGAATCGGATATTCCAATCACATTGAAGGACAAGATTTTGGCTCAAATGAAGGAGAATAAGTGGAAGGAAAGAACAATCCCAGACCCAACGCTTCTCAAGGAGCTAGTCATGGGAGGTGGTACCTGATGGTGATGAGACCAGTACCCTGGCAGACAGGAGAGATCTGCGGCCCTGATAGTGCAAAGTCACTCAACAAGGCCACCCAGCTCAAAAGAGACTTCACGAAAGCAAAGAGCCCGCTATTGATTGTGGGCTCGGATGCAGTTGGCATGACGCATGGGAAGGGTGACATGATTGACTATGCAATAGCCCTTTCAGAGGCTGGTAAGATACCTGTTGTTGCAACTGGAGGAGCAATCAAGGCTTTTATTGAGAAGGGCTTTGAGGGAGCAAAATCAATGGGGGCAATGGAATTAGCAAATTACCTTCAGGATGAATCGTGGAAGGGTCCTCATGGAAAGGGACCTCACGATCTAATTCTGGTTTATGGTATCCCATACTATATGCAGTGGACGCTGCTATCTGCAGTCATGAACTTTGGGACTCATCTGAGAACGATTTCCCTGGGGCGCTATTATCAACCACATGCAGATTGGTCATTCCCGAACATGAAGGAGAAGCAGTGGCACGAGATTCTGGATGAAATTCTGGAGTCTTTAGGAGGAGGTAAGTAGCATGTCATTTGAAGACATACCAGTAGATGTAGGCGTAGTATACGAAGGTGAGCGAGTCCGAGGAAAGGACATGTTCGTAGAACTGGGCGGTCCAAAGATGGAACAGAAATTCGAGCTCGCTCTGGCACGAGAAATGAGTGACATCGAGGATGAGACGGTCAATGTTATCGGGCCAGACTTGAAGGACATGGAGGAAGGAAGCTATCATCCTTTTGGCATCTTAGTGGAAGTCGCAGGTAAGGAAATAGAACCCGATCTTGAAGGCGTCATTGAAAGACGAATTCACGAGTATGTGAACTTCGTTGAAGGCATGATGCATCTGAACCAGCGGTACGACATCTGGATTCGACTCAACAAGAGGTCTTTCGAGAAGGGATTCAATACTCTGGAGTATCTTGGTAAGGTCCTAATTCGGCTCTTCAAGAGTGAGATGAACATAATCGAGAAGATACAGGTGACATTCTTCACAGACGCTGAGAAGATAGCCGAACGCTATGATGAGGCCATCAACAGATACAACGAGAGAGATGCTCGTGCAAGAGGACTCAGTGATCCAGATGTAGACACTTTCTACGGATGCTCATTGTGTCAGTCTTTCGCTCCAACACACATCTGTGTGATTACACCGCAGAGATATGCAAACTGTGGAGCAATCAGTTGGTTTGATGGTCGTGCAGCGGCAAGAGTTGACCCTAAAGGACCCCTCTATGCAATCCAGAAAGGTGACACGATAGACGAGTTTTCTGGTCAGTACACAGGTGTGAATCAGATATCTACGGAGAAATCATTGGGAAAGGTCACACAGGTGGCTCTATACAGTGCCTTTGACAAACCTCACACAAGTTGCGGCTGCTTCGAAGCTATCGCTTTCGTAATTCCTGAGGTAGACGGTCTTGGAGTGGTTCACAGGGACTTCAAGGGAGAAACAGTAAATGGACTGCCCTTCTCAAGCATGGCAGATTCAACAGCAGGTGGCAGACAGGTGCCAGGATTCCATGGGCTCTCAATCGAGTACATGCGTTCACCTCGTTTCCTTCAGGTTGACGGTGGCTATAATAGAATCGTCTGGATGCCTGACTCAGTGAAACAACGAATTTACGAGTTCATGCCTGAGGACGTCCGGGACAAGATTCCTACAGAGAAAGATGTTATGACCATTACCAATCTCAAAAACTACCTCAAGGATAAAAACCATCCAATCGTAGAGCGTTGGGTGGAGATTGAGGAGGAAGAAATGGCTCTGGCTGAAGTTTCCGACACTGGTGACTATGTTGCAGTGCCAGGTGAGTTTACTGCCATGGTGGGCGGCGTAGGCGGAGGTCTTGAAATCATCTTCAAGAATGCCAAAATCTATGCTGAGAAGGTCATCATCAGAAAGACGGGCACAGGGAAGGGTGGAAAGAAGAAATGACGTCCAATGAGGAAGGAAGAGGACAGTCGTTAGACGACATCTTCGGTGATTTCGCCGAGTTGGAGCTAGAGAATGTCACTATACAAGTAGACGAACTCAAGCTCGCTCTCCGTCCCATGGTCCAACAGTTAGCTCAGGCTGCAGCTAAGGCTGCAATTGAGATGCCGAAGTCCCTCATTCCTGCACAGCTCAAGGCTCCTCTTGGGGAGTATCCTGGTGTCATCCGGGAGATAACAATCGGAGCTACAAAGAAAGAGGGCGGATCAAGAAGCAACACTGTGACCATTGGCGGTCATACTGCACCCGCGTGGGACCTATTTCAATCACCACCGAAAAACCCCCCGGTCATCGCAGCTGATGTTTTTGATATGCCAATTCCACTAGCAAAGGCAGTGAAGACACACTACAGGGAAGTCCTTGAGGACCCCGCGGAGTGGGCGAAGCTCTGTGTGGACAAGTTTGGAGCTGATGTCATTACAATACACCTCATTAGCACTGATCGCCAACTAGGAGATACATCACCTGCAGCAGCTGCCAAGACTATAGAAGAGGTTCTACAGGCAGTTAAAGTTCCTATACTCATTGGATCTGCAGGAGACCCTGAGAAAGACGGCCCTGTTCTAGCAAAGGCTGCAGAGGTATGTGAAGGTGAACGTACCCTATTATGCTCTGCTACGATTGATATCTACGAACCCATTGCTGTGGCAGCGAAAGAACATGACCAGATTGTCTTATCTTGGACCTCGCTCGATATCAACGATCAGAAGGAACTGAATCGAAGGCTTATCGAATGGGTAACACCTGATCAGATAGTCATTGATCCTACAACTGCTGCTCTGGGATATGGTCTTGAGTATGCTTTCACTATGATGCAGAGAATGCGTCTGGCTGGGCTTTTAGGCGACAGCGAGCTCCAATATCCAATTAGCTCCGGTACGACAAATGCTTGGGCTGCTCGAGAGGCGTGGCTTAAGGCTCCTGAATTGGGGCCAAGAGAACTTCGCGGACCGATTTGGGAGAGTGTTACAGCCTTGTCACTTCTGCTGGCAGGGAATGACCTCTTCATGATGATGCATCCTGCGGCGATGAAGACAGTCCATGATCTTATCGAGTGGCTACGAGAGAGGCGACCGATACCAGTCGAGGAATACGCTGACTGGACAACGATTGATATACCGGAGGGGGCCTAAATGGGCAAACTACCAGGTCCATTGGACATCTATCCTCTCCTGCCTGGCACAAACTGCGAGGAGTGCGGAGAGGCCAACTGCATGGCTTTTGCGACTAAGCTTGCTGAATATACGGTGAAGCTTACTGCATGTGCTCCTCTCTACAGAGAGGCTAAGTATGTCAAAAAGCTGATCAATCTAGAGGATCTTATTCGCCCTCCAGTTAGAGAAGTTGTAATTGGAACAGGCGAAAAGGCTGCTTCAATCGGTGGCAAATTGGTCTTGTACAGACACGACTTGAGATACTCAAATCCCATAGCCTTCTTTGTCGATGTAGCTGACACACTTGAGGGCGACGCCCTCTCCCAGAGAGTCAAGGCTATTGAAGACTGGACGTACATGTATATTGGTCAGAATCTTCGGTTAGATGGGATAGCACTACGAGGTGTATCACAAGACCCGCAGACTTTTGCAAAAGCTGCAAAGAAGCTGTCTAGTCTCACTGACTGGCCAATTATCCTATGCTCGCTAAATCCTGAGATGTTGGCTGCAGCAGCTAAAGCTATCGCTGATAAGCGTCCATTGCTCTATGCAGCGACGCTGGATACATGGTCAGATGCCGGAGAGATTGCAGTCAAACACAATCTCCCCTTGGTGGCCTATGCACCAAGCGGATTAGATAACCTTGCATCGCTTGTCAATACTTTGAGAGCCATGGGAGTAGAGGAACTTGTTCTCGACCCAGGCACAGCTTCAAGAACTGGTCTTGGTACCACTGTTGACAACTTTACGCAGCTAAGGAGGGCTGCTACAATAGGGGAGAACGAATTAGTTGGTTATCCACTTCTTGCGACTCCAATCTCAGTATGGGCGGACCATAAGGAAGGCGCTGCACCAGAACTAACCAAATGGGACGAAGTCCTCACTGCTGCCTCAATGATAGTCCGATACTCTGATGCAGTCGTTGTTCATAGCTTGGACATGTGGACCAATCTACCACTCACCTTTCTACGAAGCAACCTCTACACTGATCCAGTAAAGCCTGTAGCTGTTGAGGCCGGACTACAAGAATTCGGTGATGTTGATGCAGACTCTCCAGTGATGTATACAACAAACTTCGCACTCACTTACTTCACTGTAGAGAGCGACATCAAGCAGGCTGGTGTTAATGCCTATCTCTTGGTTGTTGATACAGAGGGAATGAGTGTCCAATCAGCAGTTGCAGGCAGAAGACTGACTGCAGAGAAAGTTGCTGAAGCTCTGGAGGAATACAAGGTGTCCGAAAAGGTCAAACACAAGATTCTCATCAGTCCAGGAATGGCTGCGAGAATCAGTGGTGAGACCGAAGAAGTATCTGGATGGGCTGTTAAGGTTGGTCCTCAAGACTCCAGTGGAATACCCAAGTATCTCCAGATGGGTAAATGGAACGAAGAATGAGAGCCCATACCTAAACGGTCTTAGGGGCTAAGTGCCCCTGCTTTATTATTGGGAGTAAGAAGAATGAAAGAACGTTTAGTGATTTCCGTGTCTGGAAAAGGTGGTGTGGGCAAGACCACTACCTCCGGACTTCTCTCCAGAATCATCGTAGAGCAGACCCAAAGGTCACTGCTCTTAGTTGATGCAGATCCAGTCATGAATCTTCCACGAGCTATGGGAGTTGATGTTCCAGCATCGGTAGGAGAGATAGCTACTCGGATGAGAAAGAGCATTGATGACGGTACACTTCCTGCATCTGCTGCGAAACAAGACATTCTGGAAGGAGAAATCTTTGAAGCACTCATAGAGGGGGACCGTTTTGATTTCTTAGCCATGGGTCGTACAGAGGGTGAAGGTTGCTACTGCTATGTCAACAGAATACTAACACAGATTCTCGACACACTCACGCTGAATTATGAGATTACCCTTCTTGATATGAGTGCAGGTCTCGAGCATTTTAGTAGACGCACTAACAGGAATGTAGACATTCTCATCATTGTGATTGATTCTTCGAGAGCCTCCTTTGAAGCAGCCTTGCGAATCAGAGACCTCGCTAAAGAGGTGCATATCGACTTCAAGAAGCTGGTAGTGATCGGCAATGGTATACCCGCAAACCTTGTTAATGCGGTTTCGAAAGGACTCGAAGAGAATGACCTCTTTCTTGCTGGAATGATTCCAAATGATGATGAGATTGCGAAGCTGAACTACATGGGAAAGCCAGTTTTCGATTTGCCTCATGATTCACCTGCACTAAAAGCAGTTGAAGATATTGCTGAGAAGCTTGGTCTTCTAAGTGAAGTTACACTGTTGAAGCTATTAGGCCAGTGAAATCTGTTCTTCAATATCCTGCATCTCAATCTGCAGTCGTTCAAAGAACTCGCTCGCTGCAATCTGATTCAATTCCGAATCGTCTGAAATCACATCGATTCTTACCTTGGAGATTCCTTCACCGACCTTTCCAACTAAAGTGATTGTAACTGACAACCTAGCACCGCTGAATTTCCCTTTTCCGGTGCCCGCGATAACTCCCATCAGCATTTCGTCTTTCGTAATGGATTCCGTCCTAAGCGAATGAAGATGGTGCCTTTTGGCCAATTTCTTTACAATTCTGTAAAGCGTCTTTGCTTCTACTTCTACGACATGTTCACGGTTCCATGCACTCTTTCCTTTCTTCATTGCCTGAAATTCATCTGGTGTCATCTCAAATGGCTCGATTTGCGAATAGATTGATCTGATGAAGCAGCTGCCGGATTTTGCTGCAATCTTTTCACTACCTGACTTGATTGAGGATATATTCTGCATTTTCATCAATGGCGGCACGAGACTATCTGCAGGATATGAGAGAATTGTAATTGTTACGTCTGATATGGTTTCATTCGTCTTATTGGCAATTGTGCTCTTGAACTCTAGTGAACTATCAGCTATTTGATAGCCATTTGTGACAATGACATCGTCACTTGTTCGAATTGGAGTAGTTTCCAGGATTTTATCTTCTTCGCTCAGCTTCTCAGGTATTAGAAGCCGATTTGTAACATCCTCGCCACGTTCTTGCAGCCAGTGCAGGGCATAGCTGATGACTTCTCTCACCATTTCATCATCGTCAGAGGTATGTGCCTCCAAAATCGGAATCGCTCTCTTGTCAGCTATTGAGGCAAATACTCCTACGGTCATGGCTCGAATGATTCCGCTCTCATCGTTAAGAGTGATATCTAGCGTGTCAAAGGAATCTGAGCCGAAGTCTCCCAATCTGCAGACTGCAAGTAGTCTGACGTCTTCAATACCAGTCATGGCCGCATCTTTGCATGCTTGAATTGAAGAAATAGTGGATAATGCCTTTTGGAGCTTGTCCTCCCTGGGCTTGAATAATCTGCCCATTGCTCTCTTGAAGCTGCGTATCGGTTCGCTACTCGATGGGGTCAATATCTCATCTTTTTCGGACATGCTAGGCCTCGCCCTTCATGGTCCTCTGAGCCTATCTTAATACTTATTGTGATGGCTCATATAATTGAGCCTTTCATAACATTTTTAGCAGGGCCCTAGGTCCGGGCAGTTAGAACCACCTCAAAGGGTGCATTGCATGGAGCAAAGAGAGCTTTCCCTTTTTCTTCAACCAAAGATAATGAAGCCACAAGCCGAACAAGGTTCGGAGATCACACGTCGTTTTGCAATGAACAATGTTGGAAGCATACTTGCCGCAGCATTGCAGGACCGGAGTATCAGACTCTATGACGCACAAAACTGCAAAGAAGTCCAGCGTTTGGAGGATGAGTTTCTTTGCACATCCATTGCCTTCAGTCCCCAGGGTGATATAGTTGCTACAGGTGGTGTGGACAGAGTCGTAAAGCTGTGGAATATCCATAACGGGAACTTACTTGGCAAGCTGGAAGGTCATACATATCCTGTATTGACACTTGCATTCTCACCTGACAGCAAGCATCTGGTTTCAGGGAGCGGTGACACGACGTTGCGCATTTGGGATGTAGAGAATCGCACAGTGGTAAACCATCTAAAGGGACACTCGCTCTATGTTGTAACCTGTGATTGGTCTCCTGATGGCAAACGAATAATCTCTGGGGAGGTCGATGGTACAATAGCTGTTTGGGATGCTGAAAGTGGAAATCTCTTACAGCGTCTTAACGACCATCGAACAGCGGTTCAAGTTGTAAGATTCACACCCGATGGATTTGGAATGGCCTCTGGGTCCTCAGATCACAGTATCATTATCTGGAAGTTTCAGGGGGGGTCCTTCACCCCTAAAAGAACCTTGATGGGGCATGAAGGTGAGGTTCGAGCGCTCTCGTTCAGCTGGGATGGAAAGTATATGGCATCCGGCTCGAGTGAAAAGGAACTCTACGTATGGGTAACTGATTCCTACACGATTGAGGGTGAAGGTCGAACAGCAAGTGAAATAGATGGTATTGAGTGGTATCCTGACTGTGAAGCATTCCTTACCGCTGACGGCTCTGGAGCCATCACACGCTGGGAAGTGAAAGAGATGGAAGCGATGCTTGCTCCTTTCAAGAGTCTACTAGCTGAGATTGAAGCCGATACTGACAATATTCGTCAAGACGAGCTTATTCAGAAGCTCAATGATATCTCAGATATGTATGATGAAGGGGTTCTCAGAGATAAACGAATATTCTATATCCTTTGGCAGTGCAAGAGAGCATTAGGTCTTTTAAAAGGCACACCTAGAAGTACTTAACCTGCTCTTTTGTCCTCGCTCGTATTATTCGCCCGAATTTTCGCTTCATTTACCATATGCCTAGAAAGATTTGCGTACGCTTCCTCCACGTTTTCACCTGTAAGGGCACTAGACTCGACGTATAGAAACTTGTGTTTCCTAGCATACTGTTCCCCCTCCTCTTGTGATACTGCTCTGCTGTCTTCGAGATCCACCTTGTTAGCCACAACTACAAGGGGGATGTTGCTCCCTAGACTGGTAAAACACTCATCCTTCCAAGTGTCGATATTGAGGAATGTGCGACGTCGGGTAACGTCATATACTAAGAGTCCTCCTCGAGCGCCTCGATAGAACCCCTGGCGCACAGATTCAAAACGCGGTTGTCCTGCGAGGTCCCAAATTTGCAATTTCACATTGGCATTCATGTCCTTGAGTTCAAGTTCTTTAATGGCGAAGTCCGCGCCAATGGTACGCTTATAGTCCGATTCAAATCCTCCTTCGGTGAATCTAATCGTCAGTGCAGTCTTTCCTACTGCACCGTCGCCTAGCATGGCGATCTTAAAGCGATACTCAGCAGGCATTCAGCGGTCTCCTGGCCCTACCAGACTATTGAGTCGTGCTTTTAATTGTAATGCGGCTACATGCCGGAAGATGCATCGCCGCCTATTTGGCGGTGATTAGGGTGATTGCTTTGAATCCCATCATTTAGATAAGATGTGCCCATCACGTTTAATAGGGAAATGCGCAAATCGTTTCCAGTCAAGGGATGATGCTATGAGTACGGAGCGTCCGGACTATCGAGCTTTGACGGAAACGTTGGAGGAAATGAATGAGGAGGGTGGGTTTATAACGTCAGTCCTTGCCCGAGATGATGGATTGGTCATGGCCTACGCAGTTTCCCCCACAACCAATATTGACGTGGTGGCGGCGATGGCAGGACATATCGCAGACACTGTTGAAAGAGTCAGGAACGAGTTGTCTCTAGGAGAAACCCGAGATATTTCTGTTCGATGTTCTGAAGGGAAAGCAGTCTTCAAAAAGATATCATCACAAGGGAATCAGGCCTTGATTCTTGGCACGATCATGCCAAGGAACGTACGCTATCACTCAAGAGCTGTAGGTAAAGCTGCTACTAAGATCAGGAAGATACTGAGATACAGATGATTTCGGGTGACTAGGTCGTCAAAACTATTAAGTTACTTCTCATGCTTCATCCAGATTATCCCCTAGGTGTAGGAGTGCTACCGTTTGGCCGATGATGCAGAACCGAAGGAATCCCCGGAAGGGGAGGACACTGAAGAAGACGGTCCAATTGAGGTAGTCCTATTCAAGTCCGACAGCTGTGCGTTCTGCCCGAGAGCCGAAGAGGTACTCAGAGAAACTCTTACCGACTTCGGAGGCGGATTCTTTGTCCTCAAGGTCATCAATGTGAGTGAAAATCCGGAAGCAGCAGAGGAGTTTGGAATCTTTGCACTACCCACTACTATGATCGGTGGGGTGTCAGTGACAGGAATTCCGGAGCCAGATATGATTATGAAGATGATTTTGGGGGCGAAAGTGAGTTCGAAGAGAGGTGCATCCAAATGAGTGACTTTGTTATAGAGAGAGTAAAGACTGGGATTCCAGGATTGGACGAGCTAATTGAGGGAGGATTTCCCAGGGGCGATACAATCCTAATCGCAGGGAGAGCAGGTACCGGCAAGAGCATCATGGCAAACCAGTTCCTGTATAAGGGCGCAACCGAGTATGATGAACCTGGAGTTCTTGTGACTCTAGAGGAATCGCCGCTTCTAATAAAGCGCAACATGATGAGGTTTGGGATGGACCTGGATGCACTTGTGAAGGAGAAGAAACTAGCTATTGTAG
>LRSK01000076.1 GCA_001563325.1 Candidatus Thorarchaeota archaeon SMTZ1-83
CCTGGAATTCTTGGAATCGTGTGTGAATTCGGCATTCCTGAGGATGATGGATTGCACCGGTGGACGTACATAATCCCACAATACGAGTTCTCGGAGGAGTTCAAGGCTCTTGAACGAGAGTCGCTTGAAAGAGCGCATAGAATCGATAGGCGAATGATGCGGGAAGACTGATTTATACAGAAATGAATCTGTGCGGAGAAGAGATGGCGCCGCCGGGAGGGCTCGAACCTCCGACCAACAACTGTCTGGCTCTCGATTACCTGATCGAAATTTAACAGGCTGACCCGGCACCTTGCACAAGGCAACAATGCTGTCGCTTTCGGTTGTCAGACCACGATGGCCTGACACCTACCTACTGAGCCACGGCGGCATTGGTTCGACGCTCAGACCAGAGGGTTTCAATATTAACATTGCTGTTCAGCGATGATGAAGTAGCCCGGTATGTTCCGTAGAGCGACTCTGCAGCACATTCTGACTCTTCTGCAAAGGGACGCTCACCCAAGCGCCTTCATTGCCTCTTCGTAGGCCTTCCTCAGCTCATCGACTGCCTTATCGTATTCTCCTGAAGCGATGTATGCCATTGCTAGGTCAAAGTATTCTTGGGCCTTCACCACTCTTTCGTCATCAGCCCCAACAGCCTCAGCGGCATCTTCTATAGCAAGGCGGGCAAGGTCCTCAAGAAAGGCCAGGATGTCATCGATGACTTCCTGTGTATCGGCACCTTCCGACTGTGCTTTCATAAGGTCACGGACTACATCTTTCAGCTCATCGTAGGCCGTCTTGACATCGTCGTTCTCGAATGCATCTATTGCATCGTCAAGATTGCCTATTGCCTTGTCGATCTCGTCCTGTGCTTCTGGTGGAGGGTCAATACCAAGAAGTTCGTCTTGGATTTCTTCGGTTACATCTTGGGGAGTATCAACTACGATGTTGACCGTGACGGATCGCGAGTCCCCATCACTGTCAGTTGCAGTGAGTGTGACTATGTATTCGCCCGATTGGGCAAAGGCGTGAGTTGGTGTCAGACCCCCATGGATCACAGGACTACCATCTCCAAAGTCCCATTCGGTGAAGATCTTGTCGTATATTCCGGGATCCCACACACTACCATAGAACTCAACCTCATCGCCTGGTAGGATGAAATCACCGCTCGGGTTCACTACGAGATCTATGGATGGCGTCGGAGCAACATTTCTGACTGTGACCTCGATGTAGCCATAGGCCCTAGCACCATCATCATCAGCTACTGTTACTTTGATGATGTAGATGTGATTATTCGCGTAGATGTGACTATGCAGCCCTACAGACCCTTGACCATTTACTTCCGAAACCTTACCCCATTCCAAGCAGTCGTCTCCCCAGTCAATCCATGCAGTGTGAGTATCAGACGTTCCGGGATCCGTAAACCAGACCAAAGTCATTGGCATGGATTTCAGACCCTCCAGAAGCGAGAAGCTACCTCGTGGAACAACGACTGGAGGAGAGTTCTCTACAACCACCTCTGTGGTATATTGATTGAATTCGCCGTCATCATCGCTAATTCTTGCAGTGACCAGAAATGTTCCATCATCAGACCAGATATGTGACGCGAATGCGTCGACTTGGTCAACAATATCGTAGACTCCATCGCTGTCCCAGTCGAAGGAATAGTAGAACTCATCCAGAGGACCAGGATCAAACTGGTTGTCAAAGGATATGATGACAGGAGATCCTTCGAATACCGGGCCGTCGTTGCTAAGAGATGCAATGGGAGCTACATTGCCAACAGTGACTTCTACTGTGGCTGTCGCGAAGTATTCGCCGTCAGTGACCTCCACTGTCGCTACTCCGAAGAAGTCATCATAATACTGCTTCGTGGCCATAGGGCTGTCACTCCAGCCCGTGTCCCAAGTTCCATCGCTTTCGAAGTCCCATCGGAACTGCAGCTCGTCGCCATCTGGGTCTGAACTTCCACTGGCGTCGAAGACTGCAGTACTTCCCTCATCGATTGTAACGGCATACCCAGCATCAGCGGTTGGAGGATTGTTAGCTGGCGAAACAGTCCGTGGGAACGGGTCCTCATTGTCAGCATATATCGGATAGGGAACATCGACAATGCCAAAGGGGGCGACATCGTCAGGAGTCTGCCAGTCGTCCCACAGGTTATACTGGAAGACGTTGTTCAGCCCTGTATCAAACGCTTGGGAACCCGGCTCGTTGTTGCCAATCATGTCATTCCATTCGATTGTGTTCCCCTCTGATGGAGAGGAGATGATTACTCCAAAAAGCGCACTATTGACAATCTCATTCTCGCTGATGGTGTTGTAGTTTGATGAATAGAATATGATGCCAAACTCTAGATTGTTTTCAATCAGGTTGTTGGATATGGTATTGTAATCTGAGGAGGAGAGTTCAATTCCTTTACGACCATTATTCCGGATGGTATTGTCTGTGATTGTTTCATGTGTTGCAGAGTAGAGATAGATACCAGTGTAGACGTTGTTGTAGACAGTGTTTCCAGAGATTGTGTTGAACGATGTGCCACTCAAGGCAATGCCACTTTCACTATTGTCAGCCATGATGTTGTCGGATACTATGTTTCCTTCGCAATTGCTCTGCAACTCAACACTCTGGCTGTGTCCGTGGAGGGTACAGGAGGTTACAGTATTGTGGGATGATTCGACTAGGAAGACGCCCCTCCAGCCATTGTTGGTGATCGTGTTCCCAGTTACAGTGGTGTAGTCTGAGTGGAATAGTGCAATTCCGTCCTGGGTGTTGTCTTCTATGATGTTATTGGAGATTTCGTTTGACAGGCCTCCGTAGGTGTAGATTCCATAGCCCGCATTGTCGTGAATGGTGTTGCCGACAATGACGTTCGATGTGCAGGGGCCAGTCCACGAGAGGTAGATGCCTGTGGAAGTGTACTGAATATTGTTGGTTTCAATCCTGCCGTTTTCTACATTTGAAAAGTAGATTCCGTAGTTACTTCCATCTATTCCGTCTAATAGACAATTCCGAATAGCAAAATGAGCTGTAGTATCCTGTATATGGATCAACGTCTTCGCGGAGTCACTAATCCTGTATCCCTCAATAATGTAAGGATCGTCAACCAGCCCGTTTCCAGGGAAGTTATACCCAAGGGCCCCAAAATCCTCGTTATTATAGACAAAAATGGGATCTGAATCCGAATAATCCTTCACTTCCAATATTCCTACTGCTATCTGAGAGCCTGGAGTACCCCCGATTTCAATTTCGACTATGTTGTCTTGATTAGGGAGAAAATCGACGAAGATTGCCATGGATTCAAAGATCTGGTTAAAGACAATGCCGCTGACTACTTCAACACCATTTATCCAAACAGTGGCCTGTTTAGTTCGATAGTTGCCATTGATATCTCCATTACGAATCCATAATACCGTTTGTCCCTCAGATGCTGCTGGAGCCGGTCCGAAGATGCGAGTTTCAGAACAAACCCATTCGTCCTCGCGTACAAAGGTTTCATCAAGTAAGACCTCACCTTGCCCGCTATTATACATCTCCTGTGCAAGGTCCGAATCTGGGTAATCCGGAGGACGAGCGGCAAACTCGGCCATTCTTAGCTCGAAGACCCCGGCGCTATTATCAGCGTAGACGATGCGGTCGCCCTTGATTTCCGGAAAACATTGGCGGCCGGGCTCATTGGTGACTCGAGAAGTTTCACCAGTCACTAGGTCATGCAGGTAGACGTTTGACTCCCAGTACATCTGAGAACAATCATCATCTGTACAACCATCTGGCGGCTCATATTGTTCCCATACGACATAGTCCCCGTCCATCTGCAGGTTGGTATGATGAGTAGGACAATCAGCAATTATCCACTGCGCGCCTGTAGCGAGGTTCAAAGCCTGTATCTGTGTTTTGGCACTATCACCAGTCAACCTAGAGTATATGAGAATCCCATTATCTACTGCAGTCGATACTATACCCATATACGAAGGTGAGTCTAGGAGCTTGACTGATGTATCTGACTCCATATCGTAAACCCATAGTTCAGTATAGGAATGCATTCTATCACTTTGAATCCACACAATGCAACGTTCATCCACAACGGGTTTGCTCAGGACTACTCGGTCAAGAGGATCAGATATCTCGTGCTCTACAATGCTGGTAATCTCACCTGTGACAAGGTTGTATTGGTCTAGTGAGGCCTTATGCAATGAACCTGCATCAGGGGTAGAATAGTAATCATGCACGAAGACGAGGTAGGGGTATGAAAGGCTTAGGTCCATGTATTGATCATAATCGTTTGCAGGTATCAACTGAGAGAGCTGGTAGTCATAATAGTCGCATTGTAGAATCGCAGAAGGTTCACTACTATGCACACTTTCACCATGGTCAGCAAAGATTGCAAAATGCTGATAGGCGACAGTGCAGCAAGGCGGGATGTAGACCGAATGTAGGAGCTCACGTGTTTCACCTCTGCCTACGTCATGGGCGAAAAGTTTGAGTATGCTGAAGTCGACAGGGTAGATGACTGTGTCACCACTCATAGCGATGCTTTGAAAGTGATAATCCTCTGTCCCTGTAACCAAGGTAGTATACTGGAAGTCAGTGGATAATACTGCCTCGGCCTCTGGCGCAGTAGGCAAAGCTAATCCTTCTACTTCATAAGATTGAGTAAGAGAGGTATTGTTTGGCGTTCCGAGCAAAATAAGCATGAATACAGAGAGTATTACTAGATATGAAATCCTCATTTCAGACGATTCTCCCCAATTGCTTCTCTTCTAACCTAAATTGGGCGGTTGAAGTGTTGGTTGATATAAGGATTGTCTTTTCTTTCGAAAATTCGACCATAGAATTAAGGAATCTCAGGTACACGGGGCCGTTGTCGAGTATGCCCGATTGAACTATCTTGAATTAGATCAGCAAGCTTCTCCATCAATAGAGCGTGGAATGGCGTCTTCATCCGTAGAAGATTATGGACCAGATGAAGAATGCAATTAGACCCACAAACATGTAGACAACTATAGACTTCAAGCAAGTCATCATTGATTTGCTGGAGTTCGCTCTTGACTTCGCAGTCTTTCCTTATCAAGTGGTATAAGGCTGACAGAAAGAAGATTATGAGAGGGAGTATCGAAACAACGAGATAGGGAACAGGCGGTCTGGACTACCTTATATTGAACAAGGACATGGGCTCCCTTGATTTCAATGTACGAGGTCAATCTGGTTGGGTCCTATTATGAAATGGGGCGGGAGTACGGCCGCCGTCTTCGCAAGGCCGATTTCAAGACACCAAAGTATAGCAGCGCGGCAATAGAGTTGGGCAAGAAGTGCCGAGGTCATGTAGAAACCGTCTTCCCGGAGATAATGGATGAGATTCGGGGGATTGCTGAAGCTGCAGAGATCGACTATGATGCGCTTTGCACGTTCCTACTGACGCATCCACAGGCCACCCCGAAGTGCAGCATATTCGCGGTCACGGATGGTCGAACGACGTACATTGGAAGGAACTATGACATGTTCTATTCGCTGAAGGACTTTACGGAGAGTTACTTCACAGCGCCTCAGCAGGGCCACAGGAGTGTGGGTCAGACCGACGTGTTTGTCGGTAGGGAGGATGGTGTGAACGAGCACGGGTTGGGAGTCGCAATGAGTGGGATAACGGACTACTTCGAACCCGGAGTCCCCTTCTGGATTGCCATCAGGTACCTGCTCGACAAGTGCAAGACCGTTCAGGAGGGGGTAGACGTTCTCACTGAGATTCCCCACCACTGTACCATCTCATTTCTTCTAGCTGATTCAACGGGCGAGATGATAGTGGTCGAGGTGAAACCCGGGCTTGCAGTGGTAAGAGAGCCGGAAGACAACTACATTGTATCGACGAACCATTACAACCATCCAGATATGAAGGGTCTGGAGATCTTTGAGCCTCCGGACTCGCGAATCAGGTATTCAACAATCGTTGATTCTCTTGGAGATGCGGATGCAGGGCCTGACGAGGATAGCATCAGAAGGATTCTCTCAAGTCATGAAGGCTTGGTCTGTAGCCACATTGAAGAGATGAAACTAGGAACCCTCTGGTCTGTCGTTGCCAATCTCAACACTCTCCAGGTATGGCGATCAGATGGGCATCCGTGTTCAAATCCTTATAGAGAAGACACCAGACTACGCGATGCAGTTAAAGGGTCTTGATTCGCGTTTCTCCTCTCTGGAATTCGGCCAGCTCTTTGGTATGTCGCTGATTCTTCCACTACTCTTCAGCCCAGTCCCAGTAGCGATTATTCCTAGAGTTCAATTCACGCTTTCGGCGTTCAGCCCGGCCAATCACAGGGAAGTAAGCACAGACTGATGAGTATACCAAGAGAATAGCAACAACAAACACAGTCACACCAATGTAGAATTCAGACGAATCGGACAACAGATGGAACGAGAGGAATGCAACCTCAGCAGCCAGAACAGAGATAGAGCAGAGGGCAAAATAGAGGTTCGTTCGGTACTCACCGGCTGCGTAGCACTTTGCCGAGCAATAGTGTTTCCCCATTCCCCGGTAGCGTAGTTGATTAGTCCACCGTTCTCGTGGCTTTCCGCACCAGTCGCAATAGTCCCCTTCAGTTACACTTCCCTGCTTCAAGAAGCCGGCTCTCCTCTCTCGACTGAGTTCACCCATTGACCTGAATAAGGGTCTGCAAAATCCCCGCGGGCACCATCTCTCGTGTCGAAGACAGAGGGGCTGTTTGATGTTCGAAATGCAGTGCCGTTCCACCGACTGAGTCACGGCGGCTGA
>LRSK01000077.1 GCA_001563325.1 Candidatus Thorarchaeota archaeon SMTZ1-83
AGAACCGCCTCTTACATTCTGGTGCCGCTCTACCTCCCGACTGTAGATCTCTGCTACAAGCGAAGCATAGTGGTCCGCCAGTGGATCATCGTTACCATACTTTGGGGCCTTATTCAGTAGCAACTCTTGCAATGATTCATGGTTCTCGAAACCATTCTCCAGCGCCTCTAGCAAGACATCGAGCCTCACTCTCTTCTCTTTGAAGACCAGCAAGTCCATGGCTGCTAATGAGTCAGCAACATCCGCCATACCTACTCCCTGTACCCCTGTGAAGTTGTATCGTGCAGATCCCGTGGTGATGTCCCTACCAACGTCGAAGCAGTCTTCGACGCACAATGACAGGAACGGCGTCGGCTTCAGCTCCACGTTCGCCTTCTCAAAGCTGTTTGATCCGCGCACCATCAACTCCACTAGATGCGACACTTGCTTGGTGAAGGCCTCAACGACATCATCCATCGACCTGAAGTCCTTGGGGCTTCCTGTTCTTACACCGAGCTCGGCACCTAGCAGAGTGCCGGTCCCGTTGTGAAGCGCGAGCTCAAGGCACATCGCCAAGTTGAAGAGCGCAGCATCCGATGACGTGAAGCTGGTTCCGAAGGGGGCAAGTTCGACACAGCCTACAGTGGCATAGTTCCTGGCTTCCTCAAGCGGAATGCCCTGTCGAATCATGGACTCGACTATCACTCTGTCATTGAACACAGCCACGTTGTTAACTCCAGAAGAGATAGTCTCGGCCACTCTGGTCAGAAGTTTTTTTGGAGAGTTCTCATGAATCCTTATGTGAACACTCGGAAGCGGCAGTCCTGAACTCATGGTCGCCTTGAGTATGATGTAGGTCATATCATTCGTGGAGTCAAGTCCCTCCTTGTTGATGCCACCAATCGTTGCCGCTTGAGTAGTCAATAGCCCATCAAAGTACATGCCAACGACGCTATCGAACAGTGGAATGAGTTCGTTCAGCTTTATCCAGAGAAGTTCAACAAACTCTACTGCCTTCTCGGGGTCTAGTATCCCCTTCTTGATGTCTGCTTCATAGAAGGGCTGTAGGTATTGATCTATCCGGCCCAATGAGATTGCCTGGCCATCGTAGGTTTCCAATGTCAATGCAAGATGGGTGAACCGGATGAACTGCAGTGCCTCATGGAAGCTTCGAGGAGGTAGTGCAGGTACTTGTCTGCAGACTTCGGCAATTCTCTCAAGCTCTTCTCTTCTCTGAGATTCGGTTTCAACCCCAGCCATCTTCGCCGCAGCGTCTGCATAGCGTTCTGCAAATCCTATGATTGCATCGGCAACATTCTTTGCTGCGGCATAGAATGTCGCCTTCTTCTCGGAATCCTCGTCAGACAGTTTCTGATACTCGTTGAATCGTTTCTCAGCATCATGGCTGATTTGCTTGAACCCCTTTGAGAAGAGCATTGGGTAGTTTATGCTGACATGTCCGATACCTGCCATTTCAGTGAGCACAAAGATGGAACCTGAATACAAAGCATCCACTATCTCAGCTGGAGTGTTCTCTTCAGCATAGGCCAACATGGACTTGTCAGCCCAATATGCATCTACGTCCTTTGATAGAGTATCAATGGCCTCTTCAGAGATTGAGAGCGCACCATGGCTTCGTGATTCCAAATCCTCTAGTTCTGAGATCACCCTTGCGCCAATTCCTTCTGGATACAGAGTTGCTCCTGGGACCTCCTCGACTATGGTCCCCACTATGATTTCGCCAGGAAGGATCCTGACGGTCATATTCTCCAACACATGAGCAAGCGCCTTCGCATGGCGGAGAATCATCGGTTCATCCTCTGAATTCCTCATTGATTCCGTGTACAAGACAGGCCGTTCAATGGACACCTTCGGAACAGACCGTGTCATCTTATCTCGCAGGGCCTCAACACGACTCTGAATCAATAGCGCCACCAAAGGCTCGCTATGACCCCCATTGTTATAAATCGCTTGTAGCTTGAAACGCTTGGGCTGCTGCAACAGCCACTTGCTATCACAGGATTGATCATCATGGGGCTTCCCTTGATTATTGTACACGGTGGCGCAGGTGCTTGGAAGGACGACAGGATTCCCATAGGCATGGAGAATGTTGAGAAGGCAGCAAGAATCGGATTTCAGGTTCTCGAACATGGTGGTTCAGCGCTGGACGCGGCTGAAGTCTGCACCATGTTCATGGAGAGCTGCGGGAATCTAAACGCAGGCGTGGGGGCACGAAACAACCTTGACGGTGTCAAAGAGCTTGACGCTATGATAATTGATGGCTGCAATCTGACATTCGGATCGGTCGCAGCCGTCACCGGAGTTTCAAACCCAGTGTCCCTAGCCCGGTACATAATGGAGAAGACAGACTACGCATTCTTCGCCGGCGATAATGCGAGAAGAGTATACGAACAGATGCTAGCTGAAGGCTATAGGGAAGAGGCTAAAGACGGAATCATAAGGTCACCCATTAACTCTCAAACCGGGGATACTGTCGGTTGTGTCAGTGTGGATGCAGAGGGCAGAATCGCAGCGACGTCCTCCACCGGAGGTATATCTAACAAAATGCCTGGCCGGGTCGGCGACTCTCCCATCATGGGCGCGGGCGCTTTTGCGAACGATATTGCGGGAGCGACTGCCACTGGTTGGGGAGAGCACATTATGCGTGTTCTCCTGACAAGAATGGTGGTCCTGCATGTTGAACAAGGTAGCAGTCCCATGGTTGCGTCAGAGGAAGGGATGAGGCTTTTCCAAGAGAAGACTGGAAGCGAAGCAGGTGTGGTAGCCGCAGACAAGAATGGCAATTACGGATGGTCCACGAACGCAAAGGCAATGCCGACCGTAGTCATCAACGGGACTAGCAAAAATGTTGAGAAACACCTGAGGTAGCTCTGCGCCCTGTCTGGACTTTCCATCAAGCATCAGAGTTAAGAAGCTGGATTGTCACTCCATTTCTGCAGGACCGTCGATTTGTGTGGTGCACTTGAATGGGAGTAAGGCATGCCAGAGTTCTCCTCTTGCTATTGGTCATGATAGGACTCTTGTGTCTAGGAACACCGTCGGCACATTTTGAGTTTCGAGATGCTCCTTCAACCCGAAGCCAAACTCCCAGCGAACCAGTGAGCATTGGCAGCGATGCTGATTTTGTATCACAGGGTTGGCCCGGAGCAGGAACTGAACTGGATCCCTACATAATCAGCGGGCTGCAGTTCGAAGGTGAATCAAGACCATTCATCGACATTCAGAATGTGACTTCTTCTTTCATCATTGCGAACTGTGAAACACACACAGAAACAACTTGGGTAAGTGAACCAGACCACTTCTCGATACAAAATGCAACCCACTTCTTGATAGCCAACTGCACTTTCGAGGGTTATGGTCAGCACATTGATGCTCGATATTCGCAATCTGTTTCAGTATTAGACTGTTCCTTCTATGACGGCCAAGCTGGGTTCTTCTTTCACGTCGACAATGTTATCTTCAGCTCCAACCACGTGCAAAGATGCTTTGGACTTCTTACAACGCAGGGCTGTTCCCAGCTAACAATATCTGGCAATACGTTTCTCAACGAGCCATACTTCTTCGAGGGCTCTTTGCTTCCTGCTAGCTTGAGAGTCTATCAAGCTGTGAGGATGGATTTTGTCGAGAATATTGTGTCTGGTGATTTCTACACGAATATCCAGTCAAGAGAGGTCAACGTAACGGGGAATATCGTCCATGATGCAATGGAGGGGTTCACCGTACCTTTTACCGGCGGCTATCCAACCGACCGGATAGATCTGTTGGAAGTCAGGGGGAATCACTTTTACAACAGCGGATTGCGCTTTCCAAGCTACTACTCTTATGAAAGGATACTTGAAATCGGAGTGTTTGAAGACAACACTGTAAACGGGAAGGAGTTGCTATTTCTCAAGGACCTGATAGGTGGCGAAGTAGATTGCTCACTGTATGGGCAGGTTATTTCACATAATTGTAGCGGCATAACATATGTTGGCGAATCAATTCATGACACAAGCTGCGGCATCTTGGCAGCGAACTGTGCCAACTTGGGTTTTTTTGACATTGACATATTCAATTGCTACATAGGACTTCAGGTGGTCAACTCCCAAGGAATCGTGATATCGGGGATTAGCTCTGAGAACAGTCACTATGGAGTTGAAATGGAATACGCGGTCAACGTTTCGGTAGTGAGTTGCGACTTGAACAACGGTTGGACAGGGTTCCACATGAGTTGGTGCTCGAATGTCACGATTAGCTCAGTTGTGTTTGCGCACAATTCCTATAGAGGCCTAGACATCTACGAATGCACTTGGGTCACAGTTCAATACTGCAGGTTCGATTCGAATGCTCAGAACGTGTATGAATCTGGATACGGCCCCAGCATTTGGGAAGGGAATGCTTGGAGTGACTACTTTGGCGTAGGCCCTTACATTGTTTCAATTCACGACGGACATACCAATGCAGACCATCATCCGTCTTCAACTTTGGACTGGTACATGCTCCCAGCGGTCTGGTTCCTTGCTTCGGCTGTCCTAGTATTGTTTGTCATCCTCGTCACTTACTTCGTCAGCAGAAGCCGCAACGGACGCTTTGCCCGCATTGTGGACTCTAGGAATTACCGACTTCTTGGCCTTATGATTTTGGAGATTCTCGCTGTACCAATGATCATCATAGTTGGGGTGGGTGGATGGTATGAACCCGAGTTGTTTTGGGCAATTGGGTCAGTTCTATTCAGAGTCTGGGGTCAAGCAGGCTGGGTCTATGTGCAAGGTCCCATTCCAAATTACCCTGTACATATCTACACAGGCGGAATCATCACGATTGGACAGATGTTCTTCATAATCCTAATTCTCATCCTCACTGGAAACGCCTGGAAACTCGCACGCGATGGTGCAACTCCCATAAGTAGGAGGAATAATCTGATATTGCTAGTCTTCGTGGTCTTCCTTCTGGGAGGTTCGACTTACCCGACCCTATACCAACCATGGTTTGAAAGTCTCCGGATACCGATTCCCATCGGCCCAATCTTCGTCTATCTGACAGCCAGATATGTCCAACAGGTACCTACATTGCCGTCAGAGTCCAAGATATCAGTCTGGCGGCTGAGATGCCCGCATTGTGCCGCAGTCTACACCTACGACGAGAAGGTGGGAATCGAAGATGGTGTCGTAAGATGTCAGAATTGCGGAAAGGAATTTGGTCCTACGTTGGATGAGCAGACTACGAAGTCTGGTTCTGAAGAAGCCGTTCAATGACCATATCGTAATCATCGTAGGTCCTGAGTCCGGGAATCTTGCCAATAGGTTGTCCATTCTTGAAAGCGATAACCATTGGGACAGAGTGGACACCGAATTGCGCAGTGGCACGTGGATTGCGGTCGATGTCAATCTTCGCAAAGAATACCTTTCCGACATAGTCAGAGGACAAGGTTGCGAGAATAGGAGCTAGCATTTTGCAGGGCTGGCACCATTCTCCAAAGAAATCGACAAGCGCAGTCTTTGTCTGTTGAAGAGTAGGCCAGAAGGTGGCATCGGTCAGAGTAGTCACAGTCCCCTTGGCCAATGGCTCGGCCACCTTGGGCTGAGCGGCGCGCTCCATCATCAGCTGCATCTTTCTGCGTCTGATCTCCTCTAGTTCGTCATCGTTCAGCATGCGAATTCCTCATCGACTGTGCAAGCCTCATGCACAACGGGTTATGAACTCTTCGGTGAGTCCAGAACCTGAATCACACATGAGGATACCTGATACTCGAATGGATTTTGAAAGGGGGAGAAAGGTTTAAGGTTCTTCAGGGAAAGCTCATCACAGAGATGTCTGGGTTGGCCTAGTTGGCGGGAATAGCCAAAAGCGTTGTCAACGGACTCACCGTGATTCTAATTGTCATCATAGCCCTCCTGCTCGGTACTGGTTTGGGGGCTCTGGTAGCCTGGCAAGGTCAAATCCGTGATGGTGATATTATCATGTCCATTCTCCTATTCGGTTCACTTCTCGGCGTTACTGCTTTGAGTTGTTGGTGCCTCGGAGCTTGGCTGAAAGAGCAGTAGCATGTACTAAAGCATCAGGCTTTGGGCTTGCGGATGTAAATGACAATCGCAATTACTGTAGTCGCACCAACGGCACCGATTATGACACCTATGACTAGAGCGACTTGCACCAACCAGTCAACACCTACATCGGTTCTTTCTATTCTCACGAGGAACTCACACTGGAGCGAGTTTCCGCTCGGATCAGTCGCAGTCACAATTAGACCATATTCTCCAACACGTAGGATGTGCATGCTCAGAAGAAGGCCATTCTCAGTTATCTCAAAGTTTGAAGTATCGTTCACTCTCCACTGATCGATTCCGCCAAGGTCTGAGGCCGACAGTTGGTATTCTAGTTGAGAGCCGTAGGCGATCACCCTGTTTGATGGCACGATTATCCACTCGGGAGGCGTCGTATCTTCTACAGTTACAGTAATCTCGCCAGAAAGTACATTCCCTAGAATGTCACTCACGTACACTGTCAAATCGTACGTTCCTACAGAGAGAGTTCCCACACTGTGAATCACACCTTGGCTATCGACACTGAACCGGAGAGTATCGTCCACGGTCCACTCCCCAATGCCTGACGGATCTGTAGCATTCAGGTCGTACTCAAACACTTCGCCTAGTTCAACAACCTGGTTTGACGATGGTTGAATCCATGTCGGTATGGCCGATGGAAACACAGTCAAGACGAATTCACCGAGAAGATAATCACCATTGCTATCGTTCACTCTC
>LRSK01000078.1 GCA_001563325.1 Candidatus Thorarchaeota archaeon SMTZ1-83
GATGGGCTCTCCCTGGAGGCTTTGTTGAGTACGGTGAAACAGTAGAACAGGCTGCTGCCAGGGAGGCCTTTGAAGAAACCTCGATGAGAGTTGAGTTGGAAGCGATTCTGGGAGTGTACAGCGCCCCCGACAGAGACCCAAGAGGCCACGTAATTACAACTGCGTTCGTGGCGCGTCCATTAGGCGGAGAGCCAAGGGGTAGAGACGACGCAGAGATAGCATCTTGGGTTAACCTAGAGTCAATAGGTACGGATGATATGGCCTTCGACCATGGTCTCATCGTTGGAGACCTGAAAATGTGGTTAGAACAGAATTCGACCTTCTGGTCGACCAAGACTCGTCAGTGACTCTAGAGATCAAGTATCTCCAGCTTCTCGGCAAGCTTGATTATAGGCAGATATGCGACCCTTGGCTCTGCCTCTAGGGTCTTGACAAACCTGATGGCTTCCTTCTCACGGGAAGTGTAGGAGAGAAAACCTCCTTCGGGGGGTCCTTCGCCCTCTGCATACACCCATAGCGGGAGTCCGTAGGCCTCAAAGAATCCGTGGTGGGATATCAGGGTTCCATAGATGTGGCGACCGTTGTATTCAAAGTAGAGCATACTCGCTGGACGGTCCCTTTGCGAGGAAGAAACTAGCATCCTCGCAAGCTCCATCATCGATTCGAGTTTGATATTAATGGGTGACTTCACGGCTTCCGGGCTCATTCTACCACCTTAAGGCCACACGACTTCACCCGCTTATAAGGGTAATTTTAGGGCGAAAGGGGTCGCGCTTACTTGTGAACTAGTCATCGAGGTCAGCCAGTCGGGAGGAGATGGTAGTCACTTCTTTTCGATTGTCACCCACGACAACTACCGATACACAAGTGAGGCTCCCGCTTGCTCCTCCCGAGAGGGCCGCGCGAAGACTGTCTTTTCGAAACAGAACGAAAGAGAAGCCCTCTCCATGGCACACAGAATCAATGGACATACCTAGACCTACAAGGACTGTGACAATCTCTTCGACCACTAGACTAGGTTCCTTGTCACGTTTCATGATTGCTTCCGATTCTCTGTGTGGGCTCTTGGTCCCAAATAGAAACTCGTGAGTAACCGGGGAATACAGGACCTTGCGTGTAATCGCCTTCCCCAAGAGTGAGGTCGATACCGGTCCAAAACGACGAATCATCACTTCACTCCCGTCGATTACTGCAGGAGTGTATGCGTCAAATGGTGCTTCGACAGAAAGCTCCCACTCCATCCGGGACGCTGGCACTGGGTCTTCCTCCCTAGGAGATGGTTCCTCAGTTATGTCGATCTCCTGCATCTGTCTATCAGACAAAGCCTGGATGTAATCCTTCATCCAGGCATCAAGAAGCTCCCAGTCCTCCTTACTGAGCTTCAACGGGGGCCTCGCAATCTCGGACCGCTCCTCCACAGACTCCGTCTCAGGCGGTTCCAGTCCCTCTGGCGGCGTATCTTCTGGGGTCTTCAAGCGTACGGCCTCGAACATGGCAGAGAGTCGGTCTGTGCCTCCATGTTGAGAGATACGAGGTCGCACCTGAATCATGAATCCGCGTTTGTTCTCTGTACTCTGGTCGAATAGTAAAGCAACCCCACGTGGGAGACTGCTAATGAAGACCTTGTCACGAAACTTCTCTGGCATCACAGCAGGTGCCCTCTGTTGTAAGGCACGGATATCAGAGTCATGCGATAGAGAATGGGAAACAATGATGTCTGCCTGAGATATCGCTTCGTCAGCAACTGCCGAAGGTTGTTGAGTGCACAATACTAAGCTACAACCAAAGCGTCGACCGAGCTTTGCATAGCTTACAATCGCCTCTTTGGCCGGAGTGCTTCCAGACTTGGGAACCAGAGTATGAGCCTCATCTACTATCAACCAAGTGGGAGGTAGTTCTTCTCGTGCACTTACTCCTTCGTCAGTCCACGCCATTCGATAGGTCAAGACTTGTCTACACAGCATATTGGTGAGAATGGCAAGCACAGTTTCTGCGTCTGAGCCAAGCGGGGCCACATCGACTACCGTGATTCGACCTGCAATTGCTAAATCCTGAGCACTTGCACCTCCTGGATGAAAGACTCCCAGTTTGTCAGCACTCTTCAGTCTCTGTACCATTGCCGTTCTTGTCGCAGGCTGATACAGAGCCTGTAGCTGTTTCGATTCCATGCACGATATCATGTCTTTGATGCTGAAATCGCGTTTTGGATCAATTCTGTTACCGCTCTCGCTGATGTAGCCCTTACGAAGGCTCTCGAGGATGTCTCCCATCAGGTTATCCATTGCGGTGCTCAATTGCCCGCCTTTTTCCAATACATATCCCCAATCTGCTGCCGTCAGTTCCCTCGGACTTATCGCAAGCGGAAAGAGCCGTGCCTTCTTCTTCACTTCATCAGGAAGCCCGTTGTACGTCCTATGGGGGATGTAGACGGCAACTGGAAATCCTCGTGCCTCCAGACCCCATTTTCTGAGAAGATCCTCTTGGTCAATGTTCGGTTCAACACCCTGTCTGAACACGTCAACAGTGTCGATGACTACGCCTGCTACCTCAATCTCTCTACGTTCCATCGTACGTGCAAGCTCTTCCGCGATTATGCCAAGTGTGTAGCTCTTTCCAGAGCCCCTCTTACCAGCGACGAGCATTACATGGGGACTCACGAGGTCCAAGTGTACGGGCATTCCGAGGAGCGATTCAAGAATTTCATCACACGACTCTGCCACCGCTCCAATCATACCGAGTCCTGTATGTGGATACTTTCGGTGGAAGGACTCAGATCGGCCGATGATAACACCCATTCCTGGATCCACAAGTAAGTCCAGAGGCTCTTCTACCCCGGGTTGATACGGCAGGGCATCCTTCGGGAGAAGGTCTACTGGCTTCTCTGCGACAGGTTTCTCATATGTTTGCGGAGTATTATCTTCTGAATGGTGGTGGTCGTCCAAGAGACTCCCTCAGGATAGCCGCGCTTTGAAATCGAATAAAGGTTTGTGGGACACGCGCGCCTGCAATTCCAACGCTAGTCATCATCATCGACCCAGGCCATATTAGGCTCCCATGGACTCACTGATGTATCGCGCACGAACCTTTCATTCTCCAGATATCCAGTCAGTTTCTGGTTCATGAGGGCATCCCTCAAAATCTCTTCAATACGTTCCGGATGATAGCCAGTTTCCGTTTCTAATTCTGAGATTGTGACGCTTTTCCTCATTGATGCAATCTCTATGACAGTGTCTTCCTCGCGAGATCTCTTGGACCCTGGGCCCCAGAGAAAAGCCCCCAGCAACCGGAGAAGTATACCTCCAACAACCAGGATCCCCGACAAAATCAGAATGATTGCATCTGCTGCCAAATCGGGATTTGCGGACGCAATGGCGAACATCAGCAACCCACCAGTCATCAGAATATAAGACGCAAAGACTGCATACGTACCAATGATATCCGGGGATTTGCTCAAGGTCATTTCCCATCGCTTCAACATCACGTATGACTATCTGGGCTTTTAGAGATTGGGAGGCGACTCGACATGCCACGTAACACTCAAAACGCGAACACTATTGAGAACTGATCATGCACGACTCTATTCAGGATGGTGACCTTGTCTACATCTTTCTCGATGCAAAGAGGAACTGGATCAGGAAAGTGAAAGCAGGCGAGGCGTTTCACTCTAATAAAGGAATCATCCAATACGATGACCTAATCGGTCGTCCGTTCGGTCTGAGGGCGGAGAGCCACTCCGGCGCTGTCTTTCAGATTCATAGACCAAACCAGACTGATGTCCAGATAGCCATGGGGAGGAACACACAGATTGTGTATCCCAAAGACGCGGGGATAATCCTTATTGAGTGTGAGATAGTCGCCGGCTCCAGAGTCGTGGAATCCGGAACAGGTTCAGGAGCCCTAACGGGTATACTTGCCAGGGCTGTCGGTCCGACTGGGCAGGTCTATACATACGAGGTGAGAGAAGACATGTTCAACGGTGCCAAGAGGAATCTCCAACGACACGGACTGACTGAGAATGTAACCATGCATCACCGGGACATCTTGGATGGCATAGAAGAGAGAGATGTTGATGCAGTTGTCCTAGATTTGGCCACACCCTGGGATGTGGTGGATGCGGCTCATCATGCCCTCAGACCGAGTCGCATGCTCGCAAGTTACAGTCCTACCATTGAACAGTCCATGAAGACCTGCAAGGCTCTTGGCGAGGCAGGCACTTGGGGCATGATCAAGACTCTCGAAGTTCTCCAGCGAGAAATCATGGTACGTGAGGGCAAGACCCGACCAACAACCTGGATGGTCGGGCACACAGGCTACATGACATTCGCAAGATCGATGTCTGACAAGTGACCAAAACCTTATATGAGGAGGCTCATACTCCCAAGTGTCGATTGTTGTTGTCGATTGTTGTCGATTATTGCTGGTAGATCACAATGTCATATCGTCATAAGAGAACCTCAGCCTTAAAGAGAACGCGAGAAATACTCGAGGATTACGAGTATCGGGAAGAGAGCAAATACGGGCTACCTCAGGTTGGAGCGGCAATCAACCAGACTGCCAAACGCGAGGGGGCTCACAGCGAGCCTGAAGAGGAAGCAAACAGACGCACTGAAGGGACTGGAGAAAGGCCAGGACAAGAAATCCCAATCCCACCAATGCCTGTCAACGAAGCCGAATTTCTGGAGGAGTACGTCCCAATTGAGGAAGCCAGCTTCGAAGTGGAAGCCACAAAGGAGAAGATTGAGAAGAAGCGCAAAAGGCGCAACTACCGAGAGTTTCGATCCGAATATGAAAATGGATAGGGGAGATTCGACATGTCAAGGCCTAAGATGGATGAACTCATGTACGAGATCAAGGAACTACGCGAAACCGTTCTAGAACTGCAGAAGACGGTGCGGCAGATGAGTGCTCGACTTGAAAGTGAGGCCCGCAACAAGAACAGTGTAGCAGAGCTAGTTGATTACATGCTCCTGTCGGACCAAGGGGGCGTCATTGAGGGGGATGCGAGTTGGGCCAGACTTGTGAGTCTGCTCAGAGAGGCCGACCAGGGGCTGACTGCAACGGAACTAGCACCCATGTGGGGCAAGTCGCGCTCCAGAACTAGCGAGGTTCTTAACATTCTGGTGCAGGACGGACAATTAGTCAAATATCGTGATGGAAGGACAATTCGTTTTCGAACCTCTTAGAGAGGCTCCCTGATTGTTCACATCCACCAGATTCTACACAGCTGTAGCAACATTCGTTGACAGTCATTCCCGCGTCCCAATTAGTCTTAAGTAGAGCCTCTGAACTCTATGGGCAGAAACTCGGAACTGCCTGAGAGTGTTCGTCGTGGGAAACGAAGCGCCTGGAAAACGAGTACACAGCGGCACTGACGACGTTGACGTCTACACTAGCAGGCTCTATGAATTGAACATGCAAGCACAGGATGCAGTCAAGGAGTTCTCTCTCCATGACATTGACGACGTCCCAGGGCTTGAGAAGAAACGCATCACCATGCACAACGCCTACACGGAGCTCTATGATGAGATTGCAGACTTCAGTGATGAGATCAGAGGTGAGGAGTTTGATATCTCCTACATTCGTGAAAGAATCACTCACTCTGAGGGAGACACGAAGGAGCAATTGGAGAATGCTCTGAAGGAGCTCATCGCAAAGGCCCAAGAAACGCTTGCGGACGTATGGATGGCCAAGGTCATGGCCTGGCTCCATCAAGCCGCAGCTGCGAAAGGACCCTTCATAGAGAGCGAGCACCCTGACAAGCTGAAGAGCGCCTCAGCCCACCTCGCCGAAGTATTCACAATGCTGGAGAAGCCGTTCTCTGCAGTACCATCAAAGGCTGATGGAACAGAGAAGCTCAGAAGAGTTGCACTGGGTCATAAGGCGTACTCCCTAATGAGCGAAGGACGCGAAGAGGACGACAAAGAGCTTGCTGGGATACTTGGCAACAACAAGACAGCTGAGGCCGAGTTCTATGATGAGTTTCTAAACGAGCTGATTGGAAAGGAGAGCACATTACTTTATGAAGGACAAGAAAGCGAACAGGCAGAAGATATCCATGATACAGTCCTGGAAACAGAACACTGCAGGATTAAGCGAAGTCTACTTGGCAATGACCTACAATGATATTGCAGATGCACAGATGAGAGCGGGCAACTTAGAAGATGCATCGAAGCTGTACCAAGTATCATCAGAACATTTCGGACGCGCCGAGAAGTGCTTCAGAAAGGAACTTCAGCTTGTGGAGAACGCAGTACAATCTGAGTCGGACAAGAAACACAAGAAGGCACAATCCCTCTTCTGCCGAGCGGAGAACGCAGTACAGACACTTTCAGAACTCATAAGAATGAACAACAGAGATGAGTCAATCACGGTTCTCAAAGAGATCTTCAAGGACCTAAAGAGAGCAGAGAAACTAGCAAAGACAAGAGAACTGACAGCTGCAATCCAGGCCGACCTGACAACCTTCTCGTTTGTGGAGGATTTGCTGAAGAAGAAGAAAAAGACTGACGCTCTGGAAGGGGTGGCAGAGCAGATTGACTTCGCCAAGCAGATCAGAAAAACGTCACTCATACAGAGTGTGAGCAAGGCGTTAGACGAAGCACGTGCCCATATGACGGATCAACCTGCGGAGTCACTGGAGGCAATAAAGGAAGGCCTCGACACTCTGGGAATCCTTCTTAGTCTAGACATCGAGGATGAGGAAGTAGGTAACCTGAGAAACAGGACAAATGCGATTCTGAACAATGTCAAGTACGTGATACAGTTCCAACTGAGTTCGAAGCTGCAGACCGGAGTGAAGTTCATTCTTTCCAGGATACTCGAGAACCTGCATGCCGTGGAGTCAGCATCCTACTACAAGGTGATAGGAGAGAGAGTGTCTGCGGAGGAACTCACTGACCTCGGTAGACTTGCCCTAGCAACCGCATTTGCGTCCGAGGCTCAGGTCTACTCAAGGCAGGCAGAACAGTGGGCATTCAGGTCTCAAATGGAGAGAACGAACTACTTCAGCTCCTTGACGGACGAGCTTGGACAGTTGGAGGTGGACGACGACTCGGCTGACAGCACCATCGAGGCTCATGAAACCACAATTGGGCGCATAAAACAGACTCTAGCTGCTTTCGAAGCGGCTGCAAATGAGCTGGCTAGCGTGAAGGGAGTACAGATACGGACCAAGAACAATGTAGAAGCTCAAGTCCGCCAGCTAGAGGCGGTAGTTCTTAAGTTCAAGGGAGATTTGAGCCGCATCCAGGGAGCCAAGAGCGACTTCCTAGCGGAGGTCGAGCTCAAGAAAGGGGCTGATTCAAAGGCCAAGATACACTATACGGATGCCAGTGACCATCTCAGAGAGGCGG
Source organism: Candidatus Thorarchaeota archaeon SMTZ1-83 (assembly GCA_001563325.1). The sequence continues at coordinate 7,353 of LRSK01000078.1, forward strand.
CAGGCAACTACGCTGTGGCGGCCCAAGTGTTCCAGCAGAGTGGCGACGGTCAGGCCGCACAGAGCGTTGAGGGTAGAAGGCAGATGGCTGATGGACTCGCACGAGTAGTGTGGGAGAACCGGCAACGCCTTGACAGAGACCAGAAGCCAGTGCCCAAAGGAGACCATGAACTCGCGGCGCTCTATATGGGCGGCGGAGGATGACCATCTCCCAGTCATGGAACGGTCTAGAGTACTGCTTCAGTGAGTCCAGGTATCCAATCCTCTTGGCAGCTCCAACGCGCATACTTCAGAAGGTCAATGACATCGTTGCGCTCCATTACTTCTGACAAGGCATCGACAATATCATTCAGGAATTGCTCCAATGCCTCAGCGAGTAGGTCGAAATCCCTTGGAGTCATGGCTTCGTCAAGAACACTCTGTAGTGACAGGTCATCTTGAACTCTAACTCTGGAAAGCCATGGATGATTCGCAACGCCCGATGCTAGAATGATGCTAACAGTCTGTTGTATCTCTTCGGCGCCGAGTACTTCTGAACATGCTCCTGCGAACCTTGTCAAGATACACTCATTCACTAGGACACTCTCTCGCTCCATGGATATCCTGTGAATGTGACCCGAGAGTATAAGGTTTCCAAGCTCCTGCAGCACTCTGTCCTTGTCGTCCTGGCTCAATTCTCCAATGAAATTCTCAAGCGTGGTTCGGCCATCGAGGCGTCCTATCACAGCGATGGTCATTGTTGATAGGCCCAAGGGATTTGAGCTGTCCAACATAATACTCAGCGCCCTCTCTGAGATTTCGAGAATGTCATGCTCTGTGGGCACATATTTCACATACGCAGCGTTGTGCCAGCAAGCCTCTGCAATGGAATCACGGATCCCCTTAAGAGATTGCGAGTGTGTTTCGACAAGCTTGGACACGGTCATCGAAACTTCAAGTCCCGCCACCAAATCCCTCGCCAAAGTCTTGGAATCTGAATGCTCCATTCTGTCAAGACTAGCCTCCCAGCCATTCCTCCTCGTGACAAGCGACTGAGGGGCAACTTTGTCCAACGTGAGAGTCTTCATAACGAACTGGTCGAACTCGGCAAATAGACCCCCATCGATGCCGTCAGAATCTTTGAGGACTTCGAAGCTTTGCTTGAACTCGCGAACTACCCTTCTTAGTCGACTTCGGAGCTCAGTAGTCTCCCTAGCGACAGCTAGAACGCCCACAACCCAGTCATTCATTTCCACAATGAAGGTCGTGTCAGAGCCGTACACAGTCTTCCACCCAGTTTCTTCAGAGCCTACGACTTCAGCTAAGAAACTCCCCATAGCAGTGACAAAACCAGAGAGAAGCTGAGGATCAATCCCACCTATGACAAACTCATGAGAGTAGGGCGATAGACCTGTGTGCTTGTTCAGAACGAAAAGCACCTTCTCATTTGAATCGAAGCTGGCAGTCGATTGTCCTGTCAGTGATGGTCCCTCACAACTTACTCTTAATCCTTACATCAATTCTGAGACCTCTATGATTATGGAACCGCAATCAGGATTCGACATATGGTTCCTATGCCGTCCAAGACACCCTAGGTGATGTTTCCTGCTCTTATCGCTAGCATACAGTGGTGGCTGAGGTCTTGGCTCTTTGTAACTGGACTTCCATATCATTGTTCAGGTCTGACCATTCATCTTGTCAAGATACAGCATAGCTCTCCTGCACTGGAACGATCACAGGTGGCGTCGTGTATACCCGAGTTGCCTTGAAAGGCATAAAGGCCACTCCCCCTGCGTGGAAGAACTTCGAAAACCACTCCACGTATGTCAGCCTAAGCGTATGCATGAATGCCAGGAGACCCTCAAGGATGCCAACGATGAAGGTCCCGATTATCGCTCCCAAGAGCGGCAAATGAGGATAATGCGGTGCCAGGGGGTCACTCGAGTGTACTTCATGTGGTATGAACTCGATGCCGAGCAAGTTGAGTTCTGGGAATGGTATATAGATTACTGCCGGAATTAGTGTGAAGAAGACTCCGCTCAATATGACATGAACAGTGTTCAGAGCGAAGATACGAGCATAGCTTACTGTGTGGCTAATCATGCCGATGGCGTACTCCAAGAACAGAACAACGCCATCCATCCCTCCCTTGAACGATGCCAATGCCATTATTACAAACGGGACGATGAATGTTGCCAACGACCACAAAAGTGGGCTAACAGGAATTGCGGGATAGACGCCATTGTTGCCAATGCCATATCCGATGCCAGCAATGGGAACCCAAAGGTTCACCTGACCGGTTGGATTGAACCAATCATTGACACTGCTGTAACTAACACCGAAGAGCAGATTGATGAAACCGTAGTAGAGTACGAAGTAGGATATCCCAACGACGGCATCACGGCGGTCATGATGCTTCATCTTGTTATAGACGTTCAGAAGAATTCCCAACATGATGTGAATAGCACCGATTTCGATGGACAGCTTCAGCATGTGAGCTGCCCTGTATGGGTTCGGAATCACATGACCGTGACCATCATCAACATGGTGAGCAAACGTCGGCCATAACGGTTCAAACACGGTTTCCGCGCCGAAGAAGCTCCCGAACAAGAATCCTCCAAGAATGGCAAACAGTCCCATCATAATGAGACCTTCTGCGCCAGCTTGAACATACCCGAGTATTTGACCCCAGTCGTCACCTCTCCTGTTTGCACGCCATGCAGCCAGGCCTATGATGAGTATGAGCATACCCTGCCCGATGTCTGCAAACACGAACCCGAAAATCAAGGGAAAAGCTAGAAACATGATTTTCGTAGGGTCGAGGTCGTGCTGAGACGGAGTCCCAAAAGCACTCACGACTCCCTCCGTGGGCTTCATGAACGAGGGGTTGTCAAGATACGTGGGCGACTCGTATTCCGCAAAGTCAGGATGTTCAAACTTGATGTCCACCACGGCGCTTGTCTTCTCACGCAGAATAGACTCGAACTCTTCCTCCATCCCTTCAGGGATCCAGCCCCACGCTTTGACCGATTGCTCTGTGTAAACAAGGTACTTCCTGACCTCAACTCTCTGCTTCTCGATCTCTAGGATCTCCCAGGCAGCAAGAACTCTTGGACCCCATTCTTTGGCAATAGCCTTCTTCCTAGCATGCAGTTGAGCAAGCTCATCTTCCAGCTCCACAATTCTCCTCTTTGCTTCTTCTGCAACCCTATGTGGTTCTCCTTCTGCTGCTTCGGGCATTGTGAAGGATTCAAACTCCATGGCCGAGAGAATTCGCTCGACCGCGTCACGACGTTCAATGGGGACACTCGCAGTGGCTACAGAAACACCTCTCTTGAGCGGGATGTGTTTGAAAGCATACGCCGCCTCTGTGACTTCCTTCAGACTCCACTCCAGCTGTGACACTCTTCCGGTCGGGACCACCCCTGCAACAGTGAAAGTGTATTCAGTGGCCCCGATACGGCTCGGGTCCAGTCCTAGCGGCTCAAGTGACATAGCCACATCTCTTATTGCACGTTGCTTGTCGAGTTCAAGCTGTGCTGCAGCAGTTTCGGAGTCGATTTCTAGAACCTCTGGTTCAACAGACCCGATGACCTCAGCAGCGTGAGCCAGAGTTCCAGTCAACTCACGGTCGTCAATCTCGATTCTAATACCAGAGGCCCTTCCAGGGTCTATGCCTAGCGAATGGAGTATCTTGGTCAGCCTATCAGATGCCACAAATACGGTCTCCTCTTCTCGAGACCTCTTCACTTCAACAACTGTGGCCTGGTGGGTTACGTCTATGAACTCAAAATGCCCGAACTCCTCGAGGGCAAGCAAGACCTCTCTCTCATAGTCTTTATGAGACACAACCCGGGCAATGATCATCTCTGCGGGACTCATTCGAAGGCCCATGGTATCACCTTTGGATTGGGTGGCAAGGCTCCCTGTCAAGAAAGCCCGTTGGATTGGGCCATTTGATGCTAAAGATAAACGTTGTGAAATGCAGTCACGTCTGTGCCAATCAGTCCCAGGCAAAGGTGAATCTTTATCAGGGGCATGAGATTGCAATGGACAGCCCGCTACAGTGTGAGGTATACAGCAATGCGCACTGCCAAAGACGAGATTGACCTAATATATGAGGCGGAGGACGCTGCTAAGAAGAAGCTAGCTGAGGCCCAAAACAAAGCCAAGCAAATTCGGGAGAGCGTGGAGAAGGAGGCCAAGGAAATCCTGGAGAAGGCCGAGAAGGAAGCAATGATGGCAGCTCAGCGCTCCAAGGACGGTCTACAGGAGAGACGGACGAAGATAGAATCCAAGATTCTGAAGGATACTGAGAAGACTGTCAAAGAAACAGAGGAGTCAGCTCGAGGTAACGTGAAGAAAGCGATCAGAATCGCATACAAGATGATCTCTGGGGAGGAATGATATCATGGAGGGCGTGACCAACATCATCGAGATCATCGAAAAGAAGACCGACAATGAAACTGTGAGAATCATCGCTGAGGCTGAGAAGTTCAAGGCTGAACGTCTTGCAAATGCGAAGAAGCGGGCAAAGGGAATTGAAGAAGAAATCGCCGGGAAAGCACAACGCGAGGCTGACTCTGAGATTGCCAGGTATGAGGCTAGCGCAAAACTGAGAGCGAAGTATAGAATCCTTGAAACCAAGGAGGCATTGAGGAGAGAAGTCTTTGACTCCGCTTGGGAAGAGATCAAGAAGGGCGTCAAGGGAAAGTCATATGCCCAGACTGTAACGAAACTGGCGATAGACGGAGCGGTCCCGCTCCAAGAGAGCGAGATTGAGCTTGTTCTTCCGGAGGGGCAGAAAGTAAACATCGATACGTCAGAGATTGCAGCCGCCATCACAAAAGCAACGGGCATCAAGACGAACATCAGCATCTCGAAGGAAACCGTGAGAGCCACGGGTGGCGTGATTGTTAGATCCAAGGATGGAACAAAGTGGGTCGATAACACCTACGACGCAAGGCTAGAACGGCTCGACACCAAAATCAGGGACCTGGTCTCCGCATCATTGTTCCGCACTACTAGTCCAGAGTAGATTGAACGGGTTGATTGCCCGTTCAGGTTCTACTTCTGATTGGTTCTCATACTCACTAACCGACGAGGCCGGGTATGTAACCCAAGAGTAGGAACGCAATAACGAAACCGTAGATGGCAACAGCCTCAATGAACACGACATAGAGAATACTCTTGCCGAAGGTCTCTGGCTTCTCCGTGATTGCACCGCCTATTCCAGCCAGGCCGATTGCTAGGCCTGCACCGATAGCAAGACCAAGTATCGCCCAGCCTGCGCCCTCGGTAGTCTGCAGCGGCACAAATCCGGAACCTGATGCCACACCCAATGCCTTGACCACAGTCGGTGCGTTGAACATCGCCAGTGCTGCCGCAGCAAGGGTGAACACCAAAGCACCCAGTGCAAGCATGAATGGGTTCGTAGTCCATTTGTTGATTTTCACTGAATATTGTCCTCCAGTTACCAAATTGTAATCATTCGCCTGATGTTTTCGGGAAACTCTCCTCTTTCTAAACCTACCGCAATGGAGCGGATGTTGCGAATCTCGAAGTATTTCAGGTTGAAGAAGCCCAAGACAGTTCCGATGTGGAACGGAAAGGCGGTCAGTTGAAGCATCACCTTCTTGGCGATGTAATCCCCAATTGCCAGCTCAACCTCGGACAGATCATTAGTTTCTTCGTAGATTCTTGCCAGCCTTCCTGCAAGCTGAGCGTATCTCGTTGTCCCAAGTCGATTGAACACTTCACGCCAATTTGCGCCAACCTGAATAGTTTCAAGAAGGGCTTGAGACTTGCGAGTGAAACGGACAAGAGAGAGGTCGACTACACGCGACTCAAGCGTCAGAGCTAGAGCCCTTATGAGGGTCAGAACATTCCTTAAGTCAACTCTTGCCTCCAAGACACCCAAGACGCGCTCCTGTTCTCCACTAGGGAATTCCGCGAGGGCGTCCAGCACAGTCCTAAGATACCACTCCTCCACAGCCACCTCGAGAGGGGCTGTAGACTCGAATTCCTCATATGCAGGGAACCTAGTCAAGAGTGCAATCTTCACATCCCAGTAAGGCAGGATGTCAACAGCCTTTCTGACAGATCCAGCGTCAACTATCTGCTCGAACTCCATTGCCTGCTCAGGCGACGTCGGTACAAGAAACTTGAGTATCTCGTCTCTATCCAGCTCCACATGAAGTCCCCTAATGATTGACTTGATACTATCTGCCAAGAACATGTTCAGGTAAGTCTGGGTGAAATCCCGCACTCGACCTGTCAGGGTCCGGGTGAGTCTGTAGCTCACATCTGCAAAATCATTGGACAGAACAAGGCCTAGCTCCGCAGGTTCTGGAACTCTTTGTGCATACTGACTTGAAATCATAGGGCCATAGTAAGTACTACCAAGTCCTCTGATGAAATCCTCATATGTAGCAGACTGCAGAAGCCGTTCATAGTCTCCGACTGTCAAGAACCGGGACTTCAGCCCCCTGATTCGTGCGTTTATGTAGCCGTATTCGTTTGCAGCCCGTGAGGCCATCCTGAAACACCTTGGTTATCCATCTGCGGGGATGACGAGTTGTCAATGCAGCCATCATTTAAGGTTGACGAAGAGTGTCTGCAGTCAGACTCCTTGAACAGTAGAAGAATTCAAATAACGGAAGAAGCACATGCCTCTCAGTTGGTCGCCATGACAGAAGATAGTGAAGAACTAGCACGCGCGAGAGATGAATACTTCAATCTGGGAGCCATCTTTAGGAACTCGGCAACGCTTACCTTTGTCATTCAGATAGCTGCCGTGATCCTGATGGTGGGTTCGCTTACTGCTTACGCAATCGGCGACCTGTTTCTCGCACTTGACCCTGACCTTCAGATACTTCTGCTACTGATCGTCAGCATCATATTTCTGGTCGTCTTCCTGGCAGCCATCAGTGTCTTCATCCGATTCTCAAGGAAGATTGGGAATGCGGTTGTCGGTCCAGGAATTGAGAAGGTGCCTTTCAACACCCCAAGGGTCAAGACAGTCGTGGTGATGTATGGAGTCCTGGTCACACTGATGGCTATTACAGGCTTGTATATCTGGTATCTGGTGGATCTGAACTTCCTGACCCCAATCACAGCACAGCATGCTTCGTTGCGTCTGTTTGGACTGGCACTCGGCGGATTCATGGTTGCCCTTCTTATCCAGGTAATAGTGGCCGGAGTGGGACGAAGCGCCACTCGTATTATCATTGAAGTATTA
>LRSK01000079.1 GCA_001563325.1 Candidatus Thorarchaeota archaeon SMTZ1-83
CAATCCAAGTAGTCTTGTTCATAGCAGCTCGTAACCGCTGTATCGATGGGTTCTCCGTTGACGGCTACTACCTTCAGGTCCTCTCCGTAGAGACCATTCCATGGTCCATCGTTCTCGATCACATAGTTTCCCCTATCGTAGACCATCATCGCGTCATACTTGCTGTAGTACTTCTGGCGGATGCTGTTCATGAACACTGTTTCCCAATACGAGGCGGCATCAACTACATCATCAGTGAATATCTCGTTGAGAGGCGCGGGTAGGTTTGCGTACATTGATTGATACGAGGCGTACTGTCTGGGGTCTATTATGTACGAATGTCTGTTCTGGAGCGCTGTCACTGCGTCGAGGATTATTCCAGCAAACTCTTCATTATCGACGGCATTTGTTATACGGTCTGCATACATCTGCTTGAGATCCAGCCAGTTGTAGCCATGCGTTCTATTCTTGAGCCAGAGATAGGGGTAGTTTCCTTCTACGAAATCACAGAACGCCTCAAAGTCCTCTAGCCATTCCGTCACACCCATGTCTGCAACGTCGGGGATAATTGACCCTGCATCATAGACTGCGACCAGTACTAGCGCTGTGGTGGCGATAACTATAGAGGCCGAGATAAGAACTGCAAGAGTTCGCTTTGTAAGTTGCATTCTTTACTCTTGCCGCGCGACTTTCCTTTCGCCGTTTGAAAGTGTAATATATGCATTCACTGACGCAAGTTTTAACCTTGAACAAGGTATCAAGAACGTCCTATCTGTATCTTATGAATTGGAGATGGTCCAGCGTTGCACGATGATAGTGACTTGGAATGGAAGCAAATCGAAGAGAGAGTGGTCTTTAGCTCACCTTTCCTCGGCCTCCGAAATGATCTGGCTCAACGACCTGATGGCGAAGTAGTGGACTACGTGGTCGTCGAGTACCGGGACTACTCATCGGTGACCTGCGTTGTTCCAGATGACGCCAAAGTGGTGCTCGTGCGTCAGTTTCGCTATCCTTGGATGCAGGCAAGCTGGGAGAGCCCCTCCGGATTGATTGACCCTGGCGAAACGGCCGAAGAGGCTGCTATCAGAGAAACCAGAGAAGAGACCGGTTACAGGATCGAGTCGGTGCAACCTCTGGCCCGGTATCATCCCACCGGGCTTGGTCCTGTTTGGTGCAACTTGTTTTTCGGAGCCGTGGGCGATGTTACAGACCAGCAGCCTGATCCCGGTGAGTTCCTTCGAGTGGGTCTGTTCTCATTTGATAAGGTTGACCGGATGATTGAGGATGGCGAAATCGTTCACGCGGCTACAATAATGGGCTGGACACTGGCGAAGCTACGAGGACTCGTCTGATTGCTTTGTACGCAGGATTAAGAAAGGCTCACTTGAACAGGTCTCCATTCAGAAGAATGCCTACACCCGTGTTCTAGCAAGGTGACCAAGGTGACAGACGCAATCATCGATTTCTCCGTTGAGGAAGTATCACCACGTGCAGTAGCTGCCAACTATGAGAGCTACTTCGGCGTGAAGGCGGGTGCAGTTGCACTATACGACTTCATTGTCGTCATAGACACGCTGCTTTATCCAAGACAGGCAAAGAAACTCCGAGAAGAGCTTGAAGCCAAGTATGAACTTCCTGTGAAATACCTCTTCATCACCCACTTTCATGGTGATCACCACTATGGCGCCGCTGCATTCAAGGACGTGGAAGTCTTTGGCTCAAATGCCCTTATTGATAACATGAAGAGGAGAACTGAGGAGGGCTGGACAAAGGAAGCCTTTGATGGTTGGAAGAAGGAGGAACCAGACTTCGCGGAGTACATCGAAGAGATTGAGATTGTCATACCCAATAGGGGCTTTGAGAAAGAACGAGTCATCAGGAACAAGGACCTGCAGATGGAGTTCTACCATTCGGGAGGTCACTCTTCTTGCTCATCCTACGCATACTTCTCGAATGAGAAGGTGCTCTTCACAGGTGACGATCTTGCCGCCAAATCCTGGCCGTATATCAGTGACACCGAAGGGGACCCTGAGAAGTGGATGCAGGCGTTCCAGCATATGTTGTCCTTAGAAGTCGACGTAGTCGTACCGGGACACGGTCCTTTAGGCGGAAAAGAGCTGATAGAGGAACAACTCTCCTACTTACATGCGCTCAAGACTGCAGTCTTGAGGGCGATTTCCGAGGGAAAAGGACCAGAGGAAGTAGAGGTCCCAGAGTTCTATGAACCTGCTGAAGAGTGGCAGATTCCAAGAGCATTGGAACACCTGCACCAGTACTATTCGACCAAGTGAGGGACTTGGAGCTTTCTGTGCCGCGAAGAACGAGGCCCAATTTCATCTTATTTGCTTCTAATGGTACGCTAATACAATCATCTAGTGGCGAAAAATCACAAGTTCGGAAGATTTTTGAGACGGCAAGATGAACAATAATCTCCCGCGTTTAAACGACTATAAACCCAACGCCAAACCTCAGAAGTCTGCCTACGGGAGAGTAAGAGAGAGAATGAAGGCGCCCACAGTGGAGATTCTGGAACAATCAGTCGCCAAGGCGATATTTCCGGACAGAGATGACTCCTGTCCAATGTGTGGAGCAGACGGTGAACTCGAGTTCGCGATGATCCGCACTAGAGGGAGCATAATAGGCTACTACGCTGGCTTCGTTTACCACTGTCATGCCTGCGGAACCGCTTGGCCTCTCTGTTCAGTTGGTGAGAAGACGCCCCTTACGGATTGGGTGGAGTTCGACGAGTTCTACGAGGGGCTTGAGTAGAGAGTAGACTAAGCTTCGATTACAATTCATCAGTTTCAGGCGTTACTTTCTTCTCTCGTTTGGATAGCGCCTTCTCCTGAGCCATCTTCAACATCTCATGCGGTCCGTAGCCGTTTGCTACGCGGCTTCTACGATATTTCCTCTTGGAGTTGATCTTCATTTTTTCCACTGATATTCCTCCTGTGTGAGCATGGCCAACGATGTAGTCTAATATACGGTGGCAGCCGAAAAAACGGACTTCCTATTATCACCAGAGAAACCGTTCTGGTCGTCTTGTGGTTCAATTAACCCGTTTGCTCTTCTCTCACTCTTCGTTGGTCAAAGGCCACGGGAGGCCTAATAAACCTGAGCCTCTCCGCCCTGGCTCAAACTCCATCTCTACTACTCCTATCAGAAGGACAAATTCTCTTCTCGTATAACTCGCGAGGAAACGCCAAAGCATTATTGACGGCCAAACACTACGGATGACCGACACATTATGAGTCGGAAGTCAGAATACGACGTGCCCCGACTGCTCCACGAGGCCCTGAAACTTGTGAGTGAGCGCCGGGTAGTTGAAGCTGAAACCGTCTTGAAACGCCTCTTGAAAACACAACCAGACTGTTCTGATGCTTGGTGGCTCTTGGGAAGAGCTCTGATGCATCAAGACCGATTTGAGGCGGGCATAAAAGCCCACCAGAAAGCTGCGCAATTGGAACCAGACCGAGCAGTGTATCACGAGTCTCTCGGCGTCTTGCTCATACGTGCCGGAGAGATTGGAGAAGGTAAGAATGCCCTCGCCAGAGCGATGGATCTTGATTCGGAGTCCTTAAGACCATCTGAGTACACCTTCGGCAAGCTCTTGGAATCTGACTCAGAGAATGCGCTACTCTGGTACGGCCTCGGGATTGTCCTAGAGATTCAAGACAAGATCGATATGGGTGCGAAAGCGATGTCAAGAGCTAGAGAGCTCGATTCCACTCTTGCGAGTGACCCCAATGGTTACCAAGAGTCTTAGTCTATTGCCCAGTGTAGAAGCGCTTGGTTGTTGACAACGTTTTTACCAATTCCCACTCCCCAGTGGAGGTATGATGAAAAGCCACACGAAATACCTGACTTTCAATGTCCCAGCTCGAATGGACTTCGTTCACATAACGCCGCAGGTACAGGAGGCAGTATCTGAGAGCGGAGTCCAGGAAGGGCTGTGCTTGGTGAATGCGATGCATATTACCGCGAGCGTCTTCATAAACGACAACGAGAAAGGGCTGCATGAAGACTACAAGCGTTGGCTTGAAAATCTTGCTCCTCATGAACCCACCAGTCAGTATCAGCATAATCGTACGGGCGAGGATAACGGGGACGCTCACCACAAACGTCAGATTATGGGACGTGAGGTTGTGGTTGCCATCACCGAAGGCAGGCTCGACCTCGGACCATGGGAGGCGATATTCTATGGTGAATTTGATGGAAGGCGGCCCAAGCGTATTCTTGTCAAAATAATAGGAAACTAGCAGGTTTGTCAGGTTACTTAGGTGCCCCAGGACAGAAGACAGTTCCAGTGAATCTTGGTCATGGAAATGAATTAATGTAAACCTAGATGATGAAGACGGGCTCTGTCTATGGTAGAGCTCGACTATATACAACGGTCAGCCAAGTGCCTGCCTTATGATGGAATCGTTTCTGGAACCCCTTCCTACGAAGGATCCGTTCAACCTCCTCAGGCGGATGTACAAACTGTCGAAAAGGATTCCGTCGAAGCATATTCCGGAAGTTGTCCAAAGCTGTCCATATTCGTGCATACCAGTGGTCCCGCAGATACACGAGGCCATACACTCTCTTGGCCCGCGCCGATGATTCCTCGACAAGTCTCCTCATATCGTGGTAGCAGCACACTACTTTGTCTAGTGTGACGATATCACACTCAGGAATGTCAGGGGCGAGGTCGACGAAATCTCCATGGCAATGGCTCATCCTATCAGCATGTCCCTGACGCTTCCCCTCTAACTTTGCAGCCTTGATATATGCTTGCGAGGCTTCCACGCTGATGGAGCTGCTCGCACCCGCTTTCAGAAGCTCGTGTTGGATGGCCCCAACACCACCGCCTATGTCCAGAAGTGTCATCTCGGAAACATCCTCTGCCATAACTGCGTCGATTAGCCTGCGCGTCGTGTTCTTTGGGCCATTGTTCCGGTAGTCCTGGAGTTCTTGAGCGGCTTTCTTTCTGTCGAATCTTAGTTCAATGCCAACACACTGACTGCAGCTCATGACTACTTTCTCCCTACCTGGATGGAAGTCAGTTTGAGAAAGAATCTGCCGGTTTGACTAACATAGCGAAATGAAAGTGGAAACAAAATCAACGCAGAGAAAGGATATGGGAACGTGTCCGGAGTCACTCAGCCATCTTCTTTAGGTCAAGCTCTCCAACCCTTCTCCTAACCTTCTTCCCAATCTTCTCAATACTGTCCCGGATTTCCTTTATCTGTCGGCTCCTCTTTTCTAGTTCCGCCTTCTTGTGTTCGTCCAACTTCGTGTACTCGTTATATGCATCTGCCCATTCCTGTCTCGTGTCACGAAGCTGTTTCTTCAGATGCTCATACATAATCCTCTTGACATGAATGACGTTCTTCAGATTGAGAAGTTCCGTTTCCATATCAGATATGACCTTCGCAAGCTCTCCTTCGGCACTCTGAAGTTCCTCTCGCAGTTGGACAAGTTCGGTCATATATCGACCAATCTGGTCCTCCTCATGATAACTAGAATCTGCACCCAACGAGGTAACTGGGTCTATCTCAGGTTCGCTAGGAATAGCAGTACTTTCGCTTGCACCCGAGTCAGTAGGCGATGAAGAAGCGATGGGTTCGATCTCAGAGCGTACCTCTAAAGATGCAGCTTCAGATGTCCCTGTCATATCCTGTTCAGGCAAACTAGGTTGCGTGGTCATTGGAGCGGTTGTGGGTTTCTCGGGCTCTTCCATTCGGCGACGTTGTTCGCTATTGTCGACCATCAGCCCGATCAACTTGGTGAAGGCTTCATCGATGTTCTCGCCTGTCAAGGCCGAGGTTTCAATGAAGATGGCCGGCGTGTTCAGCTTCTCGCTGAATCTCTTGGTGAATGCCTCGCCTTCCTCAGTAGATACGGTTTCCTCCTGTACCTGAGTTGGACGAAGGTCAATCTTGTTTCCTGCTACAATCAGAGGCGGGAGCTCTCCCATGAATTCGTGGGCCTCGACAAGCCACTTTGAGGCATTGTCAAATGATTCCCTATCTACTACAGAGTAGGCGAGAATCATTCCGCTACATCCCTCGTAGTACCGTCTCCGAAGGCTCTGGAAGAGCGGCTGACCAGCGATGTCCCAGACAACAAGATATGTTGGAACGCCTTCGAAAGTAGTGGTCTTCTGGGCGAAATCTACTCCTAGTGTCGGCAGATAACTGGCCTTGAAGCCCCCTTTCAAGTATTTCCGCCGAATGCTTGTCTTGCCTACGTAGCCATCGCCAATTAGACAGACTTTGAACTGCTTACGGAGTACTCCGCTCATCTGATTCTGCTCCATTGCTTCTTCTTGGAGGGCGGCGTGGTTCAATTATTTCTTCTAATGCTTATAGTGGTATTTCATATGCGTTTGCATCCAAAAAAAGGGCTCTCCAGACAGCTGTCGTTTCCCAGTACGTCTTCATTGTATGTGACTCTCGAAGGTAACTACAGTCACTGCTCTATCTGTCAGAAAGTATTTCATGTTGGAAGGAGTGATGATGATTCAAACGAGCTACCTCGGAGATACTTAGGTTTGCGAATCACGACCATCGAAGATGTTGTGGCTGCTCAGAAGCGAATCGGGCCCTATCTGAAACCCACGCCCCTACTCAGCTATCCGAAGATTAACGAACTCGTGGGAACTGAGGTCTATATCAAGCATGAGAACTGCCAACCGGTTGGGGCGTTCAAGGTCCGTGGAGGTATCAACTTGGTTTCGCGGCTCTCGAAGGAAG
>LRSK01000080.1 GCA_001563325.1 Candidatus Thorarchaeota archaeon SMTZ1-83
GCCATCGTGACCCACACCATGATGGCCACACTTTTCCATACTCTGGTAAAAGGAGGTGACCCCTCCGTCAGTGAATGGTTGGAGATGGGTCATGCCTCGTGCGCGGCATACGAGTATGCGAAAGGTGGCTGGACTCTGGTATTGCCTCCAGACAACAGCTACTTGACAGAGATGACGACGGTCAGAGAAGTACTGCCTCCCGAGGTTATTGAAGTTTTGACCTCGGATTGAATCTACGCAAAGCGGAATAAAGAAAGAGTGTGCTCGGGCCGAGCAGCTGCAGGGCCCGAGAGTGCTTGTTACCTACCTGCGGCGCATCATCACGCAGACAAGTACAACCATGGCAACTGCACCACCGACCATGACGTAGAGAGCTATCTCTCCGCCGTCCCTGGTACCAGTTGTAGTCCCAGTTGTAGTGGTTGTAGTGGTGGTTGTGGTTGTCTGCTGAGTCATGAAGGCGCTGGAATAGGAAACAAACACAGGGTCGCAGACGATCTCGTATCCGTCCCACTCGGTATAACCAGCAGTCATGAAGAGCATGGACCCCTCAATATACCAGTTCGTTAGCGATGCGCCCGAAACGGACTGATACAGGATGCTGAACACACCTATCGGTACTGTTGATGAACCAGAGAGGTATGTACCCACATACCCGTCCTTTCCGGTAATGTAGGGGAGTCCGCCCATCGTCACGTTGGCAAATGGTGTGTCATCGGCTCCGTACTGATAGTACGAGGCCTCCATTGTTCCACTGTTCGTGTCGGCAATAGGTGCCTCTTCAGCACTGTATCGTGTGACAGTTCCAGTACCCAAGACTCCGAAGAAGTTCACAGCTAGACTACGGTTCTTCAAAACCCGATTGTCGAACGTGTGAAGCGTCCAATCACCAAATTGCTGGTCTACCTTGAACGCAACAGCATGATTCCACCTAGTAGGGTCAGCTGCGTCGTACTCCACCATATCCACATTGAAGGATATATCGAAGGCCATCTCTGTCACAGTTGCACGGGAGATATAGTAATCGAAGTCAGACGGACTCAGACTTGCCACCGTTTCATAGGACTCTCTGTAATTCCACGCGCCGCGAATGCCTTCGGCATCACGAATCTGGAGCGGGTAGATTGTGACATTGACATCGCGGATTGTGACTCCAAACGATATCTCTGTGTCAATTGGGACAATGACAAATCCTGAGTCGTTTGTCGCACCAAGCGGTCTTCTAAACTCCACTGATTCCACCGTGTCTATCAGTACAAAGTGAGTGACCTCCTCTGTGACTATCTGGCCGCCAACGATCTTGAAGTCAGGCGCATCTTCAGCACCGCCTTCCAGTACGTCGTTGAAGATTAGTAGACCTGCATAGCTTGCACGAAACCGAGCAAACTCTCGGCGAGATTCAGTTGCTGATACTCTGAAAGTCTGATCTGTTCCCCAAGCAAACCATGTATTCCTCCACACTCCTGACTCAAGCTCTGGAATCGTGGTGTATATGTTAGTTCGATTCATGCTCGTCCAGGCGATCCATTCGTAGCCAGGACTTGGGATCTCCAGAGCTTCATCAGCCCACAACGTGTCCATTATGAAGTCCATGGTGTCTACTCCAACTAGAGACCAGTTGGATGCGTGATACCAGTAGAACTCCTCACTGGCCGTATACTCCATGACCGTCCTCACAACACCCTGCCAAGAGTCTGACCGAAACTCGTCGCCATCGCGGCCGGGCGAGGGGTCGAAGATGACACGGACACCCATCCCCTCGATGGTGGTGTTGCCCCAATGCTCCCAAGAGCCAGTTCTTCTTACGAAGTACTGATCCTCAGTCGTGAACATGTTGCCATCGAGGTCCAAGGCGCCTTCCTCAGTGACAGTCCAAAGGGGTTCCTCCCAAATGGGTATGTCCCCAAAGACCAGTCTAGCTGGGCTCCATATGATCTCCTCATCGAATACCTCCACCACTGACTTGCTGTCTGCGGGATTGTGATAGATGGTGAAGTTATCCTGTCCTGCTAGAGATGCGTTGGCTGCATAGTCTTCCCACCATCCAGCCTGTGATGCTACTTGGTTGATTACTGCATCTGGGGCCTCAGGAGTCAGACTCACTGCCAACCATATGGTCGTACGCTCGGGTCCAACACTGATATCCCAACCTAGGCTGTCAACCATGGTAGTAGAAATCTTTGTTGAGTTGGTTGCTCCAGTTGCTATGTCACTGCTCGAAGAGTACTCAGTGTAGAGAATCGACATGTCATCCATTACGTTCGCAACGAAATCAATGTGGATGATATGTACAATGACCTCATCCCAGGAATGGGTTTCATTATAACCTGAACCATAACCCACGAATGACATCGTGAAGTTGAGGAGCGTTCGATTCACATAGTATGTATCAATGTCAACGAAGTTGGCTATCTCTGGTGACCAAACATTGGTTTCGTTTGCGAATATCATCGTCGTTCCGTTGACAAGCTCACCCGGAGCATTTACATCCAAGCTGATGTTGAGGACCTGACCGGGCATGGCTCTCTCGACGATATCTCCGCTGGGGTCTCTAACAAACGCCTCGACGAAAGCCTGCCGATATGCCATTTGAACTGTGTTCTTCCTTTCGATTTCACTACGGGGAGTCAATTGATGTCCGCTGGTGTCTCTGACGGTCCAGAAGTACGGAATTGGCTCGACAATCGCACCCTCCGAATATGGGTGAGGGTTCATGTCGACGTATTCAGTGAAGTGACCCGTCCAATACACTTCGGAACCACCCATACCATCGCCCATGCTCAGCGAACTGTAGAACCTACTCACATCCACATCATAGTCCAAGACTATGTCAAATGTGACAAGCCACATTTTCAAGATTAGGTTCCAGGACCAAAGTACATTGGTCAGATGTCCGCCAACGAAGTACTGTCCAGTACTATTGTATTGGAAGAAGAGTAGTAGCGGCATCTCGTCGAAAACTGTCTGTGGTGAAAGGGGATTCCAGGGGTTCTCCTTGATCACCCAGCTCTCATCTACTGTGTAGTCATCATCCCACGTCAGGGCACAGAACGGGACGAGTATCTCACCGAACGGACGGTTCGCGACCATCCTGAAAGTGAACTCGTCATCCTCCACATAGTGAAGAATGTCACCTGCGCTATCTATGATCTCAGCGTAGTAGTATCTTGGGAGCACGAAGTCAGACGCCGTTACTGGAACGCCAACACCGATGGGTGGGGTTTCAAAGGTTCCCGACTCAACACGTGCCAACCACGATGGTGAAACGGGTCTTCCTTCAGTGTCTAGCACATGCATTCCAGTCTTGTATACACCAGTTTCAGCGCTACTGAACGAAATGGCGAACTGAATCTTGTATCTGTGGTCCAGCGTATCGTTTACATACGTACAGTATGCGGTGTGTAGAGTCATGAAGTTGGCCATGGGCAAGGCTGCGTCACCTGCTTGATAGGACAAGCTGAGATGATTCCATGCGTCCGCAGACACGTTGTACTCCATGCCGAAGACAGCATAACGGATACCCCTCATCTCGCCCCAGAAGGCCACAGAGTCCAGCACAGACCCTGCCTCAATAAACTCCCATGGGATAGTCAGGTTGACCAATAGTTGATCCCCAGGTTCGACTCGAAAGTCGCGCTCGCTGGTCTTCGTTCCATTCCATATCCAGTCAGTGGCGTAGCCAATCCAAACAACGGGTTGAGGTCCAAACAACCACTCGGACTGCTGTTCCTGATGGCTGATGTCCTCGGTTTCGTTGACAACCTCCCAACCTACTGCTAGGATAGGATCTGTCACGTCTTGCGCAGTCGCAATACCAATTGTAGAGAATCCCCAAGAGAAACTCAGAAGAAGTACGGCGACGACAAGAACAGTCTTTCCTTCTTTCATTGTGTTATTCTCCTCGCCATGACCTAAGCATGAAACCTCCAATCACTGGGCGTGCACATAGACTCCTGCCTCAGAATCCAACATGTGTTGGCGGTTATAGTCAGTTGGATGCAATGCAATAGCTCAAGTGGCGCGTTCATCATGGTAACAACCCTAGTTACCCCTGATGGAAAAATCGACAGACTGCATTCATACTTGAGTCTGAGAGCATATTAAGGTATACTGGATGAGTCATACATATGCCTGATTCATGGTGCCCTGGCTTTGACCACACCGTCAAGAGATTCAACTTTCGCTTCACCATCTCTTGAGAGAATCTTGAGAACATCATATGTTTCTGCCAGGGCGAGAACCAAAGAGGATTGATCATAGTCGCCATAGAGCCGCCTTGATAGTCTGTAGAGCGTCTGTGGTTCTCTGGTTAGGTAGGTCCTCATTTGGTCGAACTTCTCTGTGTACTCTTCTCTAAGTCCTGCGATTCTGGCAGAGATATCACTGATGGGATCGCGGTGTCCGGGTAGTGCAAGCAGCTCCTTGTGTTTCTCGATTTTGGTAAGAGAATCGAAGTATGTGAGCATAGGTATGTGGTCCTGTTCTTCATAGTCAAGACTTGGGTTTGAGCTGATGGTGGCAAGGAGGTGATCCCCACTGAACACTATTCCTGCTTTCCTGCAGAGAAAGCAGCATGAGCCCTTTGAATGACCCGGAGTCCACAGTGTTTCGAGAATTCCAATTCCTGTAGAAACTGTGTCACCCTCTTCCAGCCGACTAACCTCGGGAACTGACTCCCCAAATCTGAGGTAGTATTTAGTCAATGCCTGCCTAGGGATGCCAGGTTGCTCTTCGAGGGGTACCCCACCCATTGCAATCATTCCTAGGTAGGAGCCAACGCGATATTCCATGAAGTCTTCATACGTGGCCACGCGCTCTCGGTCAGCTGTATGGATGAGGACTTGAGGCGGCTTCCCGACTCTGTCAACTCTCTCCCTGCTGATAGTAGCCGCCAAACCCGTATGATCTACGTGACCATGTGTCAACACGATTTGTCCTATCTCATGCGGAGAGTAGCCCGCCTTTCTAATACCTTCTACGAGACGAGCGTACGCCTCATCTGTTCTGGGCCCTGTGTCGATGAGTGTGAGAGGGTCTCCTTCTATAAGGTAACAGTTGACGTCACCGACCGGGAATGGAGTTGGTACCTCTATCTTATGCAATCCTGTGTCCGCTTGCATTGGCTTCACTCAGCTAGCTTCATATCTCACAGCTCCTCAAAGTATACTCTAAGGAGTTCTGCGACATTCCGTGCTCTCGAAACACAGCCCCTATCACGGTGTGGCTTCGATCCATCGTACATGTCGGAGATCGTGCCTAATGCACCTCTTCTAACTGCACCCAATACTGGCCTGAAGAACTCTGTTTCTGCATGCACCTTGTTGTCGGAAGTACGTCCCATGAGGGTAAGAAATGCAGAGATGTATGGGCCAATCAGCCATGGATGCACCGTGCCATTGAACGTAGCATCTGCCCTACTGCGAGGTCCACCTGTATTGGCTCGAGCATAGCGCGCGTCCTGTGGAGATAGCGTTCTCAGTCCAAAGGGAGTAAGAAGCTCTTTTGTCACGGTCTTGAGGACTGAAACTGCTTCCTTGTGGTCAAGCAATGGAAATGGCAGGCCGATTGCGAAGATCTGGTTGGGCCGGATTGAAGCGTCGTTCTCATTATCAGTTACAAAGTCATAGAGGTATCCAAGCTCCTCGTCAAAGAAAGTCTGCACGAAAGCCTCCTTTATCCATGAAGCAACTGCGCGAAACTCGTAGGGGTCTCGACCTAGGAGTTCAGACATGTCTGCCATTGCCATCAGAGAGTTGTACCAAAGCGCGTTGGTCTCTACGCATTTGCCGACTCGCGGTGTCGCAATCCAGTTCCCAATTCTCTCATTCATCCAGGAAACCTCGACACCCTCAATTCCAGAGCAGATCAGGCCATCGTGGTCTTCGTGAATGTTGTATTTTGTGCCAATCCTGAATGCCGTGATGGCTGACTCCATGGTATCCCATATAATGCCTCTCAGAAACTCGGTGTCATTAGTCGCTTGGATATATTTGTGGACCCCCATGATATACCATAGCGACGCATCTACTGAATCATACTCTGGTTGTATTCCTTTGTCAGGGAAGTCGTTTGCCACAAGACCATATCTTGAATGCCTTGCATAAGTAGTCAGGATTGCTCGAGCGTCTTGAAACCTCCCGATAGACATCGTGAGACCCGGGAGAGATATTAGAGCATCTAGGCCAATATCTGCGAGTTCGTGATATCCTGCAATGACAGACCTCATCCCAGTGGAAGCCCGATCAACAATGAAAGAGTCAGCGTTCATGACAAGCCATTCGATGTCCTCATCACGCACCTTTGATGACATTGAGTAGGCTCTATCGTTCAGAACCTTTCTCCGTCTGATTTCCTCGAACCTCAGTTTCGCAAAGTCCTTCCTCTCGGCCTTCGCCAGACTACCCAGTCCCCTGACTAGCTGCTTTCTCGTGGGACCGACCGCAAACAAGAATGAGAGAAAGTGCTCACCGGGCTCAAGTGTTGTGTGAAAGACTCCTGGGAGATACAGCTCCTCCTGATAGGGTAGACCCATTTCCTTCTCTCTGCGATATATCTGGGCTTCGGTGACTCGAACATCAGAGGGTGTGAATTCTGCATCTGGAGTGTATGCAAGCATCCAGGGACTGTTTGGACGATC
>LRSK01000081.1 GCA_001563325.1 Candidatus Thorarchaeota archaeon SMTZ1-83
TATCCTGACCGATTGAAGGAGAGCGCTGAGGTCCTATTCTATCCTGGTTGTCAGGCTGAGGAGCGTGCCCAAGAGGTCAGAGAGGCTGGGAAGGTCGTTCTCGAAGCGTTCGACGTGGATTATACGCTTCTTAAGGACTTCAATTGCTGTGGACTTCCTGCAATTCTAATCGGAGATGGTGAAACCGCACGGGAACTCGCCAAGAAACTGAAGGAGAAGATACTTGCGCTAGGTACAAAGAAGATAGTAACCACCTGTGCTGGTTGCACATCCAATCTCAATTACTTGTCAGAGCGTGACGGCTGGAACATCCCAGTCTATCATACCTTAGAGTACCTGATAGAAGAGATTGGCATTGACATTCTCACAGAGAAACTCACAGCGGATGAGGGTACTCAGAGTGTGACCATACACTCTCCATGCCACCTTATTCGCCACACGTCACGACAGTTGGCGGACTATGCGGCGAAGATAGTCGAAGCAATGCCCAACACGAGGTACACTCAGTCTGTACTTCATGACTCATGTTGTGGTGGTGGCGGAATGGTAGGTTATCACTCACCAGATGTGGCAAATAGGGTCGCGAGGGAGAATCTCCGAGCCATTAAGAGGACTGGGGCCTCCAGAGTCCTCGCACCTTGTCCTTTGTGCACTGCGCATATCGAGGAAATGCTGTTCAAGACGGGCAGTTCGGTTGAAGTAGATGACCTAACAGTGTTCATTGCCCAAAGGCTGTTCAAGAAGGAGTGAGAGATGATGCTTAGGCCTAGGAAGAAGGCTGAGCTGGCTGAGAAACTCAGCGAGATTGTTGGCCCTCAGAATGTCACGGCGGAGGAAACTGATTTGGTGCTCAACGCACATGATGCATGGCCGCTCAGTGAAGCCAAGATCAGGGCTGGAGAGCTGCTACCAACAGCTGAATTCGTAGTGTTTCCTGGTTCCACAGATGAAGTTTCCAAAGTGTTGAAGCTAGCAGACAAGATGAAGGTGCCAGTGACGCCTGTAGGAGGTGGTGCTGGGACGTGCGGTGGCACGTTGCCCATCTATGGTGGCATACAATTGGATTTGAAGCGGATGGACAAGGTCCTCGCCATTGACGACGACTCCATGCTAGTTACAGTCCAAGCCGGGATGATAGGAATCGATCTTGAGGAGGAAGTCAATCGTCATGGATACACCGTGGGACATACGCCTACGTCGTTGAGAGCCTCAAATGTCGGAGGTTTCATCGCTACGCGGTCGGGCGGTTCTTTGTCGTCACTCTACGGCAAGATAGAAGACCTCACTCTCGGACTAGAGATTGTCTTGCCGAACGGCTCTGTGGTTAGAACGAAGACAGTACCCCGCCACTCTGTTGGTCCGGACCTCCGCCAGCTGTTCATCGGTTCCGAAGGCACACTCGGAGTGATAACTGAGGCGACCCTACGACTGTTCCCTATCCCCGAAGAGCGTAGGTTCAGGAGCATGTCCTTTCCCGAAGTTGGGAGTGGCCTGAAATCAATCCGCGAGATATTCAGGAGCGGAGTAGTACCCTCCTTGATTCGACTCTATGACCCAGAAGATACGGCACTATTCGTTGCCAATCACTTCGATGTCGAGGATGGTGACTGCATGCTGATGCTGGGCTTTGACGGGTCCATAGCCAAGAATGACATAGATGAGAATGTTTCAGTCAAGATCTGCCTGTCAAATGGAGGGAAGGACTATGGGGAAGGCCCTGCGAAGAGATGGTGGGAGCATAGATATGACATGTACTACCCTACTTCATTGACTACTTCTGGATTTGCCATCGGTGACACTATAGATATAGTGGCGACCTATGACAAGTTGGAGAACGTCTATCATGCGATGAAAGAGGCCATGGAGGCTCACGGTGCCTTAGTCTTGTCCCATTTCTCTCATATGTACCCAAATGGCGGTAGCATCTACATGATCTTCTTCTCCAATCAGCCGGACGCAGAAACTGCTTGGTCCACTTACAGGAAGATTTGGGATGACGGAGTGGCGGCCTGCCTTAGAGAAGGTGGCACGATGAGTCATCAGCACGGAGTTGGACTCTCACGGACAACCTACACAGAGGGCGAGATGGGCTCTGCCTTTGAGGTCCTGAGGCAGATCAAGAACACACTTGACCCGAATGGCATAATGAATCCTGGGAAACTTGGGCTGGGGGTGAAGAAGTGATCGACAATGAAAGCATTCCAAAGATGGTTCGAATGTGCAGTTCATGTCCTAAGATGTGCCGGCATGTATGTCCAACATTCTTGGCTTGGCGCTCTGACTCACCCACTCCCCACGGCCGAGCCCTCCTCGTCCACTACGACGAGAAAGGAGTTCGGCCTTTGGATGAGAGAGGTATTGAGGTCTTGTACCAGTGTCTTGAATGCAGTCACTGTCTCACCTGGTGTTTGCCTGAGATTGACATTGCCGAGATTGTTGAAACCGTAAGGATCAGACTGGTCAGTGAGGGGAGGCAGCCCGTTGGACTAAATCGATTGGAATCCACTGTAAAGGAACATCACAATCCGTATGGCGAGGAACACTCGAAGAGAACCAGCTGGATGGAGATGCAGAAAGGCGGAAAGACCAGTATTGCCTACTTCTCTGGCTGTACTGCTGCATATCGAGAGGAGCAGATTGCGAAGGACACCGTTTCAGTCCTTTCTTCCCTGGGCTACTCTGTTCATGTCACACCTGATGAGTGGTGTTGCGGTTCTCCTCTTCTTCGAACTGGTTTCGTGGAAACCGCCTTGGAGCAGGCTCGACACAATGTGGAGGTCTTCAATTCCTTGGATGTTGACGAAATCGTTGTGACATGTCCCGGTTGTTACAGAGTGCTGACAAAGGACTATCCCTCCCATGGACTTGAGATAAGCAAACCGATACGACACCTGAGCGAACTGCTTGATTCTCGCATCAAGGACTTGGGAAGCGGCAAAATCACTGGTAGAATCACATATCACGATCCGTGTCATTTGGGACGACACTGTGGAGTATACGAACAGCCCCGATCCGTCATCAATCGAGTTTCGGGAGGGAACCTCGTCGAAATGGAGCGTAGCGGCGACAATTCGATGTGTTGCGGAAATGGTGCTGGCCTGAGGACGCTGTTTCCTGAAAAGGCCAAAATCATTGGTACCGAGAGAGTTCATCAGGCGAAGCAAATCGGAGCCGACACGCTTGTCACAGCATGTCCATTCTGCAAGAACATGCTTGCAAGCCAAGCGGGACCTGACCTCTCTGTATTCGACCTCTCAGAGTTCATAGTCATGGCTCAGAAAGGGGAAAGGGTCCACAAGTGAAGATAGATTAGGGCTACGACGAATGTGGAATGGAGCATTATGGATCCGGAGCATCTCCTTCGACTCAAGATTCGCCTGCTTACTGAGGGTGCGGTGCTTCCAGAAGGAGAGTCTTCAGGAAGAACAGGTGGTGCAGGGCCTGTCGGAGGTAGGTACTTCATTCTTCCTAACGGACGCCCCTGTGGAGTTCCAATCCGTCGTGGTAGGATAGCCAAGAGATTTGGGTCTGCTCCTCTCACACGAACAGACGACGAAGGGGTCTGGGTCTATGAAGGAAATGTAGAGTTGCGGGCTGTACCTCGACCGAGTTTCTATGACCGAACCACAGCAGATGGGGTGCCCTATCATCATATTGCTCTACTTCATGCTGGCTCAACCCTAGCCACAACCATCTACCAAGCATGCAGATACTGGGACTGTCGGACGCAGTGCAAGTTCTGCACCATCCCAACATCCCATCTCAGGGGGGATACGGTGTTGGAGAAGTCTCCGAGTCAGATAGCTGAGGTGGTTCAGGCGGCGGAAGAAGAAGGGGTAATAACAGACGTTCTCCTCACAACTGGCACTCCCCCGAACTCAGAGGATATGGGCGGTGAGCGGCTCGTTGCAATCATATCAGCAATCCGAGAATTCAGCGATATCCCAATTGGCGTGCAGATAGAACCTCCAGTTGGAAAAGGAATCATCAGAGATGTTGCACGCGCGGGTGCGAATGCAATTGGAATGCATATTGAGAGCGCAGACGAGTCGGTTCGAGAAGAGATGACTCCCGGAAAGTATGAGCATGGCCAACTAGACCTCTATCGCAGAAGCTGGCAGCATGCTCTCGACTACTTTGACAGAGGGAACGTAAGCACCTTCCTCCTACACGGTCTAGGCGAGAACAAAGCCCAAACACTTGACCTCGTTGGAGAGCTCGCTGAGGTGGGTGTGCTTCCCATAGTAGCGCCTGTCCGGCCAGCCAAGGGTAGTCAGCTCGCCGACTACATACCAACCTACGTAGGCAACCTTGAAGAGTCAATCAGCCTTTACAAAGAGGTTGGTCGCATCCTGTACAAGTGGAACCTAAACCCAGCAAGTACAGTTGCAGGATGCCATCGTTGTGGTGGATGCACTCCAATCCAAGAGGCATATGATTGGGCAGCAAGTGTATCATGATGGCCAATTCAGTCCATAGGCAGAGGTTTATGTCAAGGCAGCACACTCCAGGAAAGGGACACGAAATGTCAGACTTACCTGAGGAAGAAATCCGAATCGTTGAGTTCGGCGAAGAAGACGCCGAGGAGATATCCGAGCTCTTCAGGGAAGTATGGCCACAGGCAATAGAGTACCCAGAGTCATGGCGAGAGAAGAGGATGTATAATGCAGAGCAGGTTCTCGAAGATATGCGGAATGGGTACCACTATTTTGGGAGCAGACTAGAGAGTAGG
The DNA here is from genome assembly GCA_001563325.1 of Candidatus Thorarchaeota archaeon SMTZ1-83. The sequence goes on from LRSK01000081.1 coordinate 4,733, forward strand.
ATTGTTGGTCTCTATAAGGCCAAGATTACTGACAAGGGTCTTTTCGGAGAACACCAGACTGTCAGGTCGATATGCCAAGGGACAGGTCTGGCCTCAGCCATGTACATGCAGTTCGCGGATTATGGAAGGGCTAATGGATGCAAGAGGAACTACTGCAACATACTCGTTGGGCAGACGACTGGTGAACGGCTTATGAAGAAGTTCGGTTTTCGCCCGTGGGGCGCGCCCTATGAGCAGATGGAAGGCATGTTGGTTCAGATGTATGAGAGAATCCTCTAGTTCTCAACCGGGAAAATGCCTGTACTTCATATATGTCAGGCTCTCGTAGAAGTACTTGCCTCCATGAATTCCACTAGTCTTCAGCCCCCCAAGATGAGGATAATAGTCGTCGAAATACAAATGGTCAGTGTTGACTGCAATCCCTGGGGCATCGATCTCATCGAAGAAACGCTGCCAAATTTCGGGGTCATCACTATACACAGAGGTTCTTAGGCCGTAGGGCGTATTGTTCGCCTGACTGATGGCTTGTTCAAAGGAGCTGATTCTCATGACTGGTAGGACGGGACCGAATGTTTCGTAATACCACATCTTGCAGTCAAGTGGAACATCACTCAGGATTGTAGGCATGTAGAAAAGACCAGCGTCATCTCTCTCACCGTGAACATTCATCCTGTAGCCGCCGGTTTCCAACTTCGCCCCCTTCCCCAAGGCTTCAGCTGTCATGTCGATGATTTGATACAGGGCACGAGTACCGAGTGCTGGCAAGTCAGTATTCGAGTCTTCTGGTAGACCAACCTTCAGTTGATTGCTCATCTCTACCAATGCTTCCATGAATTCATCGAAAATGGCCTCATGCAGGAAGAGCCTCTTCGCTGCAAGGCATATCTGTCCCGAGCCAAAGAACCGAGCGTGAGTCACATACTGTGCCGCCTTGTCGATATCGACATCCTTCCAGACAAGACTTGCCCCACTTCCGGCGAGTTCAGGCACGAAATGCATTCCTCTCAGAGTTGCCTGGGCCATCAACTGTAGGCCAACTTCTGAGTCGCCATAGTATACCATGGCATTCAATGGTGATCGGTTGATCATGTAATCAGCGATCTCACGTGCCGGACCAATGACAGATTGAAAAGCACTGACTGGGAAATCAAGTTCCTTCATCGCATCTGTTAGAACATATACTAGTTCCATATTTGTCAGGGGCATCCTTGAAGGGGTTCTGATTACATTCGCATTTCCTGCCCAGTAGCTACTGAGAATCGCTAGCCCGCCTAGGCCGATTGCTGCGTTATAGGGTGGAAAGATTCCTACAGCACCAAACGGGTACCGTGACAGCACTGTCCGTTCGCCTGCTTCGTTACAGGGAATCTCTTCCGGCTCAAGCCTTGAGGTGGCGAAGTCAATGTGCTCCCTGTGGAGAGATTTGAAGATCTTGCGCGTCTGCCAATCGAAGAGCTTCACGGGAGTACCTTCCGCGATTCCGATTTCTTTGAAGTCCTCGTAGTGCTTCCACAGTTTCTTGCCCAAGGGTATGAGGCCTTCTGCACGTTCCCTGAGAGTCAATCCTGCGCCGTTATCGTGAAGCTCTCTGTGCATCAGGCGGCGGATTCTTTTCGCCTCCTCGCATGCTTGCGCTGTTTCTCTTGCTCCCCCAATTGCATACTCAGCGAAAGCTATGTCATCTATCTCATCGTTCGTAGCGCTTGGATACCCGTGTGTCTTGATGTAGTCCTTGAGGAGCCTGATTTCTGGAGTCCTCTCGGGAAGGAGCCCACCCAGATAACGGGCCGCAAACCGATTGGCTGAACCTTGTTCCCTTAGGGCCATTGCGAGGAGGATTCTGGGGGACTCAATGGCTCGATTCATGT
>LRSK01000082.1 GCA_001563325.1 Candidatus Thorarchaeota archaeon SMTZ1-83
GACCTATCTGCCACTGGGACGTTTCCTGATAGCGTTGGAATGGTAACTACGAGAATCAGTACGACCAGAGCCAATCCTCTTAGTAGGGTCTGTTGGAGGCTGTCTGCCTGGCTGACTACTGGTTTCCACGAGCTCACGTTTCTTGGGAGTTGACTATCCTCACATTGTGCTGTCATGTACACTCCGCCTCAACTAAGATTGTGCAAAGCCATCTCATCCTTTGGAAAATGGAGCGTCTTGACGCTCTACACAAGCGTTCTGAGGCGTTAACCCATCCCTCCTTTTATTGATTCTCTGTACTGGCCACATCGGTCGATTTGACAAGATACGTGGTGCTTGGGTTGTAGACTCATGAGATTCCAAACATTCAAGTTGCGGTCTTGCTCGCCGGAAATCACTCCCCTGAAGTTGACCAAGATAAGGAGAAATGAAGCGTGGTCGAACATATCGCTGTTATCGGTTGTGGCGCTGCCGGAGCTACTGCGGCATTGCAGGCAAGGAAGTATGATCGCAAAGTTGAGATATACATCTTCAATTCGGAGCTCTATTCTCAATACTCACGGTGCGGCCTTCCTTACACAATATCCGGCAAGGTGGAGGACTTCGATGACTTGGTGCTCATGAAGCCCGATAACTGGGCCACACTCAAGATAGACGCAAAGCTGGGAACAACGGTAAGGAAGATAGACCACTCCGCGCGGACTCTGACCTACGAAGGGGCGGCTGGAGAAGGGGCTATTCGTTACGACGCACTTGTCTTCGCTACAGGTGCGGAGAATGCTGACCCTCCAATCAAGGGGTTGGACAAGGAACGTGTGTACGGCCTTCGCACGTTGGATGACGCCAAGGCTCTCGTGTCTGAGGCTGATAAGGCAAAGAAGGCCGTTGTCATCGGTGGTGGACTGGTCGGGATGGAGGCTGCAGAGGCTTTCCATGAACGTGGCCTCGATGTGACGGTTGTCGAGTTCCTTCCAAACATTCTGCTGGCTATGGTGGATCCAGACATGGCTGAACTTATCGAGGAACACTGCCAAAATCATGGAATCGACATCCTGACGAACACGGCTGCACAGGAGATTCTTGGAGAAGGAAGCCCGAGTGGAGTGGTTGTGAAGAATAGGGTCACGGATGAAGAGCAAGAGATCGACGCTGACTTTGTGGTTGTGGCCACCGGGGTCCGCCCAGTCACAGATCTTGCGGAGTCGATTGGAGTGAAGGTCGGTGCGTCAAGGGGAATTGCTACCGATGAGCGAATGATGACATCGCTTGATGACGTGTACGCATGTGGCGACTGTGCTGAACATCTAGATTTCGTTGCTAAGACTCCCAGTCCAGGAGGTCTAGGCACCATTGCGGTAAGACAAGGTAGAGTGGCTGGCATGAACGCAGCCGGTGGTGATGAGAGATTCGTCGGTATTGTGGGAGCAAAGGTGACGAAACTGTTTGGACTCGAGATAGCCAGCACAGGATTGACCGAAGACATGGCCAAGCGTTACGAGATTCCAGTAGTCAAGGGGTCAATAAAGGGCAGCACGAAGCCTCCGTACTATCAGGGGGGAAAGGAACTCAAAGTCAAGGCCTTCTTCAACAAAGACACAGGCAAGCTAGTAGGAGGCCAGCTAGTGGGCCTTGAGGATGCCGCCATGAGACTCAATGTCCTTACAATAGGGATTCAGAATGATGTGGATGCGTCCGAGTTGTTTGACTTCGAGAACTGCTATGCTCCGGCAATCTGTGATACCTGGGATCCGCTTGTAGAAGCCGCTTCGGCGGCAAAACGCAGACTCAAGAAGAAATAACTGAGATGTTGTTCAGGGCGTAATGGAACGAACTCACTTGAGTCGGAGAACTGGCGATTACTACAACCTCTTTGACATGGGTTGTCACCTTTGAGTAGTCATAGACCGCCTTTGATATCTCCTCAGCAACCTCCCAACTGGGAACGCGTGCGACTTCCAGACCCAAAGTGAATATCCCAACTCGTTCGGCTTCATCGCGCTCAGCGGTGTCAAGAGTATTCTTGACTGCTTCATAGATTGCCTCCCTCCTGTTCGGAGTGTCCATTGAGAGCACCGGCCAGTATTCGGCTTTCTCTGCAGAAGGTTGCTCTTGGATAGTTATACCGAGACCCCCAGATGCTGCACCGCTGTCCACACCAGCCAGCACGTTACTCGACATGAGTGCAAGGTCGAGCTTCTCATCTTTGTATGGTCCCAATCTGACCCTGACTTTGATTGAGTCGAACGAGCACTCTGTCATTCATCGTCCCTCAACACATCAACCATCACTTGGTCAATCAGCGCTTCTTCGATCGCTCTCTCGAAAGAGTCACAAACATCTTTGACAAGTCCCACCAGAAGCACTCTCTTGACTGACCTGGTGGTCCTTGTATACTCAACCACGGCCTCAGCAATCGCCTTTGTTGATTCCTTCTCTGAGAGCCCACCGATTCCGGCACCAATGGCGGGGAAGGCTATCGCATCGAGCTTCTTCTCACATGCGAGGTCCAAGGCGGCGCTGGCCGATGATCGGACGTTCCAGTAGGTTGCCCGTCCACCAGGCGGCATACCTGCGCAGTGAATCACATGTCGAGCCGGGAGCATGCCTGCAGTGGTTATGACCGCCTCACCAGGTCTAATTGGCCCTTTCGCCATGGCCTCCATCTCTATTCTCTCTCCTCCCTTCCTCTTTATGACCGCGGCCAAACCTCCGCCCATCCATAAGTCTGAATTGGCGGCATTGACAATTGCATCAACCTCCAACCCGGTTATGTCACCTTGATATGTTTCTATCAGGACGCCACCAACTTTCTTCTCCAACCACCGTACCTCCGAACCTTCAGGCCTCTCTTATAGTACAAAACACAGTAAAAGTCCTTCGAGCCAACGGAACCCTTTTCTCTAGGGCGGACCGACAGCCCGTAGGCGAGAACTCTGAACGACATCGACCAAGAAGAATTGGACGTCATGATTTCCAAGTATGGCGCACCGAAGAAGACTCATTTTGCCGCAGATTTCCTAGAGTTCGAATGCAATCTTGTGAAGCAGAGCACTGAGAAAGGGCGATATCATGACATAACTTGCTTCATCCGGAGCGGGGAGGACTACGTCGTCATTCAGAAACACGCCTACGCAGACACAGGGATCTACCGTGCGCCTTCAGGCGGAGCAAACTCTGGAGAATCGTTGGAAGATGCAGCAAAGAGAGAGATGCATGAAGAAACTGGACTTGAGATACGGCTTCTTCGTTTTGTGCTTGACTCAAGACTTGACGTTGTCTGTGAAGACGGCACCATACTTTGGCGGTCTCTTGTCTTTCTCTCAGAAACGACTGGCGGTGAGATCGGAGCTGTCGACACCTACGAGATATACGATGTTAGAACCATGTCGCGAGAGGAGATGTTAGGTGAGCCACTTCGCCTGATGGATGCTTCCGGATGGGGCGGGTTCAAATATCGTGCATTCCTGACTCGATCTTTCTTTGAACACCTTGACGAACTCGGCCTGTAATCATGCGATTTATCATGCATACTAGGAAAAGCAGAGAGAGGCTGCCTGCACAGCAGCCTCATGAGTCTAAGGCATCATTGTGATACTGAGATTTGATACAAGTTCTTTGTACCTGTTTCTGATTGTGACTTCAGTGACACCTGACGCTTGGGCTATCTGTCGCTGGGTCACGCGGTTGTTTGTGAGAATCGATGCAATGTATATCGCAGCTGCTGCGAGTCCTCTTGGGTCTCTACCAGTCACTAGTCCCCTCTTGGCCTTGGCTTGCTCAATGATTTCAAGGGCCTTCAGCTGAACCTCTCCAGGAAGACCCAAGTCTGAAACAAGCCTGGGTATGTAGTTGGCTGGTTCTGACACTGGCATTCTAATACCAAGCTTCGTCACAAGGAGCCTGTATGAAGCTCCCAGCTTCTTCTTAGCTACTCTGCTATGATCGGCAATCTCCTCCAAAGACCTCGGTGCTTCCAGCAGCCTACATGCGGCGTAGACCGCTGCTCCAACCATTGCATCAATGGAGCGACTCTTCACATAGCGCCCAAGAATCAGTTTCCTGTACAGACTTGCGGCATTCTCCTTGATTGTCTTTGTCAGGCCCATCTGTGAGGCGAGCCTATCGAGCTCTGTCATTGCCTGCGCAAGGTTGCGTTCAAGAGAACTGTGAACTCTGGTTCGTCTCTGCCACTTCCTCAGTCTGTAGATCTGAGCTCGCTGCGAGGCAGTGAACCGCTTACCTGTTGAGTCATGGTCTCTCCAATCAATCATTGTGGAGAGTCCCTTATCATGAATGGCGACACTTGTGGGCGCACCAGTTCTCGCTCTCGCGTCCCGCTCGTCCGCCGTGAACGCCCTCCATTCAGGTCCCGTATCGATGCGATGGTCTGACAACACCAGCCCACACTTAGTACAGACCAACTCGCCATTCTCGTAGATTGACTCAGAGCTCCCACAATCGGGACATGTGGAGTCAACAACGGTATCTACTTCTGTTCTGTTCAGATTCCTCTTCTGATATGTTCTGGATGCTATACTTTTCTCCCTCCTAGGGTGGGGTGATGGGGACTCAGTCCCACACCACATTTGCGTGCTTTTTGCGTGCACATTCTTTCTATCACGGAGCCATTGTGATGTTTAGCTTATTCACCAATTCCTTGTACCTGTTGCGTACAGTGACTTCGGTGACGCCTGCCGCCATAGCGATATCTCGTTGAGTCACTCTATGGTCTGTGAGTATGGAAGCGATGTATATGGCTGCTGCTGCCAATCCTCTCGGATCTCTTCCAGTGATTAAGGACCTCCTCTCTCTGGCCATCTCCAAGATCTCAATTACCTTCTCTTGCACCTCGCCAGGAAGGTTCAGTTGGGTTAATAGTCTAGGGACGTAGTTCCGTGGGTCAGAAATAGGCATCTTCAGTCTTAGTTTCTCAACCAATAGACGATAATGCTGACCAATCTTCTTCTTGGACACCCGGCTATGGCGGGATATTTCTTCTAGGGATCTAGGTGCTTCTCTCAACCGGCAGGCTGCGTATATTGCTGCGCCCACCATTGCATCAATCGACCTGCTGCGTGCAAGCCTCTTGACGATGAGTTTCCGGTAGAGTAGAGCAGCTAGCTCCTTTATGCTCTTGGTGAGTCCTAATTGCGATGCTAGTCTGTCTAGCTCAGACATTGCCTGAGCGAGGTTTCTGTCAACTGAGGAATGGACTCGAGTTCTAATCTGCCATTTTCGAAGTCTGTAGAACTTTGAACGTTGGGCTGCAGTGAAACGTCTCCCGGAAACGTCGTGGTCTCGCCAGTCCATCATTGTTGATAGGCCCTTATCATGAATAGCGTATGAACTGGGCGCTCCAGCACGTGAGCGAGCATCCTTCTCATCAGAGGTGAAGGCTCTCCACTCCGGTCCCGTATCAATACGATGGTCGCTGACAACCAAACCGCAGGTGGCGCAGATCCTCTCGCCCTTCTCAAGATCCTGGACTACCTCATGCCCACCACAATCTGGACATGTGAAGGTGACCTCTCTAGGCTGTTTGGTTCTTTTCCTTCCTCCTGACGACATCCTCGTGCGACCTCTCCTCGGCCCAAGGGTATTGCGGTAAAGGTTTGGCTTGACTCACCTTGTGTTAGTGTGTCGAAGCTATTCTTGGCGGCGCTATCTCGTTCAAGAAGTCCATCAAACCTTGCGGGCAGACCCTAATGTTTATATATCACCGCATTCGGACTTATAAATCTTTCGAACCTTTATATACCTAGATTCCACTCCGTCTCTTTCCCCCCAGAGTGCATCTAATGCATGGGCACATTCCGATTTAAGTTTTCCGTCAAGTGTTTTTTCGAGCCAGATCACCATCCTCACCATATAATATTAGGAAAACATACCATTCTCACTATATAGTATGGAAAACTCATGTCAGGTCCGGTGAGTCAACCTACCATCAGGTCTTCGCGATTTGCTTTTCTACTTCTTCCGTGTCCGAGTAGAGTCTCCACTCGGCTACCAACCCGTCACGGATTTGAGCTATCCAGAGGATTGTTTCTTTCTCCTCAACCTCAGGTGAAACATGTGAGCCAGTCGTTCTGCCTAGTATCGCTACTCCATTGCCGCTCGTGATCGCGTGACTCACATGGATCTTGTAGTTAGGACATTCCTCGAAATAGTCCTCCCATCCAGAGCGACCGCGACATACTTCTCCTTCATAGTCTACTAAAGTGAAGCCCTCACTCTGGAGCTCCATGAGACCCTTGGAGTCGCCGGCGTTGATTCTATCCACGAAACTGAGCGCGGCAGACTTCACGGCCTCGGAGTGCTCCTTCAGTTTCGTTGGTCTTTGCTCTATCTCCAACCTTTCTCTCACTTCATGAACATCAGAGTAGATTCGCCATTCGGATAACAGATCATCCCTGGCTTCAGCCATCCAGAGGATAGTCCATTCTCTCTCAACCTCGGGCCCCACATGACAGCCTTTAGTTCCCCCTATTAGTGCTGCACCCGTTCCGCTGATGACTATGTGCTTTACATGAATCTTGTAGTCTGAGTAGTCTTGGAAGTATGCGTGCCAACCATCACGGCCACGAGT
>LRSK01000083.1 GCA_001563325.1 Candidatus Thorarchaeota archaeon SMTZ1-83
CTCGTAAAGATTGAAGGCGACCTTCCCAAGGGTGTGAAACTTTACAGTATACCCGCCACTAGGATAGCTGATGAAGAAGTCGGCACAAAACAGGCTACGAACGTAGTGATGATAGGAGCATTCACAGCAATAACTGGAATGCTCTCTATGAAAGGTCTCAAGAAACGAATCGAAGAACGCTGGCCACGATTCGCAGAAACAAACCTCAAGGCACTTGAGCTTGGAATGAAGGCGGGCAAAGCAGCACTAGAGGCACAGCAATAACTTAGATGAGTGTTTCCAACATCAGCCCTAAGAAACAAGATTATCCTTCATTGCAATAATCGCTGCACCGAGTGCGCCTGTGAGTTGGGGTATTTCTGGAACCCAGAGGTCCGCTTTCAATATATCAGAGAGATAGTAACGGAAAGCAGGGTTCAACGCAACTCCTCCAGTCACACCAATGGGAGTGGCAACACCTACTCTCTTGGAAAGAGACCCTATTTTTGAAGCCATTGACAGATGAACTCCTGCAGCTATATCAGCTGGAGAATCACCAGAACCTATGCGTCCAATCACCTCGCTTTCGGCGAAAACGGTGCAAGTACTGCTGATTGTGCACGGTGATTTGGATTTCAGGGCGAGAGGTCCTAAATCATCCATTGAAACTTCTAGTACTCGTGCCATGACCTCAAGAAATCTACCTGTGCCAGCGCTGCATTTGTCATTTAATTCAAAATCCTCAGGTCGCCCATTCGACCCGATTTTAATCACCTTGGAGTCTTGGCCCCCTACATCGATTAGAAGTCGAATATCAGGATTGAGAGTATTTACACCAACACTATGACAGGTAATCTCCGTCACGGTCTTGTAAGCAATATCGACTATGTTTCGCCCATATCCAGTGCCAATGATGCGACAGTCATCGCTGGTCTTTCCCGATGTCGAGAATAGACTTTCCAAGACATGGGCAACTGCAGAAGCAGCTGAAGCTCCAGTGCCTTGTAGATGTGTGGCAATGATGGAACCTTTAGAGTCAACCATGACGCCCTTAGTTGTTGTCGATCCTACATCAAGACCTATCCCAAATGGTTTCCCTGTCACAACTAAAACATCCTAGACGAACATCTCAAGTAAAGCATCAACACGCGTCTGAATCTGGGCTTCATTGAAGAGCCGGCTGTCGACCATGTCACCCTCAATCACAACACCAGGCACTCCGGTTCTCTCAGTCACAATCTCTTTGGACACCAGCTGACCAAGTGAGTATCGCTTGCACGATCTGACGGAGAACATTACAAATCCATCAAGGTCGAAGTCCTTTATGAGCTGACACATCTTGTCGACCTTTGCATCCAAGTTCTTGTTGAGATAGACATTCGAATAGATGTCAGCAATTCCGTCGAGAAGTGAATCTGTATCCGTTCCTTCTACTGCACCAGACCAAGCATGTGTGTAAGTGTCTGCAGGGAACACCACACCCTGAGCAGCTAGCTGGTTGAAGAATCTAAGAATGAACCATGGAGGGATATTGTCCCATAGCAGCCGGATCTTCTCCTCGCGTATTGCACCTATGCCCTGTTTGACTCGATCTTCGACCTCCGCCAGGAGGACTTCGTAGAACTCTGTGCAATGCTCCATCCCTCGACTTGAAACCACAGGAGCCATTGTCAGAAAGCGGTCAGCGCAGTTTAATGGACTTGGCTTGTTCTGGCAAGCCTTGAGTGATTGCGTCCAGAGTTTTATGGCTCTGCTCGAAAGGTCTGATACTTCGCGGAATCTGTCTTCCTCTAATGTCGTGTTGAATGTCTTTGCTAAGAACTCGATAAGGCGTTCCAAACCTTGTTTTACATATGCGCGATGGTGAGGTTTCTGTTCAGCTTCAAGTGGAGGTGTGTCAAGCAGAAAGACAGGAGCGCCCGTCTGTTCAGAATTCGCATCATACCACTTCAGGATTGTACCGCAGATATTATTGCAGCCAAGAAGTGCCTGGGGCTTTGGTAATGCGCCCATGGCTACATCATCGGGTCTGTCTGTTGATCCGATGCTTGCCCGAGCATAAGAGCACAATTCCTGCGAGTATCCCAAGTCTTCCGCAAATCCACAGACTTCTGGACCAATCTTTGTAGCACCAATGATTGCACCGGCTTGCTCAGGGTACGTTGGAAACACGTTCATGGCGACTGGAATCTCAACGGGGAATCCCGATGACACCCATGCCAAGGTACCTTCTTCAGAGGCAGCCATTGCTTCCATTCCGTGTCGGAAAGCAATCTGTTGCAGTAGAGCCTGGGTTTCTACCTTCCTATATGGTTTCTCATCGTTCATTCTTTCCGCTCCTTCAATTATCATCAATAGTTTCTAGGAAGGTCTGAATCCTGCCTTCAATCCGAGCACGGTCCGAGAGTTCAGAATCAAGAGGGAGCTTCACTGTTGGTACGCCAACTTCTTTTGCAGCCCTTTCCAATGAAGGCGACTCGAACTCATCGGGATCACAGAAGGATTGCTCACAAACGATTAGTCCATGAATTGAGAGTCGTGTAAGGACATCTTTGAGGAATGTGATACGCTTCGGTAAGCCTTCTTGAGTTGGCTCACTATGGGCGCCAAGAATGGACCTAGCTGATTCTTCATAGGGATCGTCCTCGATGCCTACAGGGGGTGTGAAGACAGTCTTGAATCCGAAGGACAACATATCAAGTACTAGTGTTGTATCACTGATACCGTGAACATTTTCCAGAAGGCCAGCCACTGTGTTTGGCTCTATCATTCCTCCAATCACTGCGATTCTTGGACCAGATGTATCAATCACAGTTTCAAAATCTGAAAGGTCATGGTTCAAGAGGGAGTCGCGAAGTTGTCCCACCTTGTTTCTTTGACCCATGTTTTCAATTCGCTCTTGGACTTCGTTCCATGTCATCTTAATCCGATCCGCGGCTTCCTGTGTAGGTGCAGTTAGAAACTCTCCAACAAGACTGGATAGTGTGTTGTAGGAAATCAGTGATGGATGGAGGATTCTGACACAATAGAGCAATTGCAGAGCGTTTCGTATCTCATCAAGCAGCATTATTGCCTCCCTAAAGCTTGATTCCGAGAATTCCTCGCCATATAGAGAAGCAAGCTCATCGGAGAATGCTTTGATTTCCATAGCCAGAAAGTCAACACTCGATGCCCCTAAATCCCCAACTGGATAGGTGAGGCGAAATACATTGTCCTTGGGAAATCGCTTTCGCCAAACATCTCCAACGTTCTGAAGAGCATCACATGTGTTTCCTGAGAATACTATGCCAGCTAGCTGTGGAAAGCTGTTATTGACCCTCTGACTAAACAGATTTCGTGTGAGGGAGCAGGAGAATGTCTGCAGACTTGCCTCATACGCTCCAACCACAGAGGGATTGGTGCGGACAAGAGACGGTTTGAGTCCATGGGCTATGATTATCTCGTGTGGAGGGTGTGGGTAAATGTAGCCAAGAACCCGCTCGCCTGCGTCAACAAGTGCTTTCAGGACCTGATTCGATTGTTCGATGACTTCTGGATAGCTCACAGGAACACCTCAACTGTCTATCGTGGACAGCATTAACATTGACGAAGCGCCTTCTGCTTTCTTATCTCTTGTGCTATAAATCAATTAATTGTAGTTCGGCATGAAAACATGCAGAATTATGAATCAGAATGAAACTTCGTACTAGCAGAAGATTATATCAAGCAGTGTTTTCGTTAGAATCTGTCATGCGATACGCAAAAGCTGAAGTATTTTGCGGTTGATAAATCTGAGAGAGAATGGAGTGAAAAAATCTATGGAAGAAATGATTTGGCATAAGCATAGATGGCCGGAAACCGTCAAGAAGTCTTTGGACTATCCTGAAGAGCCGCTCTTTGCCATATTGGACAAGATTGCTGCAAAACATCCAGAGGCTCCTTCCACCCTTTATTCAGGGATTTCGCATTCATTTGCAGAAGTTAAAGACCATGCTGATAGGATTGCTAATTTCCTGTCAAGTAGGGGTATTGGGAAGGGCGATAGAGTTGCGATTTTCATGCCGAACGTACCTATGTATCCACCTGTGTTCTTTGGAGTCTTAAAGGCAGGTGCAACAGCTGTGACCTGTAATCCTTCGTACAAGATGGGTGAACTAAACTTTCAGCTGAAGGACTCAGGAGCAAAGGCCGTGTTTGTGTTTGACCATCCCTCCTTTACGCCCACGGCATACGGAGCGACTAAAGGTACTGATGTTAATACTGTCGTGATATGTAGTATCAAGAGCTTCTTGCCGAAAGCAAAGGCGGTCCTTGGTGGCCTTCTAGGGAAAATTCCGAAAGGCGCATCATATGAGGAAGGAACGGTATTCTATGATGACATCATCGAACAATACGAACCGAAGCCACCAGATGTGAGCATCGACCCGAAGAAAGATCTCGGGTTGATTCTATACACTGGCGGAACGACAGGTACGCCCAAGGGGGCAATGCTCACTCATCACAACCTGTACAGCAATGTAATGCAGTTTGATGAATGGGTCCAACTGGAGCCAAAAGGCGGAGGTCCACCAGAGAAACTCAAGCCTGGAGAAGAGGTATTCGTTGGAGCGCTCCCATGGTATCACAGCTATGGCCTAACCCTTACGATGGTAGCCTCCTATCACATGGGTAGTGCATTGGTATGCATCCCAGACCCAAGGGCTGGAAAGCCGCCCATGAGCGAACTGCTCTCTGAGATTCAAAAGAACAAGGGATCTATTCTCCACTGTGTCCCAGCACTATATGCTGGAATGATTAGCAACCCGACAGTTGACAAGTATGACCTGTCATCTCTCAAGGGATGCGGTTCAGGTGCTGCACCTTTGCCCCCTGAATTGGCCAAGAGATTTGAGGCGCAAACTGGAGCAACACTCTTTGAGGGATATGGTCTGACTGAAACATCTCCGATGACACACGCCAATCCTGCACTGAAGTCTTTGCGTAAGTTTGGTTCAATTGGAGTCCCTATTCCAGATACATATGCCACTATCTTAGATATCGAAACCGGAACCAAAGAATTGAAGCAGGGAGAAACCGGAGAGATAGCTATCAACGGTCCGCAGGTAATGAAAGGCTACTGGAATAAGCCTGAAGAGACTGCTGAGGTCATGCGAGAAATCGGAGGGAAACGGTACTTCCTGACTGGTGACATAGGTCACATTGATGAGGACGGATTCTTCGTCATCTCCGACAGGAAGAAAGACATGATTAATGTCGGTGGCCTGAAGGCCTATCCGAGAGAGATAGAAGACACTTTCTTTGAGCATCCAAAGGTGGCAATGGCTGCTGTAATTGGGTTGCCGAGAGAGGACGACCCCACCAACGAATACGTCAAGGCGTACATAGTCCTGAAAGATGGTGTTACAGCAGATGAGGACGAGTTCATCGCTTGGGCCAAGGAGAACATGGCGGGGTATAAGCGCCCCAAAGAAGTCGAATTTGTTGACACTCTTCCGATGACTGCAGTTGGAAAGGTCCTTCGTCGAGAATTGCGTGACGCAGAACTTGCGAAAATGAAGAAGTAGAACATCAATAGGGGGATTCTCCCCCTCTTTCCTCTTTTTCCCTAACAAATATGAGTAGGCAATGCAATAGCGAGCAGATAGTCTGTAATATTGTATTAGGAGTAGATGAGTGATGGATGAAATGTATTGGCAAAGTGGTCCAAGATGGCCGGAACATGTTCGAAAGAGTCTGGAGTATCCGAAAGAGGCACTCTACACTATGCTTGACAGGTCAGCTGAGAAGAGTGGTAATCTGCCGTATACTTGGTTCATGGGGCAGACAAGGACATTCGCAGATGTCAAGGATCATGCGGATCGAATTGCCAACTTTCTTTCAAGCAAAGGAATCAAACCGGGAGATAGAGTTGCCATTTTCCTCCCGAACGTGCCTCAATTTCCACCGGTCTTTTTTGGCGCATTGAAGGCTGGTGCAAAGGTAGTCACATGCAACCCATTATACAAAGCGCCTGAACTAAAATATCAGCTCACAGACACAGGAGCCACTATGGTTTTCGTCCTAGATCATCCTACATTCACACCGACCTGCTATGAGGCTGTCAAGGGAACAGATGTTGACACCGTGATAGTCTGTAGCCTCAAGTCATTCCTTCCGAAGGTCAAGGCAGTCCTTGGTGGGCTATTGGGCAAGATTCCAAAGAGTGAGTACTATGAAGATGATAAGACCGTATTCTATGATGATATAGTCACCCAATATGAGCCGAAGTCTCCTCAGGCTGAGGTGAATCCAGATGACACTGCAATACTCATCTATACAGGCGGAACAACGGGCACTCCTAAAGGTGCAGAACTGACACACAACAACCTAGTTTCAAATGTCCTTCAGATAGGTGAATGGACCTATCTCGTGAAGGAGGACGTAGACAGACCTGGTGGAGTTAGATATGGCGAGGAGGTCTTTGTTGGAGCAGTCCCATGGTATCACAGCTACGGTATGACTCTGACGCTGCTTATGTCAACTTGGTATGCAGGACAGTTGGTATGTGTGCCAGACCCTCGAGCTGGAAAGCCTCCGCTAACCGATCTTCTGAAGGA
>LRSK01000084.1 GCA_001563325.1 Candidatus Thorarchaeota archaeon SMTZ1-83
ACATCCCCTTGCCTGTATTCTGAATATTCCAAGCTAGCTTCGATCGTCGATACTCTTTCTCATAGCGCTGGATGCTTTTCCTAGAGAAGTCGTCCTCTTCAATAGCTCTCTTGGCATGCTTGGCGAGCAGTGCCCCCGCATGGAAACAAGTTGTTACGCCTCCTCCCACGATGCTCGATACCTGCCCGGCTGAGTTTCCGCAGAGTGAAACACCGGCATCTGTGAATCTTGGGATAATGCCTGCACAGGGGACAACGCCGCCATTCTGTGCCACAATCTTGGAATCCCTGAGTTCGGGGAATCTCTTCTTGTACTTCTTGAGAACCTCAAGCAGGGGAGGCAGCTTCTCCCAGTTCTCTCTTGATGAGGGTACTCTGCCAATCCCGAGGTTAACCTCAGTTTCACTTCTCGGATAGAGCCACATATATCCGAGCGAAACGTCACGTCCCACGTAGAAATACGCTGTGTCGGAATCCACACCTTTGCAGTCAGCTAGTTTCCAACGGACGCCATAGGATAGTAGCCATTTGGGATGGATGAAACCTGCAGTTTCTGACACTCTACTAAATGCTCCATCCGCACCTACAGTGAGACTCGCCATATCTTCACCTCCACTATGTTTGACTCCAATTACCTGATTCGCCTCCTTGATCACAGATTGAACACGAGAGCCGCAGCGAAACTCCGTACCGTCTGCCTCTGCTCTATCTCTCATCAGTTCCTGACATTTGTCCTCGTCGAGCAGGTAGGAGTTGCCGAGAAGACCCTCGCCCACAACTATGTTTGCTCCTGTGTCCAGGCTCTCTCCAATGATGGCACTATACTGGTTGCCGACGTAGTCTGACGTAGGCTTGACTCTGAGAAGTTTCAATGCATTGTCAGTCACGAGTTCGCCCATCAGAGAGTCCGTGACGGACTTCCTCTTCTCCAGCACCAACGTATCCAAGCCCTTGGCTGCAGCTCTCTCTGCAGTCATTAGTCCGGCCGGTCCCGTGCCTGCTATTATCAGGTCGTGTGGCATGTAGTCTTCACCGTTCTTCTCTAGAAAACTAGGGCCCCGGTCTTGGATGCCTCTATATCTGTTTCTCTGTGGAACGTGTTTCGAATCATGGATATAGTGCTATACTTAAAATAGAGCCGAATTTCTCTCTGCAATCCAAATCATAGAAGGTCGAGTGATGAAGCTAAGAACCATTTTCTACGGCATTTACATGGTCGTTTCCATCCTTGTAAGCATCACCGTTGCCGTAGTCCCCACAATTGCAGCGGTCCTAATCGCTTATGAGCATACAGACAGAATAGTGGACTCTTGGGGAGGGATATTTGCCGCATATGAGCAATGGGTAAGTGATGTATTCGGATGGCTTCTTCCTCAAATTGTCTTCGACAAATTCTGGTTCATTCTGCTGTTTCCAACACTCATCTTCGTTTGCTACGCAATCTTCCTTGGTGTTCTTGCCGTCATGTTCCGACTAGTTCGCAAGGGCATTCCATACCTTGAAGATGGCTTTCATCCACTCGAAACGGATGGTTGGCTTCTTTACGAGTTTCGGGAAGTCTTCTACCTGATATTTCCCTACTTCGCATGGTTCTTCTCGGTCTTCTTTGATGTAAAGGGAAGGCATACCTGGTTCGGTGCTAAGCTCGGAAGTGGAACCATTGTAGGGAACGGCCGCTTAATGACGCCTGACCGTATCATAGTCGGCAACAACTCTCTAATTGGCTATGGATCAATACTCACTGGTCACATGTATGAGGGGAAGGGAATCTACATGAACAAGGTTACAGTGGGCAACAATGTCGTGATTGGGGGCTACGCGATAGTATTCCCCGGTGCAGTAATCGGTGATAATGCGATTATAGCGGCCAACTCTGTCGTACCGAAGGATCGTGTGATTCCTCCAAACACTCTTTGGTTGCATGGAAAGGCAATTCCGAGGAAGAAACCCAAAGTGCCTGTTGAGGAAGCACCTGTGCTGGGTGGTCCAGTTTCGCTTCACAAGAAAGAGCTAGTGGAAACGCCAGAAGATGTCGAGAACTCCAGCAGTACGAAATGACTCGGAAAACGGTGAGTACTTATCCGCTCGGGGCGACGAGCTAACAAGATGTCAGAAACAAAGCCACGATATACACCCAGAGGCTATCAGACTTACATACTCGACAGAATCAGTGAGGCGAAGGGAACGAACTTGCTTCTGGAGCTTGACTGTGGCTTGGGGAAACGATTCGTCACACACCAATTGGTCGCTGAACGCTTTGGAAACCTCAAGTTCATAATCTTGGTCCATTCATCATCCTCTCTCGCAGAAACTCTAGACTACCTGAGAGGCGAATATGGAGGACTTGAGGAAGACCTAGGCGAATTGTCTTCTAGAGTCCCTTCTCCTAGAAGACCAGCAGTTATCAAAGAAAGCCGTGTCGTAGTGGCAACCCCACAGGTACTTGTCAATCTGGCACAGAAGGACATGAGCCTTTTCGAGAGCTATGATGCCATTCTCATAAATGAAGTCGACACTATCGTCCGGCGAAGTGGTACACAAACCTCACTAGTCTTCCCGTGGTCTACAATCCTCAGCCTATTTGCTGACAAATGGTTGATCGGAATGAGCGGCACTCTTAGGGATGACCATGCAGTTTTCACAAAGGAGCAGCTCGAGATTCGTGAAGAATTGAACACTCTGAAGGAGCAAATACGCAACGTAGAGGTCATCTCAATGGAGGACCTGTATGGCACTGACGTTGAGGACTATCTTGAGCCGACCTTGTTGAAGGTGTTGACGGTTACCGATGTCAAGCTAAGGTCAACATCCGTGGTCCTTGACGAGTTGATACGAAACACTCGTTCTGAGATTATGACACAATTGGCCGAGGATGACAATCTAGACCTAGTCGAGGGTGATGCACGACGGGTGCATCTCCTCTTGGAGCGGCTTCCTGTTGACGAGGAACTAAAGAACCGTTACTCGGGCCTGCTTATGCTGAGAAAGTATGTCTATGCCATGCCTCGAAGGCAGTTCCTGAAGATGTTTCGGACTGACTACTTGAAACACTACTTCGACATCGGCCAGCTGGCTAGATCGTTGCCTGAGATTCCTTCGAAGATAACACGGGTACTCGAGATTGCCATGAGCTATGGCAAGACCTTGGTTCTGACTTCATACCTCGAGATGGTCAAGATCATCTCGGATGTTCTCACAAAGGCCGACCTTCAAGTCCTGGTCATCACTGGACAGACTCGTGACAAGGGTGAGGTGCTAAGAGAGTTCAGAGAGAACGAGGAGGCACGAGTCTTGGTGATGTCACCTGTCGGTGAGCGTGACCTCGACATCCCTCACGCAGATGCCATGGTTGTCTGTGATACGATAAACACGACCAAGACGATGTACCAGAAGATGAAGCGTACTCGAGGAGGGCTCGTCGTTCTTCTGGCCTATGATGGAACCTCTGAAGAGCGGAAGGTGCGCAGACTAATGCAGAGAGTTCTTGACCGATACCCCTGGTCCACCGCAGTACTAGAACCTGAGGCCAGATTCTAGGGCTATCTCTTCGCTCCTGTGAAGGTTTCAGATAGCAAGTCCAGTAGTGCCCCTTGGATTGGTGGATCTGTCTTGCCATGAATGAATCTGCACGCCTCTATGAATTGATTTGTTCTTGCGTCCGCATCTTCCCCTGGTCCCAGTATCTTCTTTGCAGTCCTCGTGAGGTTCCTTACAATGCTCTTCCCTTTCTTGTGCTCCTTAAGCAGCTTGGTGGCTTCCTGTTCAACTCGTTGGACCTGACTCTTTACACGGATATCTGCAAGGTCGTCGCTCCCCAATGATTTGACCATGTCCATGATTACATCTAGAATTCCATTGTGCAATCCTGCTATGAGAGCTTCCACCTCATACGCTGTGAACTTCACAGTCGTCGATCTGTCTGACAACTGCCATTTGAGATCGCTGCTTCTTTCCACTCGAAGTGACCTATCTCCGACTACCATGTTCTCGTCGAAGTATCTGCTGTCGAGACTGCTCTGTACAGCTGTCTTTACTAATGCAGCCTCACTTAGTTTGAGTTGGATTGCCTGCCCGCTATTGGTGACCTCGATGCTATATCCCTGGCTGGGCGCAATCTTCTGAGCATAGTCAGACGCTGGTGCAACCTCAACCGGGGGGAGATGTTTTAGCTTCTTGGCAAGCTCCTTGATTTCAGCCTCTGAGCAATAGTATTGCTGTCTGTCGCCCGCGATTGAGATTGTCCCGTCTTCAGCTCGTTCAAACTCAATCTTGTTGCCTGCCCCCACGTCCGTTGTTTTGTGGTAGACTTGCTTATAGCTACGAGCTGTCTGAGCAAGTTTCTCTAGCGCAGCGGCAATCATGTGGGCCTCACCGTAGCCCAACGTAATCTCGGCATCTCCTACGTTGGCACGGCCAATGCCAACTGCTCCATCGCTCCTAATCTTCACGTACAAAGCATCAACCACCGTAGTGTGAGATGATGCGATGCAGAAAACTATTGCGGCGACATTTCTCCAGAGCGCGTAATCTATTGCTTTTGATCAGATACTGCTCTTCTTCCGAGCATCAAGCTGTTTCAGTAGATTTGACATCCAGAGGTGGATGCCTGGATAGATATGAGATGCAGAAGGAAGACTCCTTCTAATCATAAACCTCAGATCTCGTCGTCAACTTCGAAAGCGATTCCACCAATCTCTTTTGTCTGGAGCCCTATGCCAATTGTGTGTGCCCCGTCAGGAAGAGGGTCCGCTTTTACGTGGATTTCGACCTCCACTCCGACTTTGATTATGAATGCGTTGGATTCTGAAACATCGTTCGCATTTACCTCTCCATCCTGGGATCTAATCACAATCTTGTCGAGTGCATACTCGGTGCCGTCGACAGTCACGGGCGACATGCTGGTCGCCGTGCCATTAGAAAGTGAGTTCTTTATCTTGAAGCTGAAGCCGTCATCTAGGTTGGTCAGGCTGTTCTTGACGTATAGTCTCTTGAGGATGCTTGCAGGGATTTTCATTGTTTCATCTTTCCTCCACGAGGTGCTGCCCACGGCTTTTCATGGCAATCTTTTATAGGTTACGAAGAGCCATTTGAACCAAGAAACTCACCTTCTGAGCCCAAGTCTAGCAGATATCTGTTCCCTGTGTGGTGAGGACAGACTTGGGACTGCAGTTCTAATGGCGGTGAGATTCAGGGCGATTGTTTGGATTGGACTACCATGGCAACTGACGAGGAATCATCCGGACTTGTGCAGTATCGCTGTGAGATGTGTGATGCCCCGTATCCCCTTGGCGCAGATGATGTGATATCCACATGTCCCTATTGTGGCTACACCTTCACTGTCGGCGGCAGTGAGATGAAGGAACACCTACTTCTCTCCAACAAACTCACCGAGGATGAAGTGAAGAAGGCGGTTGCTGACTGGATACATTTCGCGGCCTCCAAGTCCGTTGGAACCAGGTTTGCAAGGGAGATTGAGATTGGGACACCATCATTGCAGTGGATTCCGACGTTCAGAGTAAATGCGCAATGTGATACATATCACTTTGGAGCGAATCAGAAGGGAAGCGGCAACAACAAGCGCTGGGAGAAGGTCGAGGCCAGAGAAGCGCAGCGGACAACAGAGTGGGTACTGGCAAGGCGGCATGCTGCCACATTTGGCATCCGGGAACTCATCGATTCCCTGGATGATTCTGGAGCCCAAGCCTTTGACATCAAACTCACTGACAAAGCCTCAGTCCTGAACTCTGAGATTGGAGAGGATGATGCCCCCGTCAGAGCACGGTATCAGAAGGCTGAACGCGACCGTGCTGACTTGAATGCGAAAGTGACTAAGCTATTGGACTACAGACTTGACATTAGCGCAGATACCTGCAGATATGTTCATGCGCCCTACTGGCTGGTCCGATACGAGCATCGAGGAGGTACATTTCGTGTTGCTGTGTCTGGAGCAACCGGCAAAGTGGTTCTCGGAGAGCTTCCCGTGACAAAGAGGTATCGCGTCAAGAACTGGCTTCTCAGTTTCTTCATGCTGATTGGCTCAGCTCTGCTCTTCCAAGGCACTCCTTACATAACCTATGCAATCTTTGCAGGGGGCTCATCTGATGGAGATGCCGCTCTTATCCCAATTGCCATGGTGGCAATTGGAGGAATCCTGTTTTTTGCGGCCTACATGTTCGTTGGTAAGGCACTCAAGTATGAGATAGAGTTGACAGCCGAAGGAAAGGAACGCGAGGAACCATTCTCGTTGACTGGCTCGATGAAGGGACTGGAGGAGAAGATCAGATGAGTGACATCAGATGTCCGAACTGCGACGGTCCCATCGAAGTGCAGCGGGATGGCAGCACAGTCCGTTGCTCATATTGCGGTACAACAGTCGAAGTGAGGACGGGAGAGATACTCAAAGAGAACTATGTGATGCGTCTCCAGTATAGCATTGACGATTCATGGGCCAAGATGTTGAGTTGGGCTTCGAAACAGCTTGGGGCTCCAAAGGATCTGGAGCAGAAAGCAAAGATTGTGGAAAGCAAG
>LRSK01000085.1 GCA_001563325.1 Candidatus Thorarchaeota archaeon SMTZ1-83
GGTTGCGATGATATTCACCGGATTGGTCATTCTTCGACCGTCATTCATCGCTAGATATGGAGGAGGTGTGAGACCCACCCCGAAACCCTCTCCGACGCCTGCACCCGCAGCCCCATCCACTGAAGATGCACTAGAGGCCGAGCTTCCAGGGGTACAGCCTCCAGAGGCAAGCGAAGCAACCCGGCAAGAGTTGAGGGCTGTTCTATTGGAGCTTGGCGTGCCTGACTCAACAATTACTGCATTGAGCAATGCTGGGTACTCCACTATCACTGACATTGTGTCTACAAGCGCTGAGCAGCTGGCGCTTTCAACCGGACTGGACAAGACAACAGCCGAGAACCTGCATATGGCTGTTCAGAAGCGCGTATGGTTCGGTGGAATCTAGTACTGAAAGCTCTGTACCGAATCTCGGGACGTCTTCCTACTTGCCTAGTCCTATCATCGCATCGAGCGCTATAGTGACAAGATTGTCTAGAGGAGGCTTGCCCACAATCTTTTCCTCCTTCTCTATGTTCTCTCCCACAATCACACATATGCTACCTACTTGGACTCCTCTCAAATGTCCTATGACAAAAAGAGCCGCGGCCTCCATCTCGGTTGCCAAGACGCCCGCCTTTCTCATGGCCTCCCACTTCCGGCTCATTGAATCTGGATCCGCGGTCATCTCAGGGAATTCACTATAGAACGAGTCTTTACTGTGCCCTATACCAACGTAATAGTTCGCCTTTGCAGCAACGGCGGCCTCAGTAAGCGCTGTCACCAAGTGTGGGTCTGCTACAGCTGGAAACTCTAGAGGAACATATTGTCTAGATGTTCCATCGTCTCTCACAGCACCAGTGAAAACCACGATATCCCCCGCCCGAAGTTTGGGGTCTATTGCTCCGGCCGTTCCCACACGGACGAAGACTCTGCATCCCACTTTGACAAGTTCCTCAATGGCGATTGCCGCTGACGGACATCCAATTCCTGTTGAACAGACTCCTACCCCTACTCCTTTGTAGGTCCCTCTGTAGCTCCAGTATTCTCTGTTCTTCGCGACTTCTACTGGGTCATCGAAGAACTGCTCTGCTATGAGTTGTGACCTGCCGGGGTCTCCAGGTAGCAACACTAGTTCCGGCATCTCCCCTGGTGCAACGGCTATGTGATACTCGCGATTGTCTTCCATCCCAATGCCAACCTAGGGGCGCCCCGCGGAGGCACAAGAAAAGCGTTTCGTTCCGCTGGGTCATCCTGAAGTTGAGAGATATCCTTAAAAGATTCAAGCGGAGGGCGTGGTAGAGTGGCGTCCATGAGCGAAGAACCCACAGAACTTCAGCGAAGAATCCTCTCTCTTATTCTTGAGGACACTCATAGAGCATCCGCTATCACTCGGACACTGAGGAGCAAGAACGTCGAGTGTAACCAGAACGATGTTGTTATGGCTCTAAGCGACCTGGAAAAGCGTGGATTCGTTGAGCGAGTCGGTTCAAAGTCATGGACTGCACGGCCGAAGGCCCAAGACCTCGTTGATTGAACTGACTTATTGTCTAGATTATCTTGACGAGTGAATCCACGATATTGTAGGTCAGTTCTGGTGCCTCATCACAGAAGGCCCGCGTTCTTACCGTATTTGTGGTCACAATCTTCCTCTGACTTTTCTCCAGAAGTGCCTCAAGCAGTTCTTCGCCCTTATCTATCAGGGGGAGTACGTGCGCCACGGCCATACCAACCTTGGTTGCTCCTAGATCTTGAAGGCGTTCAGCGGCCTTCAACAGAGTACCGCCGCTCTTGGTAAGGTCGTCTATGACAATCACTTCCCTGTCTTTGACATCCACTTCGCCGTGCAACTCCACGCAGTACGAGTTTGTGCGGCTCTTCCCAAAACCTTCGATGTTGTATCTCTCTCGTGCTCCTTCGTCAGGCGTTACGACTAGGCAGTCTGTGAAGCCAAATCGCTTGTGCGCGAACTCTATCAGGTCCGGTATGACATCTATCTCCTCGTAAAGTCCCTTACCGATAAGATCCTGAACCCATGGGAGGCTGCTTGGGGCATGAGGGTTCACGACCCAGATCTTCTCGCAACCCTCCGCAATCTTCCGTGTTGCCCACCTTCCAGATACGGCCTCACCGGTCTTGAAGACCTTGTCCTGTAGCGCGAACGGTTGAAAGGTCAGGATGACCTCGACCCTTGAAGGCTGTGAAACGGGAGTTTCTGAGTACTCCTTATGTCCTACTTTCTCAACTTCCATAGGATTCTTCAAGATGTCAAGAATCAGCAGTAGCTCGATTACACGGTCGGCAGTAGTATATCGCTCCGCCTCCGCTGGTCCTGCTCCTGTGCAACTCTGGACGACAACGACCCTTCGATTTGAAAGCTCCGCTACATCGCCGAGTCGTGCGTAGAGGTCAGCGTTTGGGAACAAGCGTCGTCCATCATAGTTGAGGTTCGAAATGAAAACCCGGTAGCCGTGTTTCTCGAACTGGTCCTTGAGATGTTCCGCACCACTCGCAAGCACTACGTCATACTCTTTCATGCCAGACCGCCAAGTTCGGGCGACATCATTTCCTTAAAGAGACTTTCCTTGGCTACGTCACATCAGGACGACCTTGACCAATGAAGCGACTGCTGGATCTATGGTCATATCCGGTCCTTGAGGGGCTGCTCAGGAGAACGAACATTATCTGTACAATTGGCATCTCAGGGTATAGTAGCACCGGGCTCAGATTCTCGCAGTAGATCTCCAGCGTCAGTTTTCCTGGCTTCTCAGAACCAGTGCCTGGGTTGACCAGACCAGCAGCATGCACAATTATACCCAAGCGTGCAATGCTTGACTTGCCTTCAAGGAGCGCTGCGTATTCCGAACTAAGTGTGATTCTCTCCACTGTCTGCGCGAGCACAAACTGCCCGGGAAGAATCATGAAGGGCTCCCCTCGAGTATCAACAAGCTTTGTGTCTCTGTCTAGAGCCTCCTCTGAACGAACATCAATGGGAGAACCTGGATTGTATATTCTGAATATGCTGTCCAGTTTCAAGTCTACGCTACATGGTCCAAGTAATTCTGGGTCATAAGGATCGATGGTGATTGCTCCTGCTTTCATCGCCTTCTCGATGTCTACGTCAGACAACATCATTTGCGGATTCACCTAATTGCGTTGTACGCGCACTGTAACATCATACACACAACCTAAAATGGTTGTCATTGAAGAATTCCCTGAGCTTGTTCAGGTACGTGTTTCAATTGAGTCTTACCGCCAGAGAACTTCTGCAGAAGATTGCCAAGGACGCTGGCCTGAGCTACGACAGTGTGGCCAGTCGAGTCAACGAAACCATGAAGGAGGGTGAGGGACTCATCGACGCAGTCGGGGCACTGGCGAAAGAGAACAACCTGAACCCCGATAAGTATCAAATCAACGCCACCAAGATTGTGGACGAAATCTCCAACATCCTTCAGGAGGACTACACGCAGACCTTGATGATGTCCGCTGTCCTTGGGCAGATGGTTGAGGCCAAGGGGAAGGATAGGTTCCCCGTTCCCGCTTTCTTCGTGTTTTTGGAGCTTCTTGCACAGGCCCCTCAGGTGCCCATTGACACGAAATCAGAAACTTCTCAACAGATCGAGGAGGCTACGACAAGAGTCATAGAACTCACAACCACTCTGGTTTCAGTGATTTGCGAGTGGTCGAAAGAAGGAGTCATTGGAGTAGCTGAAGAGTGTCCAGAATCACTGAAGGATCTAGCCCGCATTGTGTTCCGGAAGACTAAGTTACTACAGTCAGGTCTCTGGACATGCATTTCGTGCGGAAAGATTGTGAATGTCAACACAACCAGGGCTCTGATGTGCCAAGAGTGCGATGGCGGACTACGCAGTGAGTCGCTCTCCTCTGATGACTTGGTGGGTTGGGAGAGGAATCGTACAGGATTCGGGCGAACTAGAAGGAAGAATCATCTAGAGTAGACTCATGCTCCTTCCTCTTCTGACTTCCCCACGACGTTTTCCGATTTGAGATCCAATCCAATATCAAGAAGGTGCAGGGCGCGTTCAATCTCACCAACACAGACCGTTGTGTCGTCTACTTGAAGCAGAACCTCCTTCTCTGTGGACTCTTCAAGAAATATCACAACTAAATCCAGTTCGGCTACGGGACCTACACTTAGAAGTGGGGCAATCAGACCGTCGTAGAAGTCAGACCTACCCAACTGCACTTCCATCTTGTCAAGTAGTCTTTCACCCTTGGAAGAGGTGACTTGGCCACACGTTGGGCCATCGTGCGCCATGAGTGCAAGGACTGTTTCTGTGGGGACATTGCTTTGCAGGTAGAATAAAAGGTCTGGAACCCACTCATACTCACGAATTATGACGTCACCAAAGAGGAGCATCACGTCACCCGATACCATTCCCTGTACAGGGATGACCGGCGGCTTGACATCGGCAGGATATCTGTTCCACACTGCGAAGGAAGGAGAATTGACGACGAGAACAGTTTCGAATGTGTCTCTCTCGTAGATATGTCTGCACACCATCTGGCCAAGTGGATTAAGGCCGAGGATAGCAGAGTACTTGTGGGTTATCTCCCCTTTCTTGTAGACCTCCAGAATCGGAGATATCCATTCCTGCTCGAAGTCTGACATGTTCTCTCTCCTTTCTTGCCTTCTGAGTTGTGACTAATGACTGTTATCTTAAATCAACCTAGGCCAGAAGGCTCTTGGACCCTTTCCTGACTGGTTTGTTGCACCTCTTCCGCACGTGGTCGTTTCCGATTCATTTATGTGCAAGCCATTACGCGGGCCGGTCCGTCAATCACTTTATGGTGAGTGAAGACTGTTGGATGCTTACATAGAGTCTGTATATAATCAGGTCATTGAGAAGGACCCTCATCAGAAGGTCTTCCATCAGGCCGTTCTCGAGGTTTTGGAATCTCTTGAGCCCGCAATCAAGAAGTACCCCCAGTACAAGGAACATTCTATTCTTGAGCGGATTGTGGAGCCCGAGCGAATCATCCAATTCCGTGTACCATGGAAAGACAAAGATGGGAACGTTCAGGTAAACAGAGGTCTCAGGGTTCAATTCAACTCAGCCATCGGGCCGTACAAAGGTGGTCTCAGATTCCATCCGACTGTGACACAAGGTGTCTTGAAGTTCCTGGGTTTCGAGCAAGTATTCAAGAACAGCCTGACAACTCTGCCCATGGGCGGTGGCAAGGGCGGTTCTGACTTTGATCCGAAGGGGAAGACAGATGCCGAGGTGGAGAATTTCTGCACAAGCTTCATGCTTGAGCTTTACCGGCACATTGGACAGTTCATAGATGTGCCCGCAGGAGACATAGGTGTCGGTGCTCGTGAGATTGGCTATCTGTACGGCGTATTCCGCAAGGCGACTGGTGTTCATGGGACCTGCGTTCTTACTGGAAAAGGGCCTACCTACGGGGGTTCTCTGATTCGTCCAGAGGCAACAGGATATGGATGCGTGTATTTCGTTGAGGAGATGTTGAAGACCAAAGGCGAGAGTCTAAAGGGTAAGACTGCTGTGGTTTCTGGGTCAGGCAATGTCGCGCAATATGCCACTGAGAAGTGCATAGACCTTGGTGCAAAGGTGATTGCTCTTAGCGACTCTAGCGGATGGATTCATGATCCCGATGGTATTGACCGCGAGAAGCTTGCTTGGGTCATGGAATTGAAGAACGTACGCAGAGGACGTATCAAGGAGTATGCCGAGAAGTTCAATGTAGACTATTCGGACAAAGGAAGTCCATGGGAACTCAAGTGTGACATAGGCTTGCCAAGTGCGACTCAGAATGAAGTTGATGCCAAGGAGGCTAAGATGCTTGTTGACAATGGCGTTATAGCCATTGGCGAGGGTGCCAATATGCCCTGTGTGCCAGAGGCAATTGAGATATTCCAGAAGGCCAAGGTTCTATACGGTCCTGGAAAAGCCGCCAATGCAGGTGGTGTTTCAGTTTCAGGGCTCGAGATGGCACAGAACAGTCAGCGCTTCTTCTGGACACGTGAAGAAGTCGACAGGAAGCTTCACGGGATCATGACGGCGATCCATGAGAACGCATACAAGACTTCTGAGAAATTCGGTGACAAGGGTAACTATGTTCTTGGAGCCAACATTGCGGGTTTCCTGAAGGTTGCCGATGCAATGATAAATCAAGGCCACTATGCGTAGCATGAACCTGGCAGGAACTCCCTGAGTTTCTGCCGTTTCCGCCTTCTCTTCCTACCACCTGGAATGTCATTTCATTTTCTGATTATCTCAAGTAGCTCGGCCAACCTACGTTTGACGTCGGATTCCACAACCGCCAACTCAGCTAACTTACCAATCTGGCCGACCCGCTCGTTTCGAAACTCATCATCAGTGATCTTGCCCTGGCGCCTCTGTAGTTCAAGTCTGTCCATCTCCGCGCCGATTTCTCTGCGTCTTTGATCAACCAGCTCGAATCCCTGCTTCAGTGACATCCATTCAATCATCGCATTACTCTTCTCTTGTTCGAGTCGCTCTCGTCTGAGTCTTTCCTCTTCCTGCTGTTTCAGTTGTCTGTTGGC
>LRSK01000086.1 GCA_001563325.1 Candidatus Thorarchaeota archaeon SMTZ1-83
CTAGGATACGTAGCCACAAAGGCATGGGGCAGTACACTGACTCGAGGTCTTGCTAGAGAACTGGCTCCTACCAGGGTGAATGCGGTATCGCCTGGAGCCGTTGACACTTGGGGGATGACAGAGAAGGAAATCGACTACTACACTGAGAAATCACTCTTGAACCGTGTCGGGAAGCCTGAAGATGTCGCTAGGGCAATCGTATTCTTGGCCTCAGATGATTCATCCTACATTACAGGAGAAACTATAGTTGTTGATGGCGGGAAACGACTTGTAGTCTAATCTAATCCGAACACAGAGTCCAATATCATCCTAGGAGAGAGGTATTCAAACCAAATACAAGCGCTATATCCTAGACCTCTATAGAGTGAATTCTTCACCTTCCTTTAGAGAAACGAACTTGGTTTCAGTTTCTTCCTCGACGAGCTTCTGAAAGTCGTCAACGCTTCGGTCCCATGTGTGCATTGGTATCACGACCTTGGGTTTGATGGTCTTTGTAGCCTCTGCTGCATCTAGGTTGTCCATTGTGTAAGTATCTCCGCAAGGAAGAAGTGCAACATCTACGCTACCCAACTCCTCCATCTCAGGAATAACGTCGGTATCCCCCGCGAAGTAGATGGTGTTTCCTGCCACTTCCAGTAGGTAACCGACACCGTATCCTTTAGGATGATAGGGTTGCCCCGGTGAGCGGAATCTCTTCACGTTGTAGGCGTGAACTGCTTTGATACTAACTCCCTGAACTTCTATTGTTTCACCGGGTTCCAGTGAGATGAAGTCACTCCCGAGTTTCTCTCCGCAATGTGCTGGGGCCACTACTGTGGTTCCTTCAGTTCGGACCTCGTCTATAGCATCGGGGAAACAATGATCGTTGTGACCGTGGCTTACTAGCACGATTGTAGCAGGGTCAGATACGTCAGGAACTCGTTCTATCAGCTTCTTTGACCGATATAGGTCTAGATAGATGACATTGTCGTCTGCGTTAATCTGGAAGCCTGAATGACCTAACCAACGAATCGACACAGGCATTTTTATCACCTATGGTGGACAACACTTGAACTAGCATATGTGATTTGCCCTTGGAGCCAGAATCTCAGAATATCTTTGGTTCTTCCCACTCGCCGTAGACTTCTCTCCAGACACCGCAGATCTCGCCTACGCTAGCGTAGGCCTTGACGGCATTCACAACATGGGGCACGACATTCTCCGTGCCTTCTGACGCCTTCCGAAGTCCGTCCAAGGCCTCCTGTAGCTTCTTGTGGTCCCGCTCCTTGCGGGTCTTGTTCAGCCTCTCGATTTGCTTTCTTTCGACCTCAGGATCAATCTTGAGAACTGGAATCCTGATTGCCTCATCTTCCAACACGAAGTCATTAACTCCAACAATGACACGTTTTTTGGATTCTATCTCCCGTTCGTAGCGATAGGCTGCATCAGAGATTTCCTTTTGGAAGAATCCCTTCTCAATGGCCGGAATGACTCCTCCGAGTGAGTCGACTCTGTCGAAGTACTTGTAGGTTTCCTCCTCAAGCTCGTTCGTAAGAGTTTCTATGTAGTACGATCCAGCCAACGGGTCGATTGTGTTCGGCACGCCACTCTCATGAGCAATGACTTGCTGGGTTCGCAGAGCAACTCTCACGGCCTCTTCAGTCGGGAGACAAAGAGCCTCATCCATGCTATTTGTGTGAAGGGACTGAGTGCCACCCAAGACCGCTGCTAGTGCTTGGTATGCTGTTCGGACCACATTAACCTCAGGCTGTTGAGCGGTCAATGAACACCCCGCTGTCTGTGTGTGGAATCTCATCCACAGAGACCGTTCCTTCTTGGCACCAAATCGATCCTTCATTTCCCGTGCCCAGATTCTTCGCGCAGCTCGGTATTTTGCAGCTTCCTCAAAGATGTCGTTGTGAGCATTGAAGAAGAAAGAGAGTCTTGGCGCAAACATATCGACGTCAAGCCCACGCTCTTTACCGGCCCTGACATACTCCATGCCGTTGAGAAGAGTGAACGCTAGCTCCTGAGCTGCCGTCGAGCCTGCCTCTCTAATGTGGTAGCCGCTAATAGATATCGTGTTCCATCGGGGGATATGCTTTGCACAATACTCCATTATATCAACGATGATTCTTAGGGATGGTTCAGGGGCGAATATCCAAGACTTCTGCGCCATGTATTCCTTTAGAAGGTCGTTTTGAATTGTACCTCCGATCTTGTCAGAAGACACACCCTGCTTGGCTGCAGTCACCATGTACATTGATAGCAAGACGGCGGCCGGGGCATTGATAGTCATAGATGTGGTGACCTTGTCAAGTGGAATTCCGTCGAACAGGAGTTCCATGTCCTTCAGTGTGTCTACGGCTACACCTAGCTTGCCAACTTCGCCGTATGAGAATGGATCGTCAGAGTCTCTTCCGTAGATGGTGGGAAGGTGGAATGCTACGCTTAGACCAGTCTGTCCATGTGCAAGGAGGAACTTGAAGCGCTCATTTGTTTCCTCGGCTGATGCCATACCGGCGAACTGACGCATCGTCCAGAATCGCCCGCGGTACATCGTAGGTTGGACACCCCTTGTATAGGGGTACTCACTGGGGAATCCAAGGTCCCGCATGTAGTCAAAATCAGGCAAATCAGCTGGTGTGTAGATCCTTCTCACCGGGCGACTCGAAACACTGATGAATTCATCACTCCGCTCGGGATTCTTCTTTGAATGACGGCTAAGTGTGCCGGACTCCCAACGGTCCATAGCTGCGCGAATCTCAGCCAGTTCAGGATCTTCTGTCTTCCCAGTGTCCTTCTCCTTCGCCTTTTCAGCACCCATCGAAGACACTCCTCTGTAGAACAGAGTGACAAGTGGTCACGATATTAACTGTTCGTTTCCAAGAGAGCACGCATCGAAAATGCATGCATCCTAGACAGTTTTATCTAATGTCAAAGAGAGCGTGACTAGAGGAACTATCGATGGCCAAGCTTGATGAGATTGCCAGCCTGCTAGATGAGATTGGAATCGTCTACTCAAAGGAGGAGAACGGGATTCTCATGGTATGGGATACAGATCAGTTTGATGAGCTGAGAGTACTCATTCTAACAGATCCGGATGAAAAGTGGTTGTTCATCACTGCACTGTTCACAAACTTCGACAACATACCCGAAGACAGACAACACAAGCTCATGTACGACCTATTGGTTGCTTCGTGGAAGGTGAATGGAGTCAAGTTCGTAATAACATCGGACAACAACATTGCAGTGACCGCAGAAACTAATGACATGGACATCACTGGCGAAGAGCTAAGGACACTGATAGATAACACCGTTGGTGCATGTGACATTCTTGCTTCATTCACTCCAGGATATGCAGATTGAGCGCTAGTGCGGCCTCATCACTAGAACTCAAAGCCTCTTCTGGCAGCCATCTTGCTGTCAGTGAAATAGTGTTTCACTTCAGTCATTTCCGTCACTAGATCGGCCGCGTCCAGCAACTCACCTCTGGCATAGCGGCCTGTCATGATTATCTCGACATCATCAGGCTTTGCATCTAGGAGTTTCAACTGGTCCTCCAGAGATATCAGATTCCATTCTACTGCAACATTGATTTCGTCGAGAATAAGCACGTCACACTTTCTGTTTCTAAGTGCCTCTTGAGCTAGCTTCAATCCATCCTGTGCCATTTCGATATCGATCGGATCAGGGCTCTCCTTGTCCACAAAATCCACTCTACCAACAGGGACGATTCGGAAGTTGAGAATGGACTCGACTGCGGCGAACTCTCCATAGTTGATATCAGTCCCACCATTCCTTTCTGCCACCTTGGCCTTCATGAAGCAAATCATGAGAACCTCAAGGCCATGACCAGCAGCACGGAGACCGGCACCCAGAGCGCAAGTCGTCTTTCCTTTTCCATTTCCCGTATAGACTTGAACCAGTCCTGCTTTAGCGGGCTTCTTCATAACTAGCCCTCACTTGTACTAGTCTGTATAACAAGCCTCGCGATTCTTCTGCCTAATTCTTCACTGGCATCGATTGCGAGAACATCCGCTTCCGCAGAGCGCCACTTGCCCTCGTCTGTCTGCATGCTTCCCGATCCGAATGTACCATGTTTAACCGGACTCCCCACTGCTCCAACGACTATCATTCCTTGACCGAGGGCATAACGATTCAGGACATCGACAACATGCTCCTGGCCACCATATCTAAGTCCTGCGTAGGTTATTGCACCAAATACCTTGTCCTTCAACTGATGGTCCAACATCTTCATCGTTCTTGAGCGGTCGATGAAGTCTTTAAGCACACCAGGTACAGATGTGAAGTATGACGGTGCTGCAATGATGATCCCGTCTGCTGGAAGAACCTTGTTCTCTAGTTCTGGCATATCGTCATGCGCGCTCTCAGGACAAGGCTTCTTTCGTACGCAGGCATCGCACCCAGTGCAGTGCCGAATCTCGAAGTCAGAGATGTCCAGTAGTAAGGTCGTAGATGCCTCTGAGCCTGTAGTCTGCAGCACTTGCAACGCAGCTGATAGTGCTTTCTCAAGCAGAAAACGTGTGTTCGATTTCTCTTTCCTAGGTGATCCACTGATACCAACAATCAACACACCAAATCACCGGACTTGGCGTTGAGTTCTGCCTTCATTTAGAACTTGTGCTCAATCGGACATCGCGTTGTTTAGTGCGTCAGCAATCTCGCTGACTGCCTGAACTGCTATGATGCGGCTCTCATCCTTTTGAGCCGCAACCGCAACCGTCACGGATTTCACTTTCAGTATCTGAACGCTATAGCCCATGACTTCAACTGCGGAAGGAACCATATCTACACCAGGTTGTATCATCCCGGAGGATATCTCCTGTTGAATACTGGAGAGGTGGTTCTCAGGAACGTTGCCGACCAGCATCTGACCATGAACATCCAGCACGCCCGCATAGGCAAGTTCCTTTGCTTCCAGAGTCGATTCGATTATACCCTTGGCCAAGTCAAGTATCTCATCTGAAGGGATATCTAGGTCAATTCCGACATGTTGATCAAAGAGTGAATCTAGCCCTTCGATCTCACCGATGTTGCCATTCCATGACTTGAGAATCTCACCATATTCATTGGCAATTGCACGGCCCAGGGAGATCATCATTCTCTTGAGAGCTACGAGGTTCTCATCAGCCGCACTCATGAGTATCACTGCAAAGGACTCGAAGAAGAGATACGACCAGTTGACTCCGCTTTGCTCAAGAGTGTATACCCTGTCACTTGTCGTGCCCTCACTCGAATGGAAGAGCGTGGCACACGCAAGCACATGTGCAGGAAGGTCATTCTCACTAACCGAGCCCACACCCTCATAGGTTCGCCAGTATACCGGCTCTCCGCTGTTGTTAAGGATGTAGGCTCTTAGAATCATGCTGCAGCCTCTGTGGTGCCATGGCCTTAGGATGCTGGGTCATAAGGCTTGCTCTAAGGTAATCAGAAGACCAAGCATCGGATGCCAATGCTTGTGTCCGAGTACAGCTGTTTTTATGACTCGTTGGTGTTGTCCTGTCAGGTGCGGCAGCATGCCGAAGAAGAAGAAAGAGCGTATCAAGAGGACCCGATACGACATCTATGCAGAGATTATTCGTGTCATCTATATCTACGGCTTCTGTCCACTCACGAGGGCAGCCAGGTCTACCAATATGCCGGTTGATAGAGCAAAAGAGTCCATCACTGAGCTATTGGGAAGAGGGTTGTTGCAGGAGGATGAGGAGGAGGGAATGCGAGTTTACTCTGTAACAGTCAGAGGACACCAGTATCTGGAACTCTACAAGAGGATGGCATCTCTTGTTGGAATCCCGGTTCCAAAACCGATTGTTGGACTCTAGGCATTGGAGTGGTTCATAGTGCACAAGTTTGTAGTAACATTCTGTGACCCTCAATTGTGGTTTCGCTTTATATACTAAGTATGAACCGCTTTACATAGGAAATGACAAGGTGAAGTACGACAATGGCTGAAAAGCATGTACTCAGGAATCAGGAAGAAGTCGAGCTCGGAACCGTTGACGGCGACGTTGAGCTCGAGAACTGCAACTTCGTTCTGCCGCAGCAGGGCAACCAAGTTCTGATTAGTGGGGAACTAAGAATCAAGGGTAGCACTGTATTCCGAGGATCTCTCAAGGCCGGCAGGCTCACATGCAAGTCCGGCAACAGAATCATGGTTGAGGGGGATCTGAACGTTGATACGGAAGTCAACGTAGAGAGAGGCGGTCTCGAAGTACGACGATCTGTTAACGCACAGTCAATAAGTGTTGCAGGCTCACTGAGCGTGGGTCGTGACCTACAATGCGGCTCAGCCAAGGGTGGAGGATCCATTAGCGTTAGAGGCAACGCAAAGGCTCAGAGGCTCTTTGGGGGTGGGTCGGTAAAGGTAGAGGGAGATGCCGACGTCGAACGAATCTCCGCAGGCGGTTCTGTCAAGGTGAAGGGAATCATCAAGAGTGCGGAAGTTGCTGTGGGAGGTTCAGTGAGGGTGAACACAGGTCACATCGAAAAGGTAGGGGTGGGTGGTACCTTCAAGTCAGCAGGTGCCATCGAAATCGATGAGATAGATGTTGGTGGATCTGTCGTAGTGGGGCCTGGGTCGACTGTACACTCGATAGATGTTGGTGGAAGTTTCAAGGCCGGAGATGGCTTGACATTTGGAGACATAGACGTGGGAGGCTCTGTCGAAGTTTCTGGCGCCGCCTCGGGTGAATCAATAGATGTGGGTGGAAAAGTCGCCATCGCCGGGCCACTGACCCTCAAGCAGAACTTGGAAGTGGGCGGTAAGGTCCAGGTCGCTGGAGATCTCAAGTGTGAGAAGAAAATCAAGGTGGGCGGTACTGTTACGGCCACCGGCAGGATTGACACCTACCGCATAATAGTTGGGGGCCTTGTGGACGCGGAATATGTTAAAGCAGATGGTTTCAGACTTGGAAGAAGGGCTGAAGTGACCTGTCCTGTGGAGGCCAGAGAGATACTTGTCAGAGAACAAGCAAGAACGAAATCGCTCTACGGTGATGAGATCAGGATTGAGGAACGTGCTAGAGTCGGTAGTGTCTATGGCCGGACTATCTACTTGGAGCGAGATGTGAAAGTAGAAGGAGATGTTCTCTATACGGAGAGTCTGGAAACCGAGAGAGAGTTGGAGTGTCGGAGTGAACCCAAGAAAGTGGACGCTCTTCCACCTCCAGAAGAAATGAAATGAGCCGACGCTGTGCTTTGAGATTGGAATTCTCCTCGCTATACTTGGGCGAAAGAGGAATGTCCAGCTACGACAAATCAGGCATTGGAAACATTTCTTGGTGCCTTAGAACAAGAATCCGTCGATGTGATTCTGAATGATAGGGCTCCCCCTCAAAACTGCCCAGCTCATCAACTGCTTCGAACCCAGTCATTCTGACAAGCAGATCAGCCTCTCTATTGTATATGATTGATGCACCTGATTCAACCTCTATCACTTCAAGGTGTTCACCGTCAGCTGTATGCACTTCGTAGACCAGAGCCATTCGAATAATCTGAGTAACAGGATCAGGACTAGTTCTGCCGCTGCGGGTCACCACCCTTCCGTCAGGGAGACTCACTGGTGAATCCTCAAACCGAGTTGGATTCAGATTCAGGGCACCAGGATAGAGGTCAAGGATGAATAAACCGTCAGGCAACAAGTGGTTCTTGATGCAGCGAAGTGTGGAGAGCTGGGCTTCGGAAGTTAGCGCATGACCAAAGGAGGAGGGGATTATGACCAGTGCGAACTTCTCGTCAAGTGCAAAATCCGTCATGCAACCCTCCACGAAGGTGACTCTGGACGCCGTTTCATTGGAGAGCTCTTTCTGTTTCCTCCGGGCAACAGCCAGCATGGAGGGTGACTTCTCTAATGCCGTAACTTCGAAACCATTGCGAGCCAGCTCAAATGTAACGCGACCGGTACCTGCTGCAAGATCAAGAATCGGTGAACCTTTCTTTTTGGCATATTGAACGTAGAACGGGAGGTCAGAGGTGTCGGCGAAGACGTCGTAGAACTCCGCTACACCCTCATACCCTGAATCTAGATCAATAGATGGGTCGTCATGACTCATTGTGCAGACACACCACTTCTGGTTGTGTCTTGGTCCGATATCAAGGATTGGAAGAGTGCTAGAGAAACTGCTGGCCTAGGCTGCCACTCCAGTGGAGTCGACCAGGATAGCCTTTTCCATGTGCTCACGGTATCGTTCGGGAACAGGATAGTTGTGGAACGAGTGGGCATACCAACGGTTCATCATGTCCTCGAGTTCCTTGTTGATACGATTCCACAGAGAATCGTTGAGCTCAGCATGCACAGACCAGACTTTGCCATGTGGAGTCTTGCCAACTATGCCTTTCTTTGCGACTTGTTGGCCTCTCATGAATGTCAGGTATGACTGGCCAAAGACTTTGATTATGCGCTCGGGGTCATCAGCCAGATTGACCTTATTCGGGTCTAAATCATAGACTGTAACGTCTGCATCAGCTCCAACTCCAAGGTGGCCCTTATTGGGCAGTCCCATTATCTTTGCTGGGGCGGCTCTTGTGGAGATTGCAATCTCATAGAGATTCCATTCTCGGTCGATATCCTTGAGTGTCGATCTCTCTGTGGCAAACTTGTGCAACTTCTCCATCCAAGTGTCACGCTGCTTCTTACTCATGAGCCAAGATATCACTAGGGGGTACTTGGTGAAAGGCCCGGCATTTGGATGGTCCGTGGTCATAATGACTCTCCAGACATCGTTCACGCTGAGTGCGAACTCTAGAGGAATGGTCCATTGCACCGCGTTGGCGGGCGACTTAGGATCAAAATAGTAAGGTACGACACCTGCCCCGCCTGGCATCTCCACATCAACACAGATGTTTGCCCACTTGTTCTTCGTCATCTGATATAGGGTGTATTGGAATGGTCCGTCACCCGTCATGGTAGTTGCAGGGCCGAATGTTATCTGTCCCATGTCGACAGTGAAATGATCGTTCTTGTTGACATATTCGGCGAATTCGAGACCTCCAGATGAAACCCACTTCCAATCCGGCTTCGCCTTCTCGTCTTCATGCATTGCGAGAGTTTCAAACGACATATGCGTAAGATGACAGATGTGCTTCCGTCCATTGTGTCCTTTGATATCCTTGATTGCATCAAGATGCTCTATGGTAGTTTTCACATTGCCCACACGGCCGAGATTCAACGGATGTAGATGCATCATGTGAGGTAGTCCAAGGGCCTCTGTTGCCTGACAGAGTCCGCGGATGATTTCTCTCGGCGTGATGCCCCAGTCAGGTACCTCGGTATCTAGCTCTCGTATATTACTTCCATGAGCCCAAGCGTAGGTCCCTCCCGGACACACGACCTTAACTCCGAGACCTCCCACCTTCCTCAGAATCCACGCAATGTAACCAGCAAGACCGCTGATGTCCTTTTCCTTCACATAGTTGAAGGTTATCATGCTATTGCAGAACAAAGGTAGAAGACCTGAATCCAGATTTGGAACATCTTCGAGTTCTTCCCAGCTGCCTAGGCCCTTGAGAGCGGGTAATGCCGGCTCGATTGCGGTAGTGTAGCCCATGGCAGAGTATCTGTAGCCTATCACATAGGAGTTGGGCATTGTATACCCCACTCCCCCACGAGTCGCCTTCGTCTTCGGCACTGGGTCTTTCCTATGATCTTCTGGACACATCGAACGACCAAAGCCCAGTTTGCTGCCGACGATGTGAGAGTGCATGTCCACTCCACCGGCCATAACTACTCGGCCCTTGACATCGATTTCCCTAGCCTTTCCCTCGAATCTGTCTACAATCTTGCCATCAGACATTGAGATGTCCATGATCTCTCCGTCAATCTTGTTTGTAGGGTCATAGACTCGAGCGTTCTTGAGAATGATATTGCCTGTCATTATCCCACCACCTTCTTGAGCTTGTCATGTATCATCCGAAGCACATCTCTATCCGGCAGAACTCCGTCAGGCGGATCTATAACCTTCTTCAAATAGAGTGGAAGCCCATCCATACGGGCAGCTGCACCATCACATTCGATGCCAGCCAGAGCTGCTGGGATATTCACCTCAGCAATCAATGATGTCATGTTGCGCTTCGGATCAATGTTGATTACAGGAATTGTCGCCATGTGCTTTACTGCTTGACGCGGAAAGTGAGCCGCCGGATCTGCTGCAATGTTCAGCATCGCATCGGCCTCTCCACGAGATAAGACATCTACAGAGGTGTACTCTCCGGGCTGATATCTTGGGTATCCGCGTGCATAATCCACTGCAAATGGGTAGCCAGTTTGCCAGGTCGAAGTCTTGTTGGCCCCGGCCACATTGAAGTGGCCTCTCATCGGCATCATATTCCATTTGCCGAATGAGTTTAGGTCCTGCACCAGTCGAATTGCCGCATCTATGTTCCGGTGACGTCCTGTGGACTGTGTCAATCCAAGGCCGAAGAAGAGGATTCCATACTTGGTGGCCTTCAGAGCCTCCACGATTTCTGTTAGTTGCTTCATGGAGAGGCCAGCCACCTCATCGACTTCCAATGGATGACCTCTCACACGGGCTCTCAACGCACCAATGAGTTCGAGGTCCTTCCCAGGTGCAATCTTTACGAACTCATCCGCCATGTTGGCAGTAATTGTCTTCCTTATGTCAAAGACCCAAATCCTCCTATCTGCCTTAGGATCCTTGATATACTCGCCCTCCACTCGCACATATCTGCTAATATGTCTAGGATGAGCGAACTGTGGGTTGGAGCCCCAATAGATGACTGTATCAGCTCGATGCTTGACTTCAGCAAGTGAACCGGCTGCCTCCCCCGACTCTTGAACGCCCAGTATGGTGGGCCCGTGACACACAGATGATGTGTTGTCTACGACTCCTCCTGTTGTTTCAGCTATCTTGTACGCCTCTCTGTGCGCGTCGTTCTCTGTCGAGCTAAGGCCATATACCAGCGGTCGTTTGGCTGCAGCTAGAATCTCCACTGCACGTTCAATCGCCTCGTTGAGGGAAACCTCAACATGGGTGCCATTCTTCCGAATTGTGGGAGTGATTCGATCCTCGTGATGGCTCAAGAATTTCGCTTTACTGATGGCACAACCCAGTTCGTTACTAGTTATCTGGTTCCCCTTTACCTCGAGGCGAATATCGTCGCAGAGGCATCCACAGAAGGGGCAGACGATGTGGTCAAGGACCTGAGTTTCTTGGTTCATCTAGGACCCCTCCGTCATTATCTTTAGAAGCTCCTCAGTCGAGAGAATTGATTCACCCTTTGCAGGAAGTATCTTCGCATCCATTGTTTTGAACCCAGGCATACCACTCTCCGAAGTGTCAGAGTCCAAAATCACATTTGCATACGGACCACAAGGAATGAAAGCGACTCCCGGCTCAGCCCTTCGGTCCAATGCGCTGCGCACAACTACACTTCCGTATGTGGTTTCGATTCTGACTGGGTCACCTTCTTCAACTCCAAGTGCTGAAAAGGTGGACTTGTCAATCTCACAGATGGCGACCGCATCGATGTATTCCTGATTCAGTTTTCCGAGCTCCATTCCTCTACCCTGTTTGAGGGTTCGGCCAGACGTCAAGACTACGTTAACACCTTCATCATTCATGGCTGACAACACCGGCTGGGACTGCAGAAATCCGTTTCAAAACCAAGATATGAGTTTCTTGGTGACAGAGAAAGAAGCAGAAATCGGTGCTCTCAGATAGCAAGAACCAAGGCAAGAATAGGGATGCGGCGGAGAAACCCAGTTTCCGAATCCAAACGCACTGACCAGGGACCGCATCCCTAGGTGTACATCATCTTGGGGCTGCAGAATATGATGGTTCCTGTGCGAGTAGAAACACATAGCGAAGGATATGTCACGTGATACTCTGCCAGTTCGAAGCCTTTATCAGAAATAGTACTTGGATGCGGCCTTGATTCTCTCTGAAACAGGCGAGATTGGAAATGGCAGTGAGCAAGAAGACACTCGTCGAATTGTATACGCAGACCCTGAAGGTGCGGCTCTTCGAAGAAAAAGTATGGGAGCTCTTCGGTGAGAACCTTGTCCCCGGGACCCTGCACCTCTATCTAGGACAGGAAGCGATAGCAGCCGGCGTCACAACTGCACTGAAAAAGACTGATTGGATACAGAGCACTCACAGAGGACATGGTCACGTGATAGCGAAGGGTGCGGACATGAATGCAGCCTTGGCAGAGCTCTTGGGGAAAAAGACCGGCTCCTGCAAGGGGAAGGGAGGTTCAATGCACATCACTCAGTTTGATGTTGGAGTCCTCGGTGCGACTGGAGTAGTTGCGTCAGGATTGCCTATTGCTGTGGGTGCGGCGCTTTCGGCGAAGATGAGGAAGACCGACGAAGTGGTCGTCTGTTTCTTTGGTGACGGTGCTTCCAACAACGGGACCTTTGGAGAGTCATTGAACATGGCAGCCATCTGGCAGCTGCCACTAATCTGGGTCGTCGAGAACAACCTGTACGCCATGGGGACACCGATAGCACTTACCTGTCCGAGTCACAATATAGCTGACCGAGGAGAGGCCTACTGCACACCCTCAGTGGTTGTTGATGGTAACAATGCGTTAGAGGTCTATGAGGCCGCAGTTGAAGCAGTGAAGAGAGCTAGGAGCGGAGAAGGGCCGAGTCTTATCGAGTGCAAGACGTATCGAATGAGGGGACATTCAAGATTTGATCAAGCGAAATACCGACCTGAGGATGAGGTCGAACACTGGATGGCCAGAGACTCGGTCGAGATAATCAAGAACATTTCGCTTGAGAAGAAGGCGCTGACAAATAAGCAGGCAGAAACCATTCGGAAGACCCTGCATAGAGCCGTTGACAAAGCCGCCGATTTTGCGATTAAGTCGGAGCACCCAGCCCCAGAAGAAACCCTGGACGACGTATTCATGGAGGTGGCCTAGATGGCGGAGATTACATACAGAGAAGCATTGAAGCAGGGCTTGAGAGAAGAGATGCTCCGTGATGACCGTGTCTTCGTAATGGGCGAAGACGTGGGAAGGAACTGGGGTGGAGCTTTCAAAGTAACAAAGGGCCTCGCAGAGGAATTCGGAGATGAGAGGGTTAGAGACACTCCTATCTCTGAGAACACTATTGCCGGCGCGGCTTTGGGAGCCGCCATAACAGGATTGCGTCCCGTGGCTGAAATCATGTTTGGAGACCTCATCACTCTTGCCATGGACCAAGTGTGTAACCAGGCGGCGAAGATGCGCTACATGTTCGGCGGACAGACATCTGTCCCCCTCGTCCTAAGGTCCGTCTTCGGAGGGGGTAGGAACATTGCCTCTCATCACTCGCAAAGTCTTGAGGCTTGGTTCATGCACACGCCAGGACTCAAGATCGCGGTTCCCGCGTTCGCCTATGATGTGAAGGGCCTCATCAAGACATCAATCCGCGACCCGGACCCCGTGATGTTCTTTGAACACAAGCTTGTGTACGACAAGAAGGAAGAGGTGCCGGATGAGGAGTATCTAGTGCCGCTAGGTGAGGCAAGAGTCAGGCGTGAAGGAGCGGATGTGACAGTATGGGGAACCTTCCTCATGGTGCACAAAGCCTTGGAGGTTGCAGAGGAGCTGGGAAGGGAGGGAATCAGTGTTGAGGTCATTGACCCACGCACGCTGGTTCCACTTGACAAGGAAGCTCTGATTGATTCAGTCAAGAAGACTGGAAGACTCGTACTCGTGACTGAGGAGACACGTACAGGAGCGACCACCGCTGAGGTGGCGGCTGTAGTCCAAGAGGAGGCATTCGACTGGTTGGACGCTCCTATCAAGAGAGTGAATGCACCAGACACGCCTGTTCCCTTCAGTCCCTCATTGGAACAGTACTTCATACCTGACAACAAACGCATATCAGAGGCTATCCGGGAGATTGCCTAAGAGGTGTAGTCATTGGCAACCATCATGATTATGCAACGCATGAGCGTTGCTATGGAGTTTGGAGTAATTCTCAAGTGGCTGAAGAAAGAAGGAGATTCTGTCAAGAAAGGCGATCCTGTGGTGGAGATCTTCGGTGAGAAGAACGAGTTCGAGCTTGAGGCTCCAGCGGATGGAATACTGTTGAAGATCCTCTGTGACGTCAACGATGAGATTCCAATCAGTGAGCCAATCGCCATAATCGGGAAGAAAGGCGAAAAGATTCCTGACGTAGAACCACGAAAGATGGAAGCCGCCGGCGTCGCCCCTCAAACTGCAGCGTCACATGCTCCAAAGCCGACCTCTCAAGTGCCACAAGCAATGGCACCGCAAGCACCATCAACCTCAGTCCTGCCTACTAGTAGAATTAAGGCATCACCTAGGGCGAAGAAGCGTGCTGAAGAACTTGGCGTTGACTTGTCAATGGTTGTGGGAACCGGAGCCGAAGGACGCATCGTTGAGAAGGATGTGGTCGCGACGCAGGCTGCACCAGTTGCCGCCTTGGATGACCGCAAGACTCGGAAGTCCGAGCTGCTTACACCATTGAGAAGGACAATTGCAAGAAGAATGACGCAGAGTGCCCAGCGGCCCCATATCACAATGATCACCGAGATTGACATGACTGAGGTGGTAGCTCTGAGGGATGAGATCAACTCGCGCAACGCAAAGAAACTAGGTTTCAGAGTTTCGTTCAATGACATAATCGTGAAGGGTGCAGCTGACATATTGGAAAGATTCCCGAAGTTCAACGCGACTCTAGTTGGAAATGAACTCCGAATGTTTGAGGACATAAACATTGGAGTTGCGATGGCCACAGAAGACGGGCTAATTGTTCCAACTGTGAAGAAAGCGAACAAGAAGTCAATCACACAGATTGCTCAGGAAACGAAGGATATGGGCAAAAGATCTAGGACTAATGAGTTGACTCCAGAGGAATTGACGGGAAGCACCTTCACAGTTACCAATCTGGGGCCATTCAAGGTTGACCTCTTCATTCCCGTCATAAATCCACCGGAAACAGCCATTCTTGCACTAGGCCAAATCAAGAAGAAACCGGTCGTGGTTGATGAGAAGGTCGAAGTGAGATCCATGATGATGGCCAGTTGTGCCGTCGACCACCGTGTCTTGGATGGCGCCCCTGCGGGTCAGTTTCTGGAGGCCCTGAAGGACTACCTCGAAAACCCGTTTTTCATGAAAGTATGAAAACTGAACTCCGAATTCTGGTCGCGTCGTTGCAAAGGATTATGAGATTTCAGACTAGAGCTAATCACAGAGGAGATGCGATGATTATCTCTAGAAAGTGTCCAAAGTGTGGAGACGATAGAATAGCTGGACCTCACAGGTTGCAGGCGCAGCACCACGTTGCAGTTGACCTTCCTGGACTAGCGACTGCGACATTGGAGTCATTTACATGCATCAACTGCGGATACACGGAAATCTACAGTGACAAGCGAGGTCTTGATAATATCAGAAAAGTAGGTCGGTTCGCTCTAGGACAAACAGAACCAAGACTAGCATATTGTACAAGTTGCGGCGCGAAGATAAGACCGGGTGACAGTATGTGCTATGAGTGTGGGGCAGCAATATAGGCCAGTAACACAATCTGGATGATGACATCAATGTAGGGCCTTAAGTTAAGCCGTCAGCATCCAATGTCGACGCAGAGTTCCCTCCTGCATCATGCCTCGAAAACACGACATCTGCTCTGAGCCTTGGACTTTTTCTGAGGCTCCCAGCTTGTGGCGGAGGGCTGTTCTGTCACCAGCATTTCACATCCTGCCGCTTCTAGCCAAATTCACAGATGCGGCAATGTTTAAGGTGGCCAACTGTCCATACAGGAAGCAGACTCGCTATTGCTCGATGGTGGCGGCACAGAATGGCTTGGCGGTTATTGGAGGGACCGAATCTTGACATCTATCAGAGTCTGGCAATCGAAGAGGCGCTTGCCAAGGTCAGCTCACGTTCTTCTGATGTGACAAATACGCTTAGGATTTGGAAGGCCGACCGTGCAGTAGTTGTGGGTAGATTCCAGTGCATCCACAAGGAGTTGGACGTACGTTACTGCCAGGATAGCAGTATCGCTATCGCCCGCCGATTCACAGGCGGAGGGACTGTGTATCAAGACAGAGGCAATCTAAACTTCACGATTTGTGCAGACCAAAACGAATCGTATGTCCCGAAACGACTTCCCCAGTTATATAGGCGGTTTGTAGGTGAGATTGCCTATCAACTTCAGAAGATTGGGATACCAGCACGATTTGATTCTCAGAGATCGTGCCTGAGGATTCGAGAGAAGAAGATCAGTGGGACAGCTGGGTGGATCAAGCATGGCGTTTCGTTCATTCACGGTACATTGCTGATAGATGCGGACCTCTCAGTCCTCAACAGGTGTCTAGAAATCCCAGTAGGTCAACCAGTGTACATGCGAAACGGGAAGAAGACACGTTGTTTCGAAAGCAAGCTTGACACAGTCACGAACATCATCGAAGAGGTTCCGGAGGCCCCATCTGAAGCGAATATTGCCGCCTGTATCATGAGAAGCGTCGAAGAAGTGGCTGGAACAACGATTGTCAAAGGGGCGCTAACCAAAGAGGAAAGGGACACTGCGCATTCTTTATATCAGAGCCGCTACAGCGTGCCAGAGTGGAACC
Organism: Candidatus Thorarchaeota archaeon SMTZ1-83; assembly: GCA_001563325.1. Next base: position 16,554 of record LRSK01000086.1, read on the forward strand.
TGGGGACGCGTGTCCCGGATTAGAATCAGAGTTGACCGATATGGAACAGGATGTAGAGAAGACACTGAAGAGCTTCCAGAAGCACTTTGGAGCTCTGAACAGAGACATTCCTGACACTCGGAATGCGTTCACTGACCTGCTTAAGACGGTACATAAGGATGGAGCACTGTCGGCCAAGTTCAAGGAGATAATGGCCATAGCGATTTCCATTATCACACCTTGTGAGCCATGTATGGTATACCATACGAAACAAGCACTCTCGGCTGGAGCAACCAGAGAAGAAATAATGGAAGCCGCTGCTGTCGCTATAGTCATGGGAGGAGGGCCTGCAACTGCTCATGTTGCTACGGTACAAGATGCATTGGACAAATGGGCTCCAAGCTAGTAGATAACTCGCCGAATGATTGACGAGGTTGCACTCACGTTAGTCATTCGCTAGGACTTCAGCTGACGGAGAAAGCATGAATCCTGAGAACACCTGCAAATGCTTTTAGTTGAATGTGTGTTATTATAATCAGAGAAGACTATGAGTTCGACAGGCAGAAAGAGGTCAACACTTGACAAGGACTCATTCGTTGTCAGATTCTGGATGATAGCATTTCTTCTTATCATGCTGAGCTTCATCATGGGGATAGTGTTTCTATTGATGAACGGTCCAAGAGGCCTCATGGGGCCTCTCATGGCCACCTTCGTGGTGCTAGCTCAAATTGCCCCCCTACTTGCTATTGCCATTCCGGTCATACTTGGCCTCATTGACCTGAATCGAGAAACCCTGCAGTATTGGAGCAGAGAGGATTCAAGACAAGAATCAGAAGTCTAGAAGACTGCCAAGTCACTCATAACGCTATGGGAAATCCCTAACACACAGGAACTTTGCGTATTCGTTCGCGCGATTAATGAATTGATGGGGCTCGTCGGATGCGATATGGAGCACGTCACCCGTACGGAGTACCATCTGTCTAGCCCCCACTTGGACATCAAGCACACCACTCATCATATACACACCATGTTCGTGTGAGTGCCTGTCTAGGCGAGTGCGGCCATTTGGGTCTATGATGTATGTGCGCAATGCAAATTGCTTTGATGAGTTCTCTGGGTTGAGTAGTCGCCGTCTGAGAACTCCTTCAAACCCCGGTTCATTGTAGGGTTCATACTCTTCTCTCGGCACATCCTTGGTTAGATACACTATTGCTACGCTCCTGTGTTTCAAATCTACTCTAGATCAGTAAATAGGACTTTAATTGCCTGCTGGGTTTCCATCAGGTCAAATCCATTCTCCCAATTGTCAAGGGATATCCGGTGAGTAATGAGCGGACCGACGTCAATCTTTCTTGAGGCAAGAAGACGCAGGGTTGTCACCCAAGAGGAGGGCAACGTACCCCAGGTGCCGGTCATTGTAAGTTCCTTCTCTATCATCGGGTCCAAATCTATCTCCATAGATTGGCCTCGGACTCCAACCAGAGAGACATGTCCAGCAACCTTCACAAAGTCCAATGCTTGGCTGCAAGCTACACAGGCTCCAGAAGCCTCAATGACGGCGTCAGCGCCTAGTCCACCTGTATGTTCTCTAACGACATCAGCCGCGTTGGTTACAGATTGCACATCGATAGTTAGATCTGCGCCAGTCTTCTCCGAAATGTCTAATCGCCATCGGTCCGAGCTTACACCTGTCACAATCACCTTACCAGCACCCATGGCCTTTGAAACTTGAACTGCCAACAGACCCATCGTCCCTGGTCCTTGAACAACGACAGTGTCGCCAGGACATATCGATGTGCGTTCAGCCACGGCATGTACGATACACGCGGTGGGCTCGGCAAGCGCGGCTTCTTCCAAAGAAACCCCCTTCGGTATTCTGTGCACAATGTACTCAGGGACAGTGAGATACTTCGCGAAGGCCCCGTTGGCTAGGGAAACACCCAAGATTCGCTTGTCCTGTGCCGTGCAGCGGTTCATGTGACCGGTCTTGCACTGATAGCATCTTCCACAGTAGGCCGTGGCCGGAGATACCACCCTCTCGCCGACTTCGATGTCTTGGACGTCTGTGCCAATCTCTACAACGGTGCCTGAGTATTCATGACCAAGTATTACTGGTGGAGTATAGAAAGAACGGTCGTGTTTGATGTGGATGTCGCTACCGCAAATGCCTGCCGCAGCAACCTCCACCAGAACCTCATTTGTGCCGGGGCTCGGTTCGTCCACTTCTCTGATCTCTAGGTTGCCGACGCCTCGGGCTGCCTTCATGAGACCTCTCATATTCTCAGACCTGTGGGGCGTCTACTCTGCAGGGCTATAGAATCTTGTGGCTCAACATTATTCTGTGTCCAAGAAAGGAATCAAGGTGTGTTGTCGTTGCATCTTTCGAGTGCATTGAAGAAACCAGAGGTTTCATCACCTTCATCTACTGAATGAACTCTGAAGGTTGTACCGTGCTCGTTACGCATTCGGTTTGCCACATGTGCACCGATGAACTTCTTCCGCACGCCTGAGAGTCTTCCTTTCCAAAGAAAGATGCTCCTAGTTGCTTCATCGACAATGCAGTAGACGCTGTGGGTTTCTAGTTTGTTTCGGGACAGATTGACCTCGAGCAGTGTGCCGTCTTCTTGCATCTCGAATCCATCGGCCATACGGGTTCGCTACTCCATCTTCTCATATGTCAATTTGATACATTAAGTAATCTCAGACACTTTCGAAGTTGGCCTTGACTGTTCCACCGCAGTAGTTGCATCGTGCCTCAAGTGGCCCAGTCCAGTCAATGTCTTCATGTGTGAGAGATGCTCCACATGATGGGCATTTCTCAGGCAGTCGCACAGTCTTGATTTCAGTGCCATCACTTCTCGTTCGTCCGCGATAGCGATCTGGAATCACAAAGGATGGGGGTTCCACTCTGAAGCCTCGTGTCACCTGAGAACTCGCTCTACAGGCAGTTCTCATGGCGAAGACCATAGCAACACAGAATATGATGGGTATAAGGAAGAACAACAGAGAAAACCAGCCGAATACTTCCCAGAATATCCCGAACAAGTTGTCGAAAATTCCAAACTGCAAACGATTTCTCCTCATGCGGCATTCGTGTTTGGTAACGTCCGGAGATTAGGGCTTATTATCTTTTGTCGAACGGTCGAAGCCAATACATCTGAACAGACCAACAGCTAGCCCGCTCCCTCTTCTTCTGCTTCCAGTGTCACAGCAGTGGCAATGAATCTGAAGGCAAATGTCAGCATGCCTAGACCGAATACTATTCCCGCCACTGTTGGAAAGATGCCGTCAAAACGGGTAAGTCCCAGATAAACGAGCAGTAGACCTGCGCCTCCTCCAACGCCAAGATGAATCAGACCGCCGAACAAGGTCATAGCTCTGAACGCGAGCTTGCGCGGAAACTTCAATGAAATGACTCTTCCAGATGCACCATCTACCATTGCGTCGTACTTGCGAACGGAGAAATCGTACTTGATATGCCAGACTGGAACGTGCACCAGGAACACTGCGGGGATATTGAGGTCCGAAGTCAAGCTTCTGATATGGTCGACCTCTTTCATTGCTTCTTCTCGCAGTAGAGAACTCATTGCGCGCTTGGCAGAATCGATAGCTGCATCTCTCTCCACCTGGGTTGCCATCAGATAACCAGCAGTTTCTAAGACAAGGTCCCGGTCAAAGAACTCTTTTCGCTTTACGGGGACTTGATATCTGGTGAGTGGTTTGGGCATCTTTGTGTTAGCTGGGACAAAGACATCCTTTTCCAGATCAATGTGCCCATCTTCATCAACATCTTTCCATTTTACACTACTGAACCGTCCTTTCCCTTCAAAATCTGGTTTGGATTGAGTACCCAGGTAGTCGGCTTTGGCTTCAACCTCTACAACCCAGAAAGGATAGTATACTAGCTTGCTTTCCACAATCTTTGCTTTCTGCTCCAGATCCTTTGGAGCCCCAAGCTGTTTCGAAGCCCAACTCAACATCTTGGCCCATGAATCGTCA
>LRSK01000087.1 GCA_001563325.1 Candidatus Thorarchaeota archaeon SMTZ1-83
CGGGTTCGATCAGAGCGGTTCAGACTTCATTGAGGGAGTCGAGGTTTCTGGACTCACTGAGTTTGCTGAGTTTGTTGGTGAGGCCGACCGCTTCGTTACTTTCTGTATGTAGGAGGCATGACGATGGAGTTTACTGAACGCAAAGTCCTCATTTTGGTCAACAGTAGACCCTATGGAAAGATTATCAACTTCGAGGGTTGGCGAGCTGCTGTCGGGATGTTTGGGATGGACCATGAGCCTACGTTACTCTTCATGGGGGATGGAGTGTACTCTCTACTTAAGACGGTTGACAAAGTGCCCTTCAGAATGTTCAAGGTTACGTACCTTGATTTCGACGGTCGAATCTTAGCGAGCAAGAAGTCTCTAGAGAGTAGAGGCATCAGTTCAGAAGAGATCTTCGATGATGTCGAGGTGGCTGACGAGTCAGCGGTTTCTGAGGCTTTGACTGAGAACGAGGTCTATGTCACATTCTAGAGTTGTGGTGGATATGATGAAGTATCTCATTTGGCTTTCCAGTGACTGTCGAGACTTGACTGAGATAGTCGGTGCTCTGAAGAAAGGGGGGCACGAAGTTGGAATCCTCTTGGTACAGGATGGAACTTATTTGGCAGATAAGGGGTGTTCTGAGTCCAAGAAACTCAAGGAATTTGGGACGAAACTATATGCCTCGAAGCACCATGTGGAAGAGCGAGGCATTGGCAACCGCCTTACAACGGTGGTTGAGCTTGTCGATGTCGGAAAAGTCGTCGATGTGATCATGGAAGAATATGACAAGGTCATATCCTTATGAGCCAGAGACCCCAGTTCCCAGCCCCTCTTGTCCTGTTTAATCCGCTTTGAAGATTTGAGTCTCTCTCCAAAGATTGAAAAACAATCAGAGCGAATGACTGCTAGGTGAGTTGTCTTGGCGTGGAAGGAACACTCTAAGAAGATCTCAGAGCTCAAGGAATCTAACACTGCGATAGATATGAAGGTGAGAGAACGACTGGACGAGATTACCAGCAAGACTGCAGACAAGGATGTTGCAATCTCTCTCGAGTTCCTCAAGAAACACCTCCATCTCGAGAAGGATGACGACGGCGCCATTGAGGAGTTGAAGTTTCATCTCGGACTGGAGGGGGATACTCGATACAGCGTTATCAAGGATGATAAGAATCAGTCTATCTACGTTTACTTTACCAAGAAGGAAGGCTGAAGAACGACCTTCCAGAGCTAGTATCTCCGGAAGAAATGAATCGGAGAGAACGTAAGGAGTTCTCTCCAATCTGGTTTTTAGAAGAACATAGTCTTCTCGTGCTTTAGGACATCATCGACCATCGTGGCTGCGCCTGCAATCTCTATTCTAGAGTCCCTCAGATCTTCCTGTTTGATTCCACGGAACTCGACTGAATTCGAGCATACTTGGATTTTTCCACCTGCCTCAAGAAATGCATCGATGAGGTCTTGGAGTGGGGGAAAGCCAGGAGCCTTGACCTTTTCAGCTGCGCCTTTCTTCATCAGATAGACAGCATCCATCATCAAGAAGATGTTGGTTTCAATGTCCTGAGCCTGAGCGGTCGTTCCGGTCACAAACGGTCCATAGCAACGTTCTGCTGCCTCGGGACCCCATTGACCCACCAAATACAACTGTGTCATTTTGTTATCATCTCCTATCTCTAAAGAACTGCGAGGTCAACATAGTATAGAACCATCGCGAGGGAAAGAAAGACAGACACAATCAGGTTTGTTATGTGTGAGCTGTGGATTGGTCCACCCTGCATTGTCTTCATTAACACTGGTACTACTTGTATGAACTCCAAGACGAATGCTAGTGCAAAGAAGATGAAGTCAACGAGTAGTAGTAAATGCACAAGGTCCATGAAACCCAGAGAGAACGCTGGCAAGACAAGTCCCACAATCAGTGTTATGAGGCTGACCAACATTGCAAGCATGAGAAGCATGACCTGGGGCATCAACAGAAATCCCATCCTCCTTGCCGCCATGAAACCACTGAGCATAGTAGCAAAGCCCATAGCGAAGAGGACGAACAATAGTAGCTGGAAAACTGCCATTTTGGTTCACCCAAACTTTGCCTGCGGGAAAATCGTTTGTACATAAGGATGTCGGAAACGGAACAACAGAATTGCGACAGGTTACGCTCTGTAATCTTCCTACAGAGGTCTTGGTTAACTTGGTTCAATCCCAAATCTTAAAACGAAAGCGCATTTCCGGCCGAATGTAGGTATTGAAAATGACTGACCACAACGTTGCAAGAACATTCGATGCAAGTGGACTGAGGTGTCCCATGCCAATTCTGAAGGCAAAGAAGGAGATCAATGAGGTCGAGATCGGCCAGATTCTCCAAGTCATTGCAACAGACGTTGGCACAAAGAAAGACTTCCCAGCTTTCGCCAGTAGGACTGGTCATGAGATAGTCGAGATGGTGGAAGAGAGCGACAAGATCATCTGGTACATCAAGCGAACCAAGTAGACCCTGGTTTCTTTCAGAAGCTATGCTTTCTTGCCAGGGACAACTAGGACTTGTCCAAGTAAATCACCCTTCATGACAGAGGCCTTCAGTCTAGACTGAAACATAGTCATGTTCGCGGTTCTCTTTTCTGAGTAGTGCTTGAACTCCAGGGCGCCGATGCATGAGATGTGTCCCATGCCGTTTGAACCGTAGAAAGAGTGGAAAACCATCGCATAGGCTGGAATCTCTATGGCCTTGATTGGCACGATTCTGGTTTCTCCCTCTTGAAATGGCACTTTCTCCTCAGCGACGACCGGCTCCAGTCTCACCTTGGACCAATCAAGGGACAGGTTTCTGGCTTCAAGGCCCTCGACAGACGTGCGCATTCTGTCGATACCAAAGCTAGCTAGGTCTTGTCTGCAGCTGATGACATAGATCTTCTCGGACAATGTACTTGACTCCTTGAGTTCCTGCACACCGACGATGTCGTCCTTAAAAAGAGCACGTTCTGCCTCTTGAGAAGTCCACAGATTCTGATTCAAGATTTCCGGCAAATCTGGCTGAACAATGACCTGTTTCTATGTATGTCAGTTTCGTTCTGAACGTATGGATGGAAAGAAACAGTCATTTCAGAAACCTAAAATGCATTCATCTGCTGGCCAATGCCAATTCAGCAACGTCGCTTCGAAACATGGGAGGAAAAGAAGATGGGACTTGAACTGAGATTAGTAAGTGGAATCGCCATACTGTTGTTCTTGAGTTCTTTCTTCATCCTCGGTTTTGTTGTCCTCGCAACTCCTCCGCATGGCCCTGTCGAACGAATTGAAGGATCGCAGGCAGTTTTAGCATCAGATTCATTCGAGGGAGGATTAGAGACCCTTTGCGCTTGGAGGACTCATGATCCTTGTGCTCCCCACGTAGAGGTCACACTTCCCAATGGCGGCGAAGTGCTCCGCGGTGTCGAGAGAATTGAGTGGGCTGCAATTGATTTCCAAGGTGAACAGCTCGTCTACGACCTCTACTACAGTAGCGATGGAGGAGCAAATTGGATGACCATTGCAGCGGGGCTGACTACGCGTGGCTATGAGTGGGACACTACGAAGGTTTCGGATGGCGACAATTACTTGGTGAGAGTGGACGTCTTGGGAGGCGGAGTAGCCTCGGGAAGAAACCAGTCGAACAGTGTGTTCAGCGTTGACAATCTCGCTGGTGGAGAATCGATGCAGAAGCCTCTCAATCCCTTTGCAATGGCCATCGTAGCAGGCATTATTGGCGTGGTAGCTATTGCAGGTATTGTCCTTTTGGTACGTAGGGGCGTCTAGCGAGCTAGTGACCAACTAGAGCCCTCTCAAGTATTCTGGCTTGAGCGACGTCTGATTCTGGTGGCCTAGAACTGAGTCGAGAAGGTGGAGCAGCATCTTCTTGTCTCTATTTAGCGTTCCAGCCAGAGGTAGGTAGTTTGATGCGTGGTTGGTTCGGAAAACGCACTCAGACAAGTCCAGCAGTTCAATGAGGAGTCTTAGTTCCTCGAGACTCTCTTCCGGCCTCATAGGGCTGAACTCACCTCGTTCTGTCATCTCGAAGAGCGGTGTTCCTCGAGGAATCATTAGTGTCAATGCTCCAACATACTCTGGGTCTATTTCATTGAGTGCCTTAGCCGTGTCTGAAGCATGTCTTTCAGAGTGTTCGAGACCGCCGAGTCCTATGATTATGGTTAGAGAGAGAGGAATCTCGGCTTCTCTAATCTTATTGCAGGCCTCTATGTTCTCTTTTGAAGTTACTCCCTTCCTCGACCAACGCAACAACTCGTCGTTTCCTGTTTCGAGACCTAGGTAGACTATTCCTAGTCCCGCCCTCCTAATCTCATTCAGGTCATCAATGGACTTGTTTCTTACATCCTTCGCATAGCCATAGGTGCCCACTCGCTCAAGGTTGGGCAATTCATCTTCCAGTACCTCCAGCGTCCTCAAGATATCTGATGTGTTCATTGCCAAAGCGTTGCCGTCTGCAAGAAACACGCGACTCACTCTCTCTATTACCGACTTGTCCAGCCTGGAGAGGTCAGCAGCAATTCCTTCTGCACCCCGGACCCGATATTGTCGGTCCTTGTAGGAGACACAGAATGTGCATGCGTTGTGAGAGCATCCGATTGTCGCCTGTAGAATAAGACTTCTAGCCTCGCTGGGAGGTCGCCAGATGGAGCCCTCGTATCTGATCATTGTCCAAGAGAGTCATGGTTGCCCATGTAAGGTTTCGGGCAGGGGCTATATTCTATGCTTGTAGTACCAGTACACCTTGATTATAATCCAGACGACGGTGACAGTGATGCTCAGTGTCAAATAAGGAATCATCTGGAAGACTACGTCAATTCCGTAGAACTGTCCCATTGAAGTAACAACAACGTAGTTGAGGATTGTGATAGACCACAGGATTACTAGGGCCAATCGGAGTATGCCCGATCCAGGGGCCTCCTCGCTATCTTCCGGTTTCCCAATCTGTGTTTCGTGCAATCTACAGACCACCGAAGAGTCTGAGCCTGAGGTCACGTACGTCCGTGTCCCCAACCCATACGCATCTGGCTTCAGAAACATCTAGTACTTATAGCTAATCATCTCTGTAAGAACAATACCGATGCTGCATAGAGAAGGCCCGAGTCATTCCAGCGCCAAGTCGGGTCGGTCGAGGCCCTCTCGGAAGTATGAACGCGCCTTCATCGCAATCCAAGAGGCTGTGACTACAATGCATACCCAGCAATAGGGTGCCATTTGAGTGGCCACATCGGTGGGTATGAACCTTGCAAGATTCAAGGCTAGGAGGAAAACAAGAGCTGAAACGAAGTATACTACAACTGCGACAGTTCTGCACATCTTTGCGGAATATGGTTCCTCAGAGTCCTCCTCCTCCGCATATCTTTCCAGTTCAAGTTCCTGCAACCCAAGTACCGCCTGATACCTACTGTAGACGTGGATTCAACTAACATATTTCTACGTCGTATATTAATAGGCAATTCTATCGACGCACTGCGGCCCACTGAATATTGAAGGCTATAGACCTCCCTCTGTGGATGGGAGTGACTCTTGGTTTCAGAAATCAAAGTCAAGACTGATGAAAGCGTCATCTACTTTCTCAGTTCTACCATATCTGAGCGGAATCTCGACTACTTTGTCCAATCTCCAAGCGATATCCAAGGTTACTTTGAGAATGTACGTGCATGTGATTAGCACTGACTGGAACGCATGGGGCCAGCTGTCCTTTGTATGCATTTCAATCTCAATTGGGATATGCCTAGGGAGCCTAAACTCCTCTGCATACCACTCCGCAAGCTCCATACGGTGCCTTTCTTCTTTCCCCTTGGGTGAAACTCTCTCCTCGTGGAGTATCTCGCACCTCAACCCTCGGAAGTCGATTTGATCTCCGAGTCTTACTTCGAGTCTAATAGGTGCTCCTGGACTCACCACATCCCTCTCAACCTCAACCTCAAGGAGCCTCATAGCGTCCTCTACGAGGCTATCCCGAAGTGACACGGGTTGCAGAACCGGTGTTTCTGTCTTGACTGGAACCTGGATTTCCGTCTTCGGGTCTAGTGCCCAGGACATCTCAACCTTGGCCCTAATTGTGTATTCGATGTAGCCATGTGTTCCTGTGTAACTTGCCAAAGCATTCTGTGGCAACTCAAAAGCGAACAGGAATCGCGTTTCTCCTTCATGAATGGTTGACTCCCGTTGGAGTTCGAGAAACTCATCAACGAGCTCAACTTCCTCCACATAGACGCGCCTGTGTTTGCCGCTACCTCTAACAACTCGAGATCTTCCCTTTCCCACGAATTGTACATTGACAGAATTACAGTCGAATGTTTCATCAGTCAATACGATGACACAGCCTTCAACGCGGTCACTAGGGGCGTATGTGTCCCTTCCCAAGTCTATGCTAATCTCTCTCACTAAGTTTCGCCCTTCCTACCAGTGCGTGACGTTGAATCATGGTTGGGCTGCGAGGCCTGGGTGTTCTTAGGATTTT
>LRSK01000088.1 GCA_001563325.1 Candidatus Thorarchaeota archaeon SMTZ1-83
CAAGAATCCTACACAACTTGATAATCTCCTCATCACTAGCATCGAGTTTTCCGTATCTGATATTCTCCATGATTGTGTCATCAAACAAGTATGGCTCTTGGGGAATAAGTGACATTGAACTATGAAGTGAATGAAGCTGGATATCACGAATATTCTGGTCGCCAATGAGAATAGCTCCTTCAGTAGGATCATAGAATCGATTCACAAGTGCGGCGATGGTTGTCTTCCCAGCCCCTGTATGCCCAACTATGGCCACAGTTTCACCGGGTTTGATAGAGAATTCAACATCCTTGAGAACAGGAGTATCCTTGACATACTCAAATGACACATCTTTGAAGTAGATACCGTCATTCTCTGTGCGGAGCGGAGCCGCATTCAGAGCATCAGTGATTGCTGGTTTTGATTCCAAAACGTCCGTGACTCGATCCATAGCTGCAAGTGATGATTGAACTTGTGTAGCCATCATGCTTAGCCCCAGGAGGGGAAACATAATACCGCGTACGAGAGAGATGCCAAGAAATATGTCTCCAAGTGAAAGCAAAGGAAGTGCACCAACTGCTAGCGAACCAGCCATAAATAGCATGGCTGCAATTGCGAATTGACCTATGGCCATCATCAAGGGTTGCATTGAAGTCATCAGAATCATGAACCTGAAACCGTAGCGGTATGCCTTCTGATTCAATGAAAGCAATTGTTCAGCAAGTTCAGTCTCTCGGTTAAACGCTTTAGCAACATGAATTCCACTCAGATTCTCTGCGATTTGGCCAGAAACCTCTCCAGAAGCTCGTTGTGAAGCTAGCATGATTCTCTGTCCCACTGTGCCAAAAAGTCCCGCGATGAACAATATTCCTGGTACGACGATAAGAGATGTCAATGCGAGAAAAGGCGACATCAACCATAGCAGGATGAATGATGCTCCCAGAGTCAAAGCTTGGCTCGCAAAGTTAATCAGAACGTGGATTCCTGTACTTAGGCTCGTCGCATCACTTGTAACTCTGGAAGTAACATTCCCTGCCTGTTCTGCCTTATGGTAGGACAGATCAGCATTGACCAAATGCCTATAGACATCCTCTTGTACATTCTGAACCAGCCCGGCCTGCGCAATAGACATAATCCATGTATTCACACCACCCATTATCCAAGATACTATCGATAGTACCAGAAAAAGGACAGTTAGTGTTACCAGAGTATTGGAAGACTGTTCTAAATAGACAGAATCGATTCCTGCTCTAAGAACAAGGGGATTGATGACACCAACAATCGTCGCTACAAGAGAGAGTGCTGCTCCAATAATGACTATACGTTTGAATTTCCCAAGATAGTGGACCATTCTACCAAGTAGAACTCGAACTGGACGGCTCCTCTTCTCTTTCGTTCCCAGAAGTCCTCGAGGTCCTCCACGGCCTCGCATTGGTCCATGCATAACCATTATGCAGCACCTCCTCTCATGGAAATGGTAGCAAGTAGCTCCTGGGCACCAGGTAGTCTTTCAAATACGCGACGGTAATGTTCTGATTCCCTTAGCAATTCTTCGTGGGTCCCAGCAGCCACGAGATAACCCTTGTCCAAGATAATTACCATGTCTGATTCCATTAGCGTTCGCAGTCTTTGAGTGACTGTGATGCTGGTTCGTCCTCGCATTACTTCATCGAGGGCTTTCCTCATGAGGTATTCAGTCTGAGCATCAACTGCGCTTACTGAATCGTCAAGAAGAAGGATTTTAGGGTCCTGAACCATTGCACGGGCAATCGCAAGCCTTTGTCGTTGCCCTCCGCTCAACGTCATTCCGCGTTCACCAATCATCGTATTATAGCTCTCAGGTAGGTCGACAATGAACTCATCAGCTTGCGCTCGTTTTGCTGCCTCAATAATCTCCTCATCAGATGCATTAGACCTGCCAAAGGCAATGTTCTCTCGAACAGTCATCCTGAAGAGAAAGATGTCCTGCTCAACAAGCCCCACTACATCTCTCACAGATTTGGTTGATACGTTTCGTATGTTGACTCCACCAACTCTAATCTCTCCCTCAGTAGGATCGTACAGACGAAGCATGAGCTTCAGGAGAGTACTCTTCCCAGCGCCTGGTCCACCGATTAGCGCAATCCGAGAACCCCCGGGGATAGTAATAGAGAGATCCCTAAGGGCATAGTGTGGATTTCCATTCTCAACACGACCATACCTGAAACTGACATTATCAAACACAATGTCACTGGTCCAATCAACATCGAGGATTTCTACCTCAGGCTCAGACATTGGATCCTGCCAATTCAGGAAGTCTACAATACGCCGAGCATTGACATAGCCTCCCCTCAACATAAGGAGCATAGCTGGAAATTGGAAATTGAGACCTTGGAGTGCTGTGAGCAATCCAAGAATTGTAATCAGCTGACCGGGATTCAAGACACCATTGATGACTGCATATCCTGCATAGGCAAATGCAAGGGTCGTCATTCCTGCAAGAATCAATGCAGGCAGATAGAATGCTGAGAGCTTTCCCTCCTTGGCGGTGAGTGCCTCCTGAATCTTGCTTACTTCATGGAATTTCTGTACCTCAATATCCTCTGCATCAAATGCTCGAACAACTTCGATACCCTGAAACACACCTTGTGTTACTGATGTCAATGCCTCCATGTTTTCTGAACGGCTCCTTCTCACAGGCTCAATAGCATTAGCATAGCGATACGAGAAAGCCAAGTAGATTGGAGCACCAATTAGCATGATTAGTGTAAATCCATAGACGGGGAGCACATAGCCTCCAAGTGGAATTGTGAACATCGTACTCAGCCCTGGCAGAAAATCCATCTGTACTAGGATAACAGCTGTTACGAAAAAGGAGGCCAGTCCGGTTGCTATATTCCTCATTGCTGGATTGAGCGAGAAACGAACCCATGAAATATCTTGCATGGCAACAGCAAGGAGCCGCTTGCTATCGAACTCATCGTGGAAAGTCATACTGTACACTTGAAGAGCTTCGAAGAAATCTTGTCTAGCATCTCGCTCCCAACGGAGAGTTAGAGTCGCCCAGACCCATCCTCCTACAAAGAAGAGACCCATATAGATTAGTGCAAAGATGACAATGAGCCAAACATAGGTCATGAATTGAGCTGTCAAGGTGGCAGTCGTTTGTATTTCAGTCACTGCAAGACCAATGAATACTGACGGAAATACTGTAAGCAGACTGGAAATCATTGAAAGCAGCAGGCCTACACTTGCAACTGCCTTATTCCGTGTCATTCCACTGAGCATGTATCTCCATGGAGTCTTTCGTATTGTTGCGCCGCCGTTGTTTCTAGACATTCTTTGTAACACCAGTGTTTAGTTTATCAATGAGTAAGGCTAATCCTTCCTCCATTTCTTGAAGATGGGGAAGTAATTGTTGTTGTTGCTTTTGAGTTAGTGAAGCTGAAACAGAATCTAGCGATTCTATCGAATGTTTCATCCCATGCAAATGAAAACGGACACGTTCTTCAGGATCCAGAAGCTTCTCCCACAGTCGTGGCCCTAGTCGAGTCTTCTCTCCAACCTCACCAGTCATATGTTTAATGACTCTAGCCAGCTGCATCTTACCTTCTTTAGTGAGACGATACGTTTTACTGCGGCCTTCAGTTGAAGCAGCCTCAATAATGCCCTCGTCCTCCAATGAGGATAGCATGGGATAGATAGAACCGGGACTTGGATTCCATTCCCCATCTGTGAGATCGCGAAGATGTTGCATTATATCAGTGCCAGTCATTTCCTGAGACCGTAGCAGACGCTGTACAATATGCCGAAGAAGCCCGCGGGGTATGGATTGAGGCATACTTAGATGCTCACAATCTTTTTCGGGGGTTTCGTCATTCATTATCTTCAACTCCAGAATTATCGTATCCGATAATCGAATACGATATCGCATTCGATATAAATATTGGCTTTGTGACACTTTTTTCCCATCCGGAATTAGATATGATAAGTTTGATAAGAAATTCAGAAATCGAAACCAAGATACAGAGAGTGAATTTGAGTTGGGCGAGAAGGCTAAAGTAAAAGAAACAGTGAAACTCTTTTCCAAAGTCTGGAAGCTTCCAACCTACCAAAGAATCATTGGTAGAATATTCCTAGCAGTGCTTTTGGGGTCAGTGCTATCCGGATTCCTTCAAATTCTAGCAACTCCAAGTGTGGATGTCGCGTCAACCCTCGCCGTATCTTTCGCACTCTTGGCGCTTCCTGCTTTCGTAGGAACCGGTCTTCTATACGCAATGATTAGGAAAAAGGACTCGCCACTTGATGCAAGGCGCACTGCTGGCTCAGTTCAGTATGGTATATTCATATGGATTGGGTTTGGAATAATCGGCGCTATTTTGAGCTTCATTTCCAGCAACGATTTTTACGAGGTCAGATTCTGGATGCTAGGTGTAGGCGCAGCATACATGCTCTTCGCATTCCTTGTGACTGGTTTGAGTGACCATCATCCAATTCGTAACTTTATTGCTGCATTGATGATACCATCTTTATGGTATCTGATTGTTTCTGTGTTTGGAGGGTATGGCGGAGTAATCTATGTCTTACCCATTTGGTGGCCAGTAGTAGCCATTATCATGTTTATCATGCTATCTGTGTCTGTCAACTACATCTTTCGTGCAGTGAGCGTCCCATTTGAGAGGGATTTGGGTATCAATGGACCAGAGCTTCTGCGAGCGTTCGGCTATGATTATCTCACCAATAATTCCGAACCTATGGAGACAACTCTATCAAAAATTGGTGAGATGCAAGATGTGCCAATTGAGGTCCTTGTCATCAAGAATGATGCAGGTCTCGTTGCGGTAGGAGTGGTCGAATATGTTCACCCTGGACCATTTCGACAGATTGGAAGTAGTAGTCTCCCATCCGCTATTATAGATCATGTTGAGCAAAAACATGGAGTCCCCGCCTTTGTCATGCATGGAAGCTGTACACATCAACAAAACCTCACTTCAAAGAAGGACTTCCCAATTGTAATGGCAGAGATTGACAGACTCATTGATGAAACAGAAGTTCACGACGCAATGTCTGGTCCGCACTGGTCTGATCTCGGTAAGTTCAAGGTCTGGACACTCTTTGCTGGGGACGACGTTCTCACAATCAGCACAAGTGCACCAGAGTTCACTGATGATATCTCACTAGATGTAGGCCGCGATGCAGCTGACATGGTGAGAAAAAGGCTACCTGCAATCAAGGGGGTGTCTATTGTCGACGCTCACAACTGCATCAATGGAGAGGCTGTCTCCGTGATGCCGGGAGACCCTGAGGCTGGAGAATATGTCGGGGCGGTCTCAAGTGCCGTGTTCTCCACGGTCAGCAATCCAAGGATGAAGGTATCAGCAGGCGTTTATAGAGCTGTGCCAGAGGACGTTCGTCCGGATGAAGGGATGGGACCAGGTGGTGTTACCGCACTTGTACTGGACGGAGGAAATCGAGAAATCGTTCTATTGTCTCTTGATGGAAATAATATGGAACCAGGCTTTCGAGAAGAAGCTATTCGAATGTTGAAGACGCAAGGATTTGATGATGCAGAGGTCCTGACAACAGACACACATGTAGTGAATGCAATTTCCCTATCAAGTCGAGGCTATCCTCCAGTGGGACAGAATAAGCCTCAGGAAACAATGGAGGCAATCATCATTGCTGCCAACAAGGCTCGTGAGAATGTATCTCCTGTTAGTATGGGTCTTGGCTTTGGTGAGGTAAAGAACCTATGTACATTCGGTGAGAGAGGATTTGATATACTAACTCAAAACATCGCGGAAGCCGCAGGGATTGCGAAGCGTGTGGGAATTCGCCTCGGCGCAGCATCATTTCTAATTGCTATGTTACTCACTTTCATGCTCTAGAGAACTTGGTGTCAATACAGAAAGGCAAATGAGGAATAAGGTTTGAAAGAAAATACTCCGAGGAGTCGACAGCCGAATGAGTAGGAAAATCCTAGTCTGCATTACAGGAGCGAGCGGCGCAGTCTATGGAGTGCATCTGATTCGTCAATTGAAGGGACTTGGACATGAAGTGCATCTGCTAGTCACAAAATGGGGGGAAGTGACGCTAAAGCATGAAACAGGCATGAGCGCGGAGGATTTAGAAAAGGAAGCGCACCAGAGATATCGTGAGGACGATTTGGCGGCAGGTCCTGCAAGCGGCAGTTTCCCGTTGGATGCAGTAGCAATTGTGCCTTGCTCTATGAAAACATTGGCTGGCATCGCCCATGGGTATGCAGATAATCTAGTAGCAAGAGCGGCTGACTGTGCTATAAAGGAGCGGAGAAAACTTGTCATTGTTCCCAGAGAAACACCTCTGAACCTCATCCATATACGCAACATGGCTACGGTAACAGAAGCGGGAGCAATAGTGATGCCTGCTAGTCCAGCATTCTGGCATCATCCGGAAACTATCGAAGACCTAGTGAGCTCTCTTGTCGAGAGAATTATGGTTC
>LRSK01000089.1 GCA_001563325.1 Candidatus Thorarchaeota archaeon SMTZ1-83
TTCTTGACCCTGAGAGCAGATATGCCACTGTGCTGAAATCCGAAAATCAGAACACCTAAGACAATCAGTAAGTACTCTATCACTTTTGTTCTTGTTGAGACTTTGAGATAATCTTATAAGCATAACCATCGTTAATTAACCATAGTTAATATTCAATCGAGATGAGCAATAATGGAAACTAAGAACCCATTTCAGCCATTGATTATTTCGGAAGACATTATGGTCGCTATCAAGGAAGACGGTAAGGACAAGAAAGTTGATGCAAAGCGTTACTGGGTCCGATACAAAGTCGGAGAGAGCAGTGACATACGCTATGTCGATGGAGGAGAGGATGACATCGCCTCTATGGAGGAGAAGACTATCTTCATGGTTCCATCAATTCATAGACTCAGTGGTGACCCATTCCACTACGATGCATCAGCCACAGAGAGAATCAGTGGCAAGGATAGGATAGAGAATGATATGCAGTTATTGCATCGACAAGCAGCATGCGATTCACACGACATGGTCGAGATCATCTATGAGAGCCCGGGAGTAGAGTGCTGCGCAATGACCAAGGAACAGGCCGACGAGCAGGAAGTTCCTTTGCAGTACATGGCAGGGTACCTTCTGGGAAGGAAAAATGGACTTATGAAAGTCGCACTCTCAAAGACAGTCGTGGATGAAACCAACCACACCTACTACGACAACATTCATGTCATTCCTGAAACAACAGTCAAGGAATGGAATTGCCTCGAGTAGTTCATGCTTTCACTTTGATCCCGCTAAGAAAAGAGGCGGACGCCCGCTCCATTCTCCATGGACTGGCTGCCCCCACACAGCCAGACTCATTGGGCGTCCGCCGAATCTTTTGAGTTGTATCTGATTTCTTTCAGTTCGATGTACTGTTTCGAAAACTTCCAGTACATCTTTTCACGGATGCTTACACTTATATAGACATAAATTAGCGCTTCGGGACACACTCCACTCGGAGTGACTTTTGTTCGCACTCACACTCTCAGCATGTTTGCGGCCATATCCGAGGTGGAGCCCGCAAGGTGATCATGAATGGCAAAACCAGCCCGCTCCATGACGAGCAGACAGAAAGGCGTTGCAGTCTGTTCCATATGTGGAGGTAACGATTTCTATGAAGACTTGACTCGAGGCGAGAGCATCTGCACGTCATGTGGGTGCGTCATCAACGAGAGGCATATTGACTCAGGCCCAGAGTGGAGGGCATTCACTGCAGAGGAGAGAGATGCCAGAGCCAGAACAGGTTCTCCCATGACTCTAACAATGGCAGACAAGGGTCTAGCAACGACAATCGGCTGGAGTGATAGAGACGCAAACGGAAGGACAATTGCGGCTACTTCTCGTGCTGCAATCTACCGGATGAGGAAGTGGCAGATTAGGACTCTTGTACACAGCTCTCAGCACAGAAATCTTAGCATAGCAATGAGCGAGATGGACAGGCTGACATCACAGTTGGGAGTTCCTCATGAAACCAAAGAGACCTCCGCGTTAATCTATAGAAAGGCGCTCTCAAAGAGGCTTGTCAGAGGACGAAGTATCGAGGGCATGGTTGCTGCAACCATTTACCTTTCCTGTCGAATTCATAAGATTCCCAGGCAGCTCGATGAGATTGTCACTGAGGCCAGAGTGAATAGGAAAGAGCTGGGCCAGTGCGTACGACTCATTCTCCGGAATGTTGACGTCAAGGTACCAATACCTTCAGCCAATGATCTCATGCCAAGAATCTCTGCTGATCTTCAACTAGACGGGAAGACAGTCCAGACCGCAATGGGTATTATCAACGATGCGCGAAATCAGGGAATCACTGCTGGAAAAGACCCAGGTGGTCTTGCAGCTGCAGCACTCTATATTGCCGGAATTATCACAGAGGATAGACGCACTCAGAGAGAGATTGCTGAAGCATCGAACGTTACTGAGGTCACTGTTAGGAACAGATACAAAGACCTCGCTAACAGCCTAAAGATTACAATCAAGCCGTAGTGGCGGGAGTATTCCCCCCTACAGCTTCCACTTCTTTTATCCATTATATTCATTTGTGTGAAGATACCGACCTTATCTACACCAATGAATCAGTTTCTCATCGCAATGTGTGGTATTCCTTCCTCAGGAAAGTCAGAATTGGCTAAGGCTGTACTTGAGAATTTTCGAGGCGAAATGAGAGTTGAGATTGTGAGCACAGATGATTGGCGTGATGAGGGGTTCTATGCAGATTTCAAACCTGAGAACGAGCGACTAGTAAGAAAAGACGCACTGAGATATACAAAAGAGCTGATTGGAAATGGAGTCTCTGTTATTCATGATGACACCAACTACTATACAAGCATGCGCCACGAGTTATTTGAAGTTGCCATGGGTAGACCATGCAATTTCGCAGTGATTCATGTTTCCACTTCTTTAGAAACAGCGATTCAATGGAATAAGGAACGGGGCACCCCAATACCTGAAGAAGTCATCCTGAGAATAAGTGAAAGACTTGATCTGCCGGGCTCCAAGTATGCATGGGATGCTGCAATTTCGGCTGTGGATATGAGTATGCAACCAGTCGAAGTAGCTGCACGAGAAATAATGGAGAGATTAGAAGTACTTGTACCAGTTGAAAATAGCAGGAATCACGTGATGACGAAATCGCCATCCTCGGATGCTTTGATTGATGTCGTTACACGCCAGGTTGTGACCAGTTTTCTCCGAGAGCATCCTGAATATCGAGGGAATACGCAGGTTTTGAGATTGAGAAGAGAGTTGCTACAGGAGGGAAAGAGAAAAGGAATCTCCCCAGACAAGATAGAGCAAATGCTGATGGAAAGGCTGAGGAATCTGAATGTTCCTGCTCCTGATTGATTGGTTTGGAGTCTATTGTATAATGAATGAATTACAGAATAATGAGGAGGATGAGAACCTATGATATGGCGGCCTCCAAAGAGAATCGAACTCTCATCGCTTGCACGATCATGGGTTTGAAGCCCACGGAGCCGGACCACCGACCCTGTAGGAGGCCATATTCTGCTCAGGGATTATTTTGGACTTAAGCTTAGAGGTCGGACATTCAGATGTAGCGTGCTATAATGTCCTGTGTCTCCTTCTTCCACTCCACACTCTTCTTAGCCAGTTCCATAGCAATATTGCTCGGTAAGACTTCATCCCTGGGCACTGCCTCGATTCTGGAGAGCCAGCCCGAAGTGGTCAAAGTGAGAGCATGGATGTCTTCACCCTCGGTGGCTTTGATTATCATCTCTCTACCGTGTGCGAGCTGGAAATACACAGCACCGGCAGAATCTTTATTGAGAATCTCAAACACAATCTTGTCCCAGCAGGTCTTTGCAACAAGCGCGCGCCTTAGCTTCCCTTTGTCCTCTTCAGGGAGGGACTGATATTTTTTCAATGAAGATTCCAGTGATTGAGCAATTTCATCCAAGTAGGCTTTTAGCTGGTCGTGATCATCCCCCCAACCAGTTACCTCCACCACTCTCTGTGCTTCTTCCACCCAAACACGCACGTCAGCTTCAGCTTCCTTTGATGAGAAGACTGCCTTTCCCTTGTAAATCTGACTCTCAGCTTCGCTATACTCATTCAGCAGAACGCCGGGTTTCGAAGCGACTGCATACCAAGCTAGGCGAAACACGACTGCTGAGTCTGGAATGTCGTAGCTTATGGTCTTGCTAATCTCGGTCTTGTCACCGATTTCTTCCAATGCGAAGCCCTCCCTCAGGCCGGCTATGACCTAGCGACTGACCTCCTTAAAGAGTTTCGTGGTAGCCTTCTCTATGTCATCCTTAGAGGCGCCTATAGCGGCATTCATGACCAGATAGCTATATGGATAGTCGTCTATACATGATCCGAACGCGCCCTTGCCTACTGCCCTTGGACCAGTGACACGAGCATTGTAGAGTCGGCCTCCGAGTGCTTCAGCATCGAGGCCATCAAGTGTCATTGCAGATGCCACTGGGTTCTCAATATCAAGCACTCGCTGACCAATAGACTCAGCAATTTCGGTCAGCTTTGACTCAAGAGTGAGTCTGTTCTCAATCTGTTCAGCTCTAAGCACCGCATATCTATCACGGCCAATGGCAAGCAGAGCACCCAATGTCTGAGCCACTGGAGCTGCAGATGCCCTTCCTGCATAGCTCTCAGCTGTCCAATCAACTATCTCTTCATTTGGTGATACTAAGACTGATGCGCCAACTGGTGCAAGAAAGTTCTTGTCGCTGCTTTGCACAATAGCGTCCACTCGCCCAGCATCAATGGCAGACGCTAAGTGAGCCATGATTTTCTCGGACTGAACTCCATAGGCATTGTTAATCACAAAGGGAATGCCCTTGTCGCTGCAAAGTCGAGCTATCTCCTTGACTGGATCAGACACTCTTGGTGGAAAGAAGGTCGTTGTGGCTAGAACGGCGCACGACTTCCTTCTTGAAAGCTCATTTTCCAGCTTGGTCAAATCAGCTCGCACTGCATCCCCGTCCAAGATAGTCGGAGTGACCACGAGTTCTAAGCCAGTCAAGGCGATGCCTTTCTGAGGAGAAATATGGTCTAGGCGTGGAAGCAATACCGTATCAATAGCATATTCCCGTCTCAGAGCACCAAGAACTAGGCCAAGTGCCATGCCAGTAGCGAGAGGTAATACAAGGCCGCTTTTTACGTTCGGCAGTCCTAGGCTTCTGATGGCATCAAGGGCCACTGTGTTGGCAACTTGTTGCATCAATGAGGCTCCAGGTGCTTTGGGTTGGGGTGCTGTGACTTGACCACTTCGACCAATACCATGGTTAAAGCCTGCAGCTAATTCAGCAATATACGGAGAGGCAACTCGCCCCTCTCGTTCTCCCACTCGTGCTGCGGCAGGATCTTTGTCAGTATCCATCGAAGAAAGGAGTCGGAACATTAGCTCAATTTGATTGTCAGCCAGAGGCTTCTCTGGAAATTTCCGTCTATTCAGGACGTCTTTAACGGGAGCAAGGAGCGATTCTATAGTGATACGACCTCTTTCAGCCATTCCTTTGGGAATCAATTCAGCCAATTTTTCGTCTATGTCCAAATGCTAACTCCTCCTCAACAAATCTCTCATAGATTACCTCTTCAGAGTCCGCTACCGGAGCTTCAAATCGAGCTACCATTACACCTCGTGTGCCAAATGGCTGCTTAAGAGTTCCCTTGACACCTCTCAGCGTCTTCACATGCGATCCTGATATTGACTCTGCAACTTCCTTTTTGGAGGCGAGCCCCTCAATCAGAACGTCCTCTGACCGAATCCTACTGACACGTCCAATTCTACGAATGCTTCTTTTGAGAATGAGCTTTTTAGGGATCTTGATGACCTCACCCGACCCCAAAATGCGCATTTGCGTGGGAGGAAAATCAGTTCGCATCAGAAGAACGCGCATACCAAGCTCAACAGGAACTTCCTCCTGAAACAATAGTGCGGCCATAATTGATGAGTCAGTGGTTTCCTCCAACATCACACTGGTCCCATCATGAAGGGGCACCAACTCAGCTGTCGCGCTAGGCATGCCAACTGTGGCACTCAGGATTAGACCTTTTGTGACTCTACCACGATAGAGTTCATTCCTCTGCAGGCGCACAATGATGTGTTTCGAGTTGGTCAATGTATCAGGTTCTGAAAGATAATTACCACGTCTGACAATTCTGTGGTCGATATCAGGAGTATTCAGACCCACACGATCCCCTGCAGAGGTTTCCGACCGTTCCTCACCAAACGTTTGGATTGACCTCACTCTAGAAATGTCGCCCTGCGGGGAAAGCTGAACGGTTTTACCGGTGCTTAGCTTTCCGCGTAATACCGTACCAGTGACCACGGTTCCGTGCCCTTTGACTGAGAATGCATGATCGATGGGCATGAGAAACGGGCCATCTATTTGCCGCTTCTGTGCCTCGAGCTTCCTCAGCAGCAACTCTCGTAAATGATCCAAGCCTTCACCAGTCTTGGCGGAGACTCTCACATATCCAACATTTGAGAACAGGGCTCCAATAATGTCTTTCATTTGCCTCTCAACTGCATCTATCCGAGTATCATCGACTGTGTCAGTCTTCGTGATCGCCACAATGAGGTTTTGAATTCCCATTGACTTGAGAACTACAATGTGTTCCCCGGTTTGAATCCCGGCGCCCTCATCCGCAGCAACCACAAGTATAGCAGCATCAATAATGTTCGCGCCAGCCACAACGCTTCTGATCAAATCTGCATGGCCCGGAGCATCAACAAGCGTAACTAGAAAGTCACCCAAAGTGAACATGGTGAATCCGAGGTCAATTGTGATACCTCTTTGCTTGGACTGAGGATGTTTATCAAGGCCTGCAGTGGATACCTTCTCACTGATTGCCCTTGCAAGCTCAGTCTTTCCATGGTCTATGTGACCTACAAGACCAATGTGGATTGGAACC
>LRSK01000090.1 GCA_001563325.1 Candidatus Thorarchaeota archaeon SMTZ1-83
TAGACCCGATAGTTCCAGCTCGTCAATAGCTAGCCCTATAATGACGCTGGGTATTGTAACTAATAGGGTTGTGATTACCGTCAATGTCAATGCGAATGCAATTGCTCCAGGATGTCTGGCCAGACCTCCAAGCATATACCTCATCGCGGCACTGCGGCTTGTGTTATTGTTATTCTCGTATGCCATTCTATGATTCTCCCTGTTCAACCCGCTCTATTAGCGAGTTCAGTTTCTTGGATGTCTTCTTCAGTCGTGCGCCGATCTTGCGTTTCTCTGATGCAGATAGTTCTTCAATCGTATCAGCAATGTGGTCTATGGCATGATTGAACGCGCTGATGTGAAAATGAACACGGTCTGATGGTTCCAGAAGCTGCAATAGCATCATTCGATTGAGCCGTGCCTTGTGCTCCACATCGCCCCGCTTGTGAAGAACCTCGCTGAATCGAGCGCGACCGTCCTCAGTGAGTGAATATGTCTTACTTCTCCCCTCGGTCCTGACCGCTTCAATGATTCCCTCCTCCTCCAAGTGGGAAAGCAGAGGATAGATGGAACCAGGACTGGGACTCCAATGTTCCCCGGTTCTCTCACTCATAACTCTCGTCATTTCAGATCCTGTCATATCAGCAGATTGGAGGAGTCTGATGATTACATGCTTCAGAAGCCCTCGAGGTATGGAGTGGGGCATCCTAATTGGCTCGCATTGAGAATCCTTGTCTTCAGGCTTTGGCAAGATTACACACTCGCAATATCTAATATGATAATAATCTAATATCGAATGCGATTATCGAATGTGATATAAAGGTTATGTTAGGACGCAAGAGCTCCAGCATTTGGGAACGTTGATAAGAGAGGTCAAAACTGGGTACAAAAACATCGGAAGGGACTGTATTGGGTGAGAAGGCCAAGGTCAAGGAAACTGTCAGTCTTTACTCCAGAGTATGGCGTCTCCCCACCTTCCAAGGCATCATTATTAGAATCACAGCCACGGTTGTTCTCGGTGCCTTCTTTTCTTCCGTACTGAGTTTCTTCAAAGACCCCGGAAGCGACTTCATCTGGATCCTCGGCCAGTATCTGGTGCTCACCGTCGTACCAGCTTTTGTCGGTACTACACTGCTCTATGCAATCGTGAGAAAGAAGGGATCCCCTCTTGATGCAAGACGCACAGCAGGTGCAGTACAATTCGGCATTCTATTCTGGATAGTCACGGGCGCGTTAGGAGGACTCTTGGACTACCTACTTGTCATAACATACTACGAGGTCCGGTTCTGGATCCTCGGACTCGGCATTGCATACACTGCCTTTGCATTCTTGGTGACCGGACTGAGTGATCATCATCCTATTAGGAACTTCATCGCAGCTCTGATGATACCAATTCTTTGGTATCTGGAAGCGTTTGCATTGGGCGGAATCCCGGAATCGGTGCTGGTTCTGCCACCCCTTTGGCTGGCTTTTGCGGTCGTGACCATGCTAGTATACTCACTTGCTGTTCATTTCATCTTCCGTTCGGTCAGTGTCCCCTTTGAGAGAGACCTGGGCATCAACGGACCTGAGCTACTCCGTGCCTTTGGCTACGACTATCTGATGAGCAACTCAGAACCAATAGAGAAGACGCTCACTCAGGTTGGTGAAAAGCAGGACGTGCCCGTCGAGATTGTTGTCCTCAAGAATGAAGATGGGCTCGTCGGAGTAGGAGTGATTCAGTATGTTCATCCTGGCCCATTTCGGCAGATAGGAAGTAGTTCTCTTCCTTCGGCCATAATGGACCACATTAGGCAGAATCATGGAGTACCGGCCTTTGTGATGCACGGAAGCTGTACTCACCAGCAAAATCTTACGACGAAAGAAGACTTCCCGCATGTAATGTCGGAGATTGACCGACTTATCAAAGAAACAGAAGTGCATGACACAGCCTCCGGTCCTCACTGGTCAGATTTCGGCAAGTTCAAAGTGTGGACTCTGTTTGCAGGCGAAGACGTTCTCGCGATAAGTACGAGCGCGCCAGAGTTCACTGATGACATCTCTTTAGAGGTTGGAAGAGAGGCAGCCAACCTAGTTCGCGAGAGAGTACCTCAAGTCAAGAGAGTAGCAGTCGTCGATGCTCACAACTGCATTGACGGTGATGCGGTGTCTGTCATGCCAGGTGATCTCGAGGCTGGAGAGTATGTGGGTGCTGTTTCTGGCGCCGTCTTTGCGACTTTTGATGCTCCGAGATCCCCAATATCTGCAGGCTTCCATCAAGTCGTACTCGGGAGTATGAGTCCTGAGGAGGGAATGGGACCGGGAGGTGTCACGGCGATGGTCTTGGTGATTGGCAGCCGGGAGGTTGTCATGCTATCTGTAGATGGCAACAACATGGAGCCTGGATTTCGCGAAGAAGCAATCCGCATACTGAAGACCCAGGGATTTGATGACGTTGAGGTATTGACAACCGATACTCATGTTGTGAATGCCATAGCAACATCAAGCAGAGGGTATCCTCCTGTTGGCCAGCATAAGCCACAGGAGATCTTGGAAGCAATCGTCCTTTCTGCAAACAGGGCTCGAGAGCAGGTTTCAAGAGTCAGAATCGGACTAGGGTTCGGAGAAGCAAAAGACCTTCGTACGTTTGGAGAGAGAGGCTTTGACATCTTGACTCAGGACATTGCGGAGGCGGCCGGCATCGCGAAACGGGTGGGTATTCGAGCAGGCGTTGCGGCCTTTCTACTAGCAGTCTTCCTAGCTTTTCTTCTCTGATTGAGGGGATTGTCACCACAGAAAGGCAAATGAGCAATCGTTGGATGCCAAAAGGTCAACATGGAGTGACGGAAACATGTCAAAGAAGAGAATCCTGGTCTGTCTCACAGGAGCGAGCGGCGCAATCTATGGCGTCAGATTGATTCGCATGCTGAAAGAGCAGGGTCACGAGATCCACCTAATCATATCGAAGTGGGGAGAAGAAACTCTGAAGTATGAAACGAATCTCACAACCGAAAGTCTTCGGGGAGAGGTGGACGAGGCCTATGATGAGAACGACCTCTATGCCGGACCCGCCAGTGGAAGTTACCGTCTCGACGCGATTGTTGTCATTCCATGTTCCATGAAGACAATGGCGGGTATAGCCCATGGTTATGCTGATAATCTGATAGCTCGAGCCGCCGACTGTGCACTGAAAGAGAGAAGGACACTGATTCTTGTCCCCCGAGAGACCCCACTCAACCTAGTTCACATCCGTAACATGGCTGCGGTCACCGAAGCTGGAGCAGTAGTATTCCCTGCAAGTCCGGCCTTTTGGCACAAGCCAGAAACTGTTGAGGAGCTTATAGACTCAGTTGTTGACCGAGTTCTAACACATATCGGCGCCACCGAGAAGCCCTCCATTGAGTGGACAGGCTCTAGATAGAGAGCTACCAGTGCAACGGGACTCCACAGTGACCACACTTCGTAGTTTCACCTGGGAGGCCCCTCTTCGCCAAAGCTGCACCGCAGTGGACACACTGGACAATGAGAGGCTGAACATCGTCGGCGTCTTCGTGGACTCTCAAAAGAACTTCTCTGAGATTCTCCCGAATGTGTGCCATGATAGAGGAGAGGTTCTTCTCGTTGTCAGAGAATCCGTTGACCTCAATCTCCCGCAGATCCCCCGACACCGAACCTATCAGCACAAACTGATTGCCCTGTAGGGCCTTTCCATAGTACCATGCCTGATTGACACCCTTTGATTCGCTGTCGGCAATGAAATGCACATCATGTTGCTCAATCACACTCTTTGTGATGTTGAGCATCTCTTCAGTATCTAGACTCGCGTCAAACTGGAGCTTGCAGGAATCCTCACTTGTAAGTGTAGACTGGGTCAGAGCTTCGATACGAGCAAGATTCATCGAGGCGGCATAAGCATCTCTCACCAGCAGTCCATGTGTGGAAGGTACTTCGAAATGGCTTTCACCATGCTTCTCACAAGAGATCGTGACACGACCCTTCTCCTTCTCTTCCTCAAAGCTCACGAATTCCATCCGCTGGTGGCACTTGTGACACTCAAACATCCGATCATAGATTATTTCCAGAACCTCGGGGCCGAAAGTTTCGGAGTAGTAGCGGTTGTCCCCGTGGCCCTTTTCGCATTCGACTTTGGCTTCAATCACACCCTTACTGAATCCGGAATCTCGAATCACGATGGGGGTGCCACACTTGACACATTTGAGACTCTCTTCAATAGAAGGAATGCGATCGACTTCACCCTCTCGCTCTTCGATGCGCTTGTATGAGTCTACTGTGAGTCCCTTACGGTTTATTTGATGAACAGGGCAGACTACCTCGATCTCTGCACCTTTGCTGTCAACCTTTCGGCTGAGAATCTCACCCAAGAGATCACAGTCGTTGCACTTCAAGACAGCCTTTGCAATCTCATCGGTGACATCCGGACTCCAATCAAGGGGTTGAACCATCTCGTATGTGTGCCCGTTAGAGCATCTTGTCTTTAGCTTGTAGCCTTCACGAGTGTCCTCAATGCTGCGAATAGAGAGTGGCATTCCGCAGTCCTTACACTTCAACACAGACTGCAAAATGGCTCCTTCCGAAACCGACTGGGAAACGGCGTCAAGAACACCAGCGAATTGAGCAGGTATCTCCTTCTTGCTAGACCCATGGACCGGACAGGAAACCTGCAGTTTCAGCTTTTCACCTTTCACAGAGCGATCGTCAATGCTGCAGGGCAGGCCGCAGGAGTCACAGCTTAGAAACCGTTTCATCACCATATTCGTGATGCCCTCCTGAGTTTCTCTCGGTACAAATCGCATGGCCTTATGTCCCCGCGGACACTTCGATTTCAGAAACAGAACTCCAGCTCTATCCTCGATTTCATCCACGACGAGTTTCTCTCCGCATCGAGGACAGTTCATTGCTGCCGATACGGATTTCGCAGTATCTTCTTCAGTGTCCATCTCACTCACGGCTGAGTGATACTGAGGAGGTATGCGCCTTTCTTGGGGGCCATGAATGGGGCACAGGAAGACATACTCCATTCGATTCTTTCGAACGTCAGTACTGACAAGGCCCATTGTCGAACCGCATTCAAGACAGATAAACAGTCCCTTGAATAGTTCAGGGGCCGAGCTCTTAGCTTGCGATAATGGAACCTCTCTCTTGCCCTTGTGGCCATTCATGCATTGCACGTAGAGACGAAGGTTGCTCCATCGCTCTTCTGCCTCTTGGACGTAGAAAGGTTCTCTGCACTTTCTGCATGTGAACATAAGTCTCCCACTCCTATCGGGCGTAGGTGGTGAACACACAAGTCATCCGGCGGCCCATCTAAAAGGTATTTCGTAGGCCACGTGCTTCCGAAGCCGAGGGAAGATTATGACCAAGAGAACATTATTGCTGTGATTCCCCAGGTTCGCTAGGACTTTCTTCTTCTGCTTTCTGAATCCTCGCCTCCCACAGCTTTTGGAAAGACTGTAGAAGAGAAACGCCACCGCTCTGAATTGCCAAGGGCACAGCAAAGAAGAGGATTAGTACACCCCCAAAGACAGTGAATAGGGGAGACAAGAGTCCCACCAAAGGAATCCACCAGATTGAGCTTCCAAGGAAATAGAACGCCGCACCCAGAATCAATCCTGGCCAAGCGTTGGCCATTGGCCGCTTAAGTGCGGTAGCTGCAGTTGCCAGACATGTCAAGACAAAGCCTCCGGTGGCAAAAAGCGGCCCGAAAGGTCCGGTATAGAATCCCAGCAACCAGCAAAGTGCACCAACCAGGATGAGAATGAAGTTGGGATCGCTCGTTAAATCACCTATTGCACCTTCAGCTACAACCTCGTTCAAGGTCCTCACCAGGCGCAACCTACTTTCTCGCCTTATATTACTCTTTTCAGACCAACTGAGCCCGAGCAGTGTGTAGGCGATGGCAAAGAGGCCCCTAGGTTCGACTTCCTGGAGCATCAACACTCTCAAGCAGGCGCTCAGCGCACTTTCTCACCTTGGCCCTGTATCCTCGAGTCGTGTAGACACGAATGAGTTTCATCTTTCTTGCAAAGCTTCGTGCCAAGAGGCTGATATCTTCTACGGGCCAGAACTCGTATCCCTGTGTTCCCCGTTCAAAGAAGACTAGGTCTTCCAAAGAGAGCATTCCTGGATAGAAGCTAACGGAGTCTCTGTTAGGGTAGTCCACGTACACATTGCTGGGGTCGATGCCAGCATCCTCTGCAATCTCCTCCTCGACCTTGTATAGGCCGTCAGGAGTTGTGATGGACGTGAGGAAGTTGTCGTCAGAGATTGCCCTCTGAGCAGCCAACTTGACTAGATACCTATTATGGTAGTCTGTGTACTCGCGATGAGCCCTCCGCATCTCTTCTGACGCGTCATCTTCGCAGTGCAGAAGCTGGTCCATGAATGTCATG
>LRSK01000091.1 GCA_001563325.1 Candidatus Thorarchaeota archaeon SMTZ1-83
CGAGTATGTGAAGCTCACCGAGCCGTTTATCAAGGAGATGGTCAGCTGTCCAGACTCCCCTATCCTTGTCGCCGTGAGCGTGTCTATGTATCCAAACCTGAATTCAGCATCCTCCCCATAGGGAGTGAATGGGACCGGTATGTAGTCAACGTATGTTGGTCGTCCGAGTACCACGAGTGACACCGTCATTGTCTGGTTCTCATACAGAGGAGTGACGCCCTTTCTCCACAAGAAATCAAGTCTGAAGACGAAAGTGCCTGTGGCTTGGAAGTTGGTGCTATCCAGAATGAATCGGTAGACTCCAGTTCCTGTGCCAGTCTCAGCAACTGTGAAGTGACTCTGAATCACCGGATGACCTCCGGTCAGGGGTGTAATGGAGAGCACAACATTGTTTGTGTTGTTGGAGATGTTTGTGGAATTGACGACGTCATAGTAGACCGCAGTGAAGGTAAAGTCGTTCAAGAAGTAAGTGGCAGTTGGTGCCTCCTCCAAGAACAAGTCGGTGTCTGTCCCGAGAACTCGGACTCGCGTATCAATTGTGCGGTCCACATACTTCTGGACTCCTCCTATCCAGTTGGCAAAGACAGTGAGGTTCTTCCATCCTGCGCTACCCCATTGCGCACTAGGAATGCTGATGTTGTAATGTCCAACTCCATAGGCAGATGGACCTAATGAGAATTGTGCACTGACGAGTGTTGGCGAGGTCACGAGGATTTGAACGTTCCCAGTAATGTTAGTGATTCCAACTTGGAGATCCGTGTCTTGGAAGAACACCAGTACAGTTATAGTATCGCCAATCGATGTCTGTTGCACTGGTTCGTCGAGAATGAACAATGTGTTATGGCTGCGGATTCTGACTCTGATGTTGAAGGTATGATTCTGAAAGTCCTGTCGCTCCACTATGAACCTGACAATGAAGAATTCGTCGACTGCGGTCAGTGGATCATCATCCTCAGTGTAGATTGTCACATCGTAGACTCCGCTTCCCGCATGTGAGATGGTATAGTTGTTCTCTCCAGTTTCGTGGAACGGTGTCCAATTGCATGAGATATAGGAAGCACCATCAGTAACAGGAGTGTCATCCTCTGTGTTTATCCAGGTAATCTGGAAGGACCTAGCCTCGCCGACGGGTATTGAAAGCTCGTTCGCAGAGTACGACACTGAGTTGTAGATCTCTCGGATATCCACATAGAGTAGCATGCTCTCAGGATTGACAAATGAAGTGCTTGCATTGATTGCCACCGGGTATTGGCCAATTGGCATTCCAGCAGTGGTCAATTCAAACTCATATGATCCTCCTCCCATCGGTGTGACTACATATCCTCCTGCCCAGTCGCAGACTAAGGAAGCACCTGGGATGCCCGTACCGTTCACGTTTGCAAAGTCTACTGTGAAGGTTTGGTCATAGCCAATCGGTCCAGATATTCCAGGATATTCGGGGGAAGTCAGAGTGGCTGCGTAGTTCACGTTTATTGTCAAGCTTGCCAGGGCTGTGTCGTGACTGCCAGCGGTCCAAGTCAAACCCATGACATACTGACCCTTGCCGGGCAACGCTGAGGTGTCGAATACCTTCGTGTATTGCCCATTGCCGCTGTCATCAAACATATCCGACCCAGCAGCCCAGGTGTAAGTCAATTCCCCACCGGGGACAAGAGTATCACTGTCAGTGTCATTGGCTCGCATAACAACAAGCACAAGATCTCCATAGGTTACATTTGCAGTCCAGGTACCTACTGCATCGGTGGGATAGTCAATGATCAGCTCCGAAGAATGTGTTACATTGAAAGTACGTTTGAAGAATCCAGTTGAGTGCCAATTGCCGGTTGCTCCAGAGTCCTCAACCGTGGCTTGAACCATCCAAGACCCGGCACTCGCCGTCGAGCCCAAGAAAGTGAAGACTGAGCTGGTAGCATATCCAGCCGCATCAACTAGCACTTCTTCACTGTCCCACTTGATGCCATCAGGGTCGAATATCGTGATGTTCGTGACAGAGTCTTCGTAGCTCGGACCAACGTATACACGGAACTGGCTGCTGTTTCCAGCTCTCAGGTCGGCCGTTGGTTTCCACGTGGTGTCATTGGGGTCGTAGATCTCCAGGTTTGAGATCAAGTTTGAAGATGTGCTTTTGACTCTCCAGTATCCATATCTGCCAGCCTCCGTCGTAACCGTGTACGTCGTAACATTCAGGTAGCCGTCCCCGGCTGCGCCGCCAGTCCACCCAGATGTTAGGTTCGTTGAAGGTGCAAGAGGGCTAGCTACGAAGAAGACGTCTCGGTTAGCTGGAAGTGTTAGATTGAAGAAGTAAAACCGTGGATAGCCGGTCGGGATGTTTGCATAGAAGTACGATGTGTAAGTTGCATCGGTCCCATTCTCAATTGAGAAGGTTTCTCCATAGGCCATAGGACTGATCTCAGAAACGGTAGAGCCTCCCAGTTCTCTGGCGTACAGGTTAGTTGTGACAGTGTAGTCCAAATAGACAGTCCTATTCGGATTCGGTGTTGCTGGCGTTGGAGTCCAGCTGAAGTTCAATTGTACCGGGTCTGTGGTCCAAGGAGCAGCCGGCGTTTCAATGATGCTGCCCGTTCCATAACCGATATTGTTCACTGCAATGCCGTTCATCTCGAAATTGACGTTTGTGGGTGTTGCTTTTGTCTTCAGGTAGAGCTCGATTTTGTCCACACGAGCTCGTGGGCCTATCTCCGGCACATAGCCTACAGGCTGAGTGCTCTCCAATCCAATCTCAACACTAACATCTTGGTCTGTGGGGAGATTGAACACTCCTGGGTTTACGTACATCAAGCCTGTGTCATACCAAGTCTCTTCGGCATCAATCGCGTCAAAGACGAGATACCAGATTCGATTCCCCTCTGCATTCATGTATAGGGCAAAGGACCCTGTCATTCCATAGTGCGTATCGTCTTGTGTATCCGCCCAATAGTCTAGTCTTAGCCCGGCCCACACGACCTCACCCCTTGGAACATTCACAGTTTGTGTGGCATAACCCCGGTCGCCGGAGTCGTACCAATAGGTTCCGGAAGTCGTCGAATCAACTTCAAATTCCAGGCAATCATCGCCGGGACCGGTTCCATTCTCAACCCATATCGAACTTGGCACGCTGTTACCTCCGCCACCTACCGTCGCCCGTGTCCAGTCTGTATCTCCATCTGTGAAATCTGGATTTGTGATCCAAGTTCTATTCTCTGTGAGATCAGTGATGTCTACAGATACACTGTAGGCCTCCCAACCACTACCTGTCGGGACAAACACTGAGTCATCGGTCGTTGTACCGACAGGATCGTACTGCATCTGTCTGTCTTCAAAGGTGTCAGACCTATTTCCGAACTCATTCGCGGTGAGCGGCGAAGAAACTCCAGTCCACTGAGTCCAACCTTGGTTGCTGAGAGTGAACTTGTAGAGTTTGTCCTCCGGTCCGAGCATCAAGTCGTTCATGTCGGGACTAACCGAGTTGAGATTGCTCGAAGTACTAAGAAGGTCGGAACCCATTGAAGCGACTGGACCAGTCGCTATCATCATCTGCATTAGCAGCAGCAGCGCAACAAATGCAATTGGCATTAAACGAGCAGAACGCTTCATTCCTTCAGACCTCCTATCTGATCTAGTAGGGCATCTATCTCTGCCTTTGTGAGAGTCCTCGCTTGTTCTACCATCAAGTCAGCCTCAGACGGCTCGATGCCCATCTTGATCAACTCTTCTCTGAGATGTTCGAGCTCTTCCTCGGTGAGCTTGCGTTCGGCCTCCGTCACAACTTCTGGCGCTTCCGCCTCGAGTTCGGCTTCAGCCAGTTCTCGAGCCCTCCTCGCGCGTTCCTGTTTCAGAACCTCTCCGATGAATCCGGCCCTCTCGCTTGGACGCATCCGGTCAAGGTCCTTTTGAAGAACGGCCACATCTTCCTCTGTCAGGCCTATTACTGATTGAAGCTCATCGAGGAGCCTTTCCACATCAAGCGCCTCAACCTCTACCGTTGATGGTGCCACATCATCGTACGTCTTCTTTATTCCAACAGGTACGAGGTCTTCATTCATTGTTTCCAGCAAGAATGTTCTTCTGTCACGGACATCAGCAGGCCTTGGCACTTGGCCCCTGCGCAAGAGAGCCACCATTCTCCTGAGAATCCGCAGGAGTTTTGGTACGGACCAAATGCGTACATATGCAGCTGCGAAACCTGCGATGAAGATCAGGACTATTCCGCCCCACATGAACCCTCGAATTAGAGTCTGAGTTTCTGGAGCGAACTCGGCATGGATTATCAAGGTTTCAGAATCGTCCGCATAGTCCTGCTTACCCATTGTGATTACTAGTCGATACGAATCAACTTGAGGTGGTGAGAAGGCGAAGAGGTAAGTACCATCGCCATAGTCTTGTGCTGACTCTAAGATGTAGTCTAGACCCCCTGTGGTGGAATTGAAAGCGCCTGCTATAGCAGTATTGTGGTCAAGATCCCAGAAGGTAACACCAACATAGAAGACCTCACGGACGTAAGTTGCAGACGGGGGCGAGGTTATTTGCAGCTCGGTCCGGATCTCCCGAATCGTCAAAAGGAAAGTGATCTCCTCAACGCTGTAGTTCGCCTTGCTGAACTGTATCCGTATTCTGTAGGGATTGTCTCTAATCTCGAGCCTTGTCATATTGGCTTCAGCAAATCCGAATCTGTACACACCCCCACCCAAGGGCGTCAGAGGAGCAGTCCCGAATTCCCAAAATGCAGTTGCTGAGGCATTATCCAACAACATGTTGTGCAAGGTGTCGTTAAACTGGAAGGACTGACTGAATGGATCGCCCACTGGCAGCTCCAGTTCGGTGGGTCCAGTCACCTCTGTTGGTATCGGGAGGGACACTATTTTCACTACGCCGTAGGCATAGTCATACAATGTCTTTTGGAAGGTCACTGAGATATCATGGGGGAGCATTCCTGCTGCGACCCAGGTTGTGTTCACAGTCAGACTATACTCACCGCCGCCAATTTCCAGAAGCGTTCCCCCAGTCAGTTCCATCACATATGTTGCTGTTGCGTTTGCTATGCCCACACCGTTGTGGATGTCTTGGAAACGAAGCGTGAACGTGACGTTCTCACCATAGATGGCCCTCTCCAGTGCCTCACCCACTATCTGAATTGTTGTAGGTATTCTCACAATCGTAATCGTGAACTCCGTCGAAGATGGAGTGAAACCAGCTTTTGCAGCTGATACCGTAAGTATAGATTCACCTATGACAAGCGATCCTGTTGGCACATCGCCTGAGTAGTAACCACCACCGATGTCAGACAAAAAACCAGTAGCGCCGGGCATGCTATAGGATACAATACCTCCGGTCACCGGAAGATCAAGGGCGGTATTGTTCAGATAGACAGTGACATTGGTAGTATCTCCAGATACGGCGGACAACACAGACATTCCTAGGTAAGGCGAAAGTGAAGTGCCAATCTCTGTTACATCAATTGTAATTGGCGTTGTAACGCTTTTGTAGATGCTCGAAGAGGCTTGAATCAGAATCTGATGATTGCCAACATCAGCATTGTCTACCATGAATTGGCCTATGTACTTCTGTTGAGGCGGTACCCAAGTGAGGTTTCCAGTTCCGCCCACCCAACTGTACGTGACGTTACCGATTGAAATGACAGTATCGTCCGAGAGAATACGATACTCAGCTTCTACAGTAATCATTTGACCGTTAACCGCAACCTGCGGGTCGAGAGAAGCAGAGAGTTTGGCCGCTACCTTGTAGATTCTAATCTGGAAGTCCCTTTGTCTTGATTCGTGGTTGAGCAGAGAGCACCTCACACTGATTGTGTACTCCCCGGCCACAAAGCCGGTTGTTGGAACTGTTACGTTGTATATCCCGCCGCCCAGATGCACCATGACATAGGTGGCTCCCGCTATTGTCAGATTGACAGGCTCTGGGTCAAGTCCTGTAGGAATGATCGGGCCACCGTTTCGCGCATCGGTTACGTTGGCACTCAACTCAACATCCTCGCCCCATTCGGGGTTCGTGGGAGTAAACACCAACTCGATTTCGACTGGAATTGCTGCAAGAAGAATGTCGGCAGTAATCGACCTGTTGAGGTGTAGATACTTTGAGGCGTTCACAATAAATGAGTAGACCTTCGCGTCAAGGCCCGTTGTGTTTATGGACATACGATAGACACCGTTGCCAAGAGCTGTTATGAAGGCATCAGTGGAATGAGAGGAGTTCCAATCGCTAGTGACTATGGCACCATCAATCCCGCGTCCATACAGAATATCTGTGAAGGTTATGTTTCCAACAACGGTGTCACCAAGGTAGTATGTTTCAGTTAGCAACAGTTCGAAGTTTAGGCTTGTTGAAACTGGATTCACAACCACACT